>JBKJJZ010000141.1:0-5937 GCA_046597705.1 Vicinamibacterales bacterium | reverse complement strand
CCGCTGCCAGAAGAAGCCGCCCTGTCCACCCACGGCAAAGATCAGCGCCATCGCCAACAGGACGGCGGCAACCCCGATGATGCCCAACTTCAACTGGGCCCAGGCAATCGATCGTGTTCGTGGCATATGCGTGCTCTCTCTCCCTTACGACAAAAACGACTGGAGGTACGGGTCCGCCGACGCGTGGAGCTCCGGCAGCGTGCCTTCAAACAGTACCTTGCTGTCTTTCAGCATGACGAACGTGGTCTCGGCCAGCTTTTTCGGCGAGGCCGGAACGAAATTCACCGCCTCTCCCTCTCGAACCGCTTCGTGGGACGCGACGTAGAACGCATCCCGCAGCTGGTGGGTGACCAGCAACGCGCTGACTTCTTCAAGGTCCCGCAACTTGATGATCTCGTCGTCGATCGTGACGGCCGTGATCGGATCGAGCCCGGTCGTGGGCTCGTCGTACAAAAGGATCTTGGGCCGCGCGGCCAGGGCCCGCGCAATCGCCACGCGCCTGCGCTGGCCGCCGGACAGTTCTGACGGCATGCGCAGGAAGTACTCGCTGAGACCGACGAAGCCCAGGACTTCCTTGACGCGCGCATCGACCTTATCAATCGGAATCTTGGTCTCTTCGAACAATTTGTAGCCCACGTTTTCCCGGACCGTCAGGGAGTCGAACAGCGCACCCTCCTGAAACACCATCCCGAGCTCGTCGCGCACTTCCATGTAGTGGCGCTCATCCAGCTCGTCAACACGGCGGCCATTGACAAGGATTTGACCGCCGTCGGGCTTGAGCAGGCCGAGGATCAGCTTGAGGACCGTGGACTTGCCCACGCCGCTGCCGCCGAGGATGATCTTCGTGCGGCCCGCCAGAAGCTGGAAACTCACTTTGTCGAGGATGACCTTCTCATCGAAGGCCAGCGATACCTCATCAAAGACAATGACCGGCTCATCGGACTCTGTGATGGTCCGCGGCTCCAGCATCGCCTGTTCGCGTTCAGTGAGAGCCATGGCGTCAATACATCAACGAAATCAACAACTTGGTCAGCAGGAAATCGACGATCAAGACGGCCACCGATCCGCCGACGACCGCTTTGGTGGTGGCGCGGCCAACCCCTTGCGTGCCGCCCGAGGTGCGCAGGCCAACGTGGCAGCCGATGGTCACCAGAGCGAAGCCCAGGAAGAACGGCTTGATGAGTCCCATCCACACGTCCTGGATGTAGAGTCCCAGCACCACGGAATTCCAGAACACGCTGCCCGCCACCTTGAGCTGGGTGGTGGTGATCAGCCAGGCGCCAACCATCCCCACCGTGTCGGAGATAACTGTCAGCACAGGCACCATGATGATGCCGGCCAGCACGCGGGGCACCACCAGCTTGCGGACTGGATCCGTGCCGAGTGCCCGCAGGGCGCTAATCTGATCGGTCACCATCATCGATCCGAGTTCGGCCGCGATTCCAGACCCCACGCGGCCCGTCACCATCAGCGCGGTCAGCACCGGTCCCAGTTCCTTCACCATTGATGCGCTGACGAGCTGGCCCACCATCGAGCGGGCGCCAAACTTGTCCAGCGTCACACCGGACTGCAGCGCCAGCACCATGCCGGTGAATGTGCCGGTCAGCAGCACCACCGTCAGCGAACCCAGTCCAATGCTTTCGAACTGCTCGACGATGTCGCGAAAGTAAATCGGGCGCGTCGTGAGTCCGCGCGCGATCTGTCCCAGGAGCTTCATGTACTCCTGCACCTCGATGAGCGCATTCTTGGTGGCGTTCACCACAAACGATGGCACTAGGCTTCCCCTCCCACCATGACGCGGCCCGGATCGCGCAATCGCCGCAATTGGTCGCGAATGCTGGCGGCACGCTCGAACTCGAGATTGGCCGCCGCCGCCTTCATCGCACGCTCCAGATCGGCAACCTTTCGGTCGAGATCGGCCCGTGACTTGAAGGTCTCACGCGATTCATCCAGAGACGCAACCGTCATGTAGTCGCGCTGATACACACTCAGCATCGCATCATCGATGTGCTTGATGATCGAGGCCGGCGTGATGCCATGCTCCTCGTTATAGGCCTCCTGCACGCGCCGGCGGCGGTCGGTCTCATCGATGGCCTGGCGCATGGAGTTCGTCATCTTGTCGGCGTAAAGGACAGCCCGGCCTCGCACGTGCCTGGCGGCGCGGCCGATGGTTTGAATCAGCGCTCCTGCGGATCGAAGAAAACCTTCCTTATCAGCGTCAAGCACCGCCACGAGTGACACTTCAGGCAGGTCCAATCCCTCGCGCAGCAGGTTGATGCCCACCAACACGTCAAACGTCCCAAGCCGGAGATTCCGAAGGATGTCCACTCGCTCCAGCGTATCGATATCCGAGTGAAGATAGCGGACACGCACGCCAAGCTCCTGGTAGTACGTGGTCAGGTCCTCGGCCATGCGTTTGGTCAACACGGTCACCAGCACGCGTTCCTGACGCGCGGCCACTTCGCGAATCTCGCCCAACAGGTCGTCCACCTGCCCGGCCACGGGGCGGACGATGATGACCGGGTCGACGAGACCGGTGGGTCGAATAATCTGCTCGACGACAACGCCGCCCGCGTGTTTCAGTTCGTACGGACCTGGCGTAGCGCTCACATACACCACCTGCCGGCGACGTTCCTCCCACTCCTCGAAACTGAGCGGCCGGTTATCGAGCGCCGAAGGCAGACGAAAGCCGAACTCCACCAGCACTTCCTTGCGCGCGCGATCGCCGTGATACATGCCGCGCACCTGCGGCACGGACTGATGGCTCTCGTCCACGATCAGCAGGGCGTCCTCGGGCAGGTAGTCCAGCAGCGTCGGCGGCGGCTCACCAGCCGCGCGGCCCGACAAGTGCCTCGAGTAATTCTCGATGCCGTGGCAGTAGCCGATCTCCTTCATCATCTCGATGTCGAACATCGTCCGCTGATGCAGGCGCTGCGATTCGAGCACCCGGCCGGCACTGTCAAGTTCCGCCAATCGCTCCTGCAACTCGGCCTTGATGCGTTCCACTGCCAGTAGTGTCTTCGCCCGTGGCGTCACAAAGTGTGACTTTGGGAACACTGACATGCGATCGTGCCGCCGCACCTCGCGGCCCGTCAGTGGGTCGAACGTCACGATTTCGTCCACCTCGTTTCCGAAGTAACCGACGCGGATCCCGATGTCCTCGTATGACGGGTAGATCTCCACGATGTCCCCCCGCACGCGGAAGGTGCCGCGCGTGAACTCGTGGTCATTGCGCTCGTACTGGATTTCCACCAACTGGCGCAGGAAGCCGTCGCGGCCCGTGGAATCGCCCTTGCGGACTTCGACCACGAGTCCGTAGTACGCCTCGGGCGAGCCCAGACCATAGATGCATGAGACCGACGCCACAATCAGCACGTCGCGCCGTTCGAACAACGAGCGCGTGGCAGAGAGTCGAAGGCGATCGATCTCTTCGTTGACGATCGATTCCTTCTCGATGTACGTGCCGGAAGCCGGGATGAACGCTTCCGGCTGGTAGTAGTCGTAGTAACTGACGAAGTACTCGACCGCGTTGCGCGGAAAGAAGCGCCGGAATTCCTGGTAGAGCTGTGCCGCCAGCGTCTTGTTGTGGACCATCACCAGCGTGGGCCGATTCACGATGGACACGACCTGCGCCATCGTGAAGGTCTTGCCTGAGCCTGTCACGCCAAGCAGCACCTGCGCCGGATCGCCCCGCTCGAGCCCCTCGACCAGCTGGCGAATGGCGCCCGGCTGGTCTCCGCGCTGCTCGAAATCCGACTCGAGTTCGAAATGATCGTCTATGGAAGGCATGCAGGACCCAGTCCCAACTTCCGATGGTAGCGGAGAAGGGACAACTGGTGGAAGTGCTGGATGGGACAGAGGCCGGGTCCGGCCCCCGGAGCGTTCGCCTTCAGCGGAGCGGGGCGAAATAGCCGGGCCTGGTGCGGACCTTGGCGCCCTTGGGGGCAGAAGCGGTTGCGCGCACCTCCAGCTTGCGCCACTTGCCGTCGGCGGCGCGGTTGGTCGAGATGTAACCCAGGGTGTAACGCGACTTGATTTCGTCCAGAATGCGCTGGTAGACCTTGTCGAGCGCCTCTCGTCCCAGCGGGTAAAACGCCTCACCGCCCGTCTGGTGCGCCATGTCATTGAGCCGTACCTGGCCCATCGCCCGGCTCGACCCGAGATTCTCGACGTAGCCGATGTCATAGACCATGACGTTGTTCCGCCGCAGCATTTCGATCAGCTTCCCGTAGCCGGTGCTGCTGGTGGAATCCAGCCCGTCCGAGTAAAGCAACAGGACCTTCTGCCCGTCCTGCTGCTCGGCTGCCAACAGATATAGCGCGAGCGCGTCGTACAGCGCGGTAGACCCTTCCGCCTTGTTGGCCCGCACGCGCTCGAACAGGTGCGGATAGCTGGCCGGCACGAACCGCGAGACTCGCACTTCGCTCGAGAAGTCCACGAACGTCACGTCCACGGCCTCGTCCAGCGCGTTGACGAATCTGATCACAGCCGAGGTGGCGGCGGCCAGATTCTTGTCCATGCTTTCAGAGGTGTCGAGCAACAGCCCCAGGTGCAACGGAATCTCGGGGCCAGGCGCCCCTTCGCTGAAGAGCGTCAGGGTCTGCGGCTTGCCATCCTCGAGGACCTCGAAGTCGCCCATGGTGAGGCCGTGAATCAGGACGTCGCCGCGCCCGATGACGGTGGCCGGTATCGAGACCACGTCGGTCGCCGTACGGAAGGTCTGCTGGCCGAAATTCACGGTGCCGGCCAGGCCAAGCGCCAGTACCAGGCACGTGCGGGTCATCCTGAGGGCATTATACTGATGACTGCCGCATGAGAGCCTTGGCTATCTGCCAGGACGAGCTGGTTATCAGGACGCTGCATCAAGTCCTCTCGCACACCTTCGACATCGAGTTCCTCGTCGAAAGTCGTCCGCTGGCTAGACGTCTCGTCGATGACCAGATTGCCGCCAGCGTGGGCGACCCCAAGCGCGTCGATTCCTACCTGCGCGCCGACCTCTCCCCGTCCACCTGCGTCATCGTCGAAGACAACGGCAAACGCGGCCTCAAGGGTGTGGTCACCGCCATCCGCGATGCGGGCGGCAGCTTGCTGTACGTCCTGCAGGCCGGCACGCGTCCTTCGAAACGTAAACAGCACGACGAGTTGAAGGCGCTGGTTCCGGAACTGATGTATCTGGACCTGGGCGAGCTGCTCTCGGGCACACTCACCGCTGAACTGTCGCGTGCGCTGACGCGCGCCCGCGTCCAGCAGTACCAGCGGTACTTTGCGGACGCTGACCGCGTGCTGATCCTGCTGCACAACGAACCGGACCCCGATGCGATGGCCGCCGGCTTGGCGTTGCGCAACGTCCTGCGCCGCACGCGCACCACGGCCATTATCGGCACGATGCAGGGCGTGACGCGGCCCGAAAACCTGAGGATGGTCGATCTGCTCGACATCCACATCGAGACCATTACGGCCGATGAGTTTGCGTCGTTTGACCGCATCGCGACCGTGGACGTGCAGCCGCATTACTTTCCAGGCGTGCTGCCGCGGGTGGATCTGGTCATCGACCATCATCCCGAACAGACAGGCTACACGGCCGTGTTCAAGGACATCCGGCCAGACTACGGCTCCACCTGCACGATCCTGACCGAACACCTGCGGGCTGTGGACGCCAACATCTCCGAGCGGACGGCCACCGCCATGTTGTACGCCATCAAGTCGGACACGCTGTTTTTCGCGCGCCACACCAACCGGTCCGATCTGGATGCTTTCACGTTCCTCTATCCGCTGGCGGATGCCACGCTCATCAGCAAGATGGAGGGAGCCGAGATCACCCTGGAGCGGCTCGAGCACGTCACGCGCGCGATCGCGACGAGCCGAATGAGGAATCAGGTCCTGTCGGCGTTTCTCGGCGAGACCACGCGTGAGGATTTCATTCCCTACACCGCGGAC
>JBKJJZ010000096.1:0-4397 GCA_046597705.1 Vicinamibacterales bacterium | reverse complement strand
CCGTCCTGCATCACCAGCGCGACAATCCCGGGCACGCGGTCCGAATCAACGTAGCGTTGCAATCCGCGATCGATGACCGCCGATCGCGCCGGATCGAATGTGCCGACCTGCGCCGCCGGCGTTTGCGCGGAGAGAGTCGCGCCCAGCAGCGCGGTGACGACAAACGCAATCATTCGCATGGGTCTACTTTCAAATCAGCGGTTTGACGTGCATGGCGATCTGCTCGTGCGTCGCGAACCACACGCCGGGTTTTTTCTTGATGTATTCGATCAATCGCTCGAGCATCGCCGCCCGCGATCGATGCCCCATCATGTGCGGGTGCATCGTCAGCAGATAGAGCCCGCCCTCTTCGTAGGCGACATCGAACTCAGACTGAAACACTTCATAGACGTCGCCAACCGAGGGATTCGAGCCGTCGGCGTTTCCGCCGAAGTACGGCGAGTCGTCGAGGATCCGCTCGATCGGCAGCTCGACGACGCCGGTCGGCTGGCCATCGAGTAACAGCTCGTAGGCATCGTCGCTCGCCATCAGGCTGGTGTCATAAAGGAAACCCGCGGCCTTGACCTGGCCCATGGTCCACTTGCTGAACTTCCACGATGGCGCGCGATATCCGATCGGCCGCTTGCCGGTCATCTTCGTGAGCGTCTCGATCGACAAGTTGAGCATGCGTTGCTCTTCCTTTTCGTCGTTGAGCAGCGGCAGGCGCTCGTGAATCCAGCCGTGCACGCCGATCTCGTGCTTCTGCTTCGCTCCCTGGATGTCGGTGATGACCTTCGGATGCAGCACCGCGCTCGCCGCCGGTATGAAGAACGATGCCGGCACCTGCTGGCGATCGAGAATGCGCAGGAGTCTTGGCAGCCCATCCACGGCGCCGTATTCGCCGCGCGACAGAATCTCGTAATCCAGGTTGCCGGTTGAGAGCGTCGAGGTGGCATTGTCGACATCGAACGACAGGCCGACGGCCACCTTCGCGCCATTGGGCCATCGCCCCTTCAAGCGTTTGCCGGCGCTGACGTGAAACATCTGCGCCTTCAGCTGATCCACGGAGAGCTTCGTGCCCGGGAGCGGATCGAGCCGCGCTTCCTGTGCGGCGGCGGGCGTCTCCGACTGCGCGCAGGAGGTAAGGGTGAGCGCCAGGGTGACCGCGAGGATGTGGCGAATCATCCGCACAGTTTACTCAGGGCCGCGGAATTGTCATCCGCCCCGGAACGGCTTAACAGCCTTACGCGACTCGCCCGGCCTCGGCGGGTCTGGCCGCATGCTTTTCGACCATTGCGACGAGGCTCTTCGAGTCGATAGGCTTGGACAGGAAGTCGTCCATTCCCGACTCCAGACAGCGCTCTCGATCGCCCTTCATCGCGTGGGCGGTCATGGCGACGATCGGCACTCGGACTCCGCGGCCGGCTTCCCGCTCCCGGATCATGCTGGCCGCTTCGAAGCCGCTCATGACGGGCATTTGCACGTCCATCAACACGAGGGCGAAAGCCTCGCGCGCCCATGCAGCAACGGCCTGCTGGCCGTCGGCGGCAATGGTCACGTCGTACCCTTCCTTCTCCAGCATTCGCTTGGCGACCAGCTGGTTGACCGCATTGTCTTCTACCAGCAGCACTCGGAATGCACCACCGCGGGTAGGGGCGGCCGACGCCGGAATATCGACAGCGTCGACGCTCCCAGGGTGGCTCACCGGGAGCGAAGGAGCGGATTGCAGAGCGCTTCGCGTCACGTTGAGGATGAAGTGGAACGTGCTGCCTTCACCCTCTGCACTCTCGAGCCACATACGTCCTCCCATCAACTCGACCAGTCGCGTCGCAATCGCCAGCCCGAGTCCGGTGCCGCCATAGCGACGCGTGGTCGAACCGTCGGCTTGCCGGAACGCCTCGAAAATGAACTGGTGCTTGGCCTTCGGGATACCGATGCCGGTATCGGCCACCAGGCAATGCAGCATGAGGTTGTCGGCGCTGGCGCTTTCGACCTTGACCTCCACGAGAATGTGTCCGCTCTCTGTGAACTTGATCGCATTGCCGACCAAGTTGATCAGCACCTGCTTGACACGGCCGGCATCGCCCACGACCATGTCAGGGACGTCCGCCGCCACGAGAGAGAGCACTTGGACCTCCTTCTGCGCTGCGCGAAATGCGAGTGGCTTCAGCAACTCGATGATGGTCGAGCGCACGGAGAAGGGCTCGGCGTTGAGGTCGAGCTTCTGCTGGTCGATCTTCGAGAAGTCGAGAATGTCATTCAGCAGCGTCAGCAGGCCGTCGGCTGATGTCTTCGCGATGGACAGGTACTCCCGCTGGTCGGCGTTGAGATCAGTGTCCAAGGTGAGTTCGGTCATCCCGAGAATGCCGTTCATCGGGGTCCGAATCTCGTGGCTCATATTGGCCAGGAACTCGCCTTTCGCCTGGTTTGCCGCCTCGGCCGCCTCCTTCGCCGATTTCAGTTCGCGCGTCCGCACTTCGACGATCTGCTCCAGGCGAGAGGCCTGCTCTCGCGCGTGTCGCACCCGGACCCAGAACGCGGTGCCAACCGCAGCCATCAACCCGAGAATGCAGGCCGCGTAGAACAGCCACGTTTCATAGAAGTAGGGCTGTAGCGAGAACGTCACCGACGTGCCGGTTTCGTTCCAGACGCCGTCGCTGTTGGCGGCCTTGACGCGGAAGGTATATTTTCCAGGAGGCACATTCGTGTAGTACGCCGTCCGGCGAGTGCCGGGGTTGATCCAACCCTCGTCGAAGCCTTCCAGTTGATAAAGGAACTTGACTTCATTCGGCGCAATGAAACTCAAGGCGGTGTAGTGGAACTCGAGGTTGCGTCGTCCGGGTGGCAGCGCGCGATCGGTGGATACTCGCTCGCCGTTCGCCAGCAGGCTCTCGAAGACAACCGGTGGCGGGGTTTCGTTGATCCTGATGTCCTTGGGGTCGATGACCACGGCGCCCACGCTGGTCGCAAACCAAAGCCGCCCGTCGCGTCCGCTCAGTGTGTTCGGACCGCCGCCCGGCGACACGGCGATGGACCGCATGCCGTCGCCGCGTCCGTAACTGATTGACTTGAACGAAGTGACCTCGTTGCGCGCGAAGGCGTCGAGGTCGCTTTTGGCCACACGCCAGACGCCGCGGTTGCTGCCCATCCACAGATTGGCGGAGAGATCCTCGTTGATGGCGTAGACGGTGTCGTCGAACAAGCCGCTGCGCTCGCGAAAGGCCGTCAGCGTTCCGTCCTTCAGTCGATTGAGTCCGCCCGCGCCGGTTCCGATCCAGAGCGACCCGTCGGCGTCCTGATGGAGGGCCATGATGGTGCCGTCGCTGAGACCATCCTGCACGGTCAGGCTCGTAAAGGCGCCGTCGTGATAGCGCATCAAGCCGTGATAGCGGAGACCGACTAGCACATCGCCGGCGCGGTCCATGAAGAGAGTCGTCACGCCGCCGTCATTCACACCCTCGATCCGGGTCAGCACTTCGCCATCAGCTCGGAACAGCCCGCGCGAAGCACCCATCCACACTGTCCCGTTACGATCCTCAAGTACCGCGCTGACGCTGCCGAGTCGCGCGGTGTCGAACGGTGGCTTGATCACCTTGCCGTCCTTGATGCGGTCAATGCCGCGAGGGTGGCCCACCCAGATGCTGCCGTCCGCCGATTCATGGAGCGCCTGGGCTCGCCGCGAGCCCAGGCCATTCTCGGGGGTGAACGTCACGATCCCCGACGCCCCCGCGTGCACGAGGCCGTTGTTGGTCCCGCCCCACGCATGCGCGTCGTGATCGCTGAGCAGCGCATAGACGATGTCTCCCGGGAGCCCTTCGGCGGCGCCAAAGGCGGTGAACTTGCCGAGGTAGAAGTAGTTCAAGCCGCCACCGGAGGTGCCGGCCCAGATGTTGTGCTCGCGGTCTTCGAACAGCACGGCCACGAAGTCGTTGCTCAGCCCCTCCTTGGTGGAATAGAACTCCCATTGCTTGCGCTCGCCGCGTAGGCGCGCGATGCCGGCACCGTCGAGGCCGACCCAGATTGAGCCATCGTTGTCCATGAGAATGGTATTGATCGCCACTCCCGCGAGAGGTGGACCGTAGGGCTCGATGCTCGTGCCATTCAATTTTCGGAGGCCCGCGCTGGTACCGAACCACACACCGCCGTCGCGATCTTCATACGCGCTGGTGACGAGAAGCCCGGAAGGCGGGTCAAGCAGTGTCAACGGTTCCGGGCGATTGTTGACCATGCGGTAGATGCTGCTGCCCGCGCTGAAGTTCAACCGGCCGCCGCGATCGTAGAACACCCGAGTGGTCACGGATGGTTCGGCGCCTTCGACCACTTCAAAGCGGACAGGCGCCACCGAGACCTGCCGCACGAGGCCGCGTCCGGTGCCAACCATCACGCGTCCGTCGGAGCCGATCGCAACCGACGTAACG
>JBKJJZ010000060.1:0-4905 GCA_046597705.1 Vicinamibacterales bacterium | reverse complement strand
CCTACGTACGGAACGGAAGCGCCGCGTACGTAGGGCGTCCCTTCAGGGGCGCCAATTGGTACGTAGGGCGTCCCTTTAGGGGCGCCAATTTGATCCTTGACCGCCGCCGACACCGCCTTCGCCAAATCGCGCCGGGTGGTGACGAGGGTCGCGCGCGCGTCGGGATCGTGTTCGGCCTGCGCGATGAGATCGGCCGCAATCCAGGCGGCGCGGCCGCGGTCGGACCACACCACGATTTCGCTGGGTCCCGCGTGGAAGTCGATGGCGCAGTCGGGCGCGACGAGCGCCTTGGCCGCGGCCACCCACGCGCTGCCGGGCCCGACGATCTTGTCGGCTCTGGCGATGGTCGCCGTGCCGTAGGCCAGCGGGGCGATGGCCTGTGCCCCGCCCAGCCTGAGCACGCGCGTGGCCCCGGCCTCGATGGCCGCGCAGCAGATCGCGGGCGTGACCGACGGGCACACCACGGTCACTTGCGGAACGCCGGCTTTGCGCGCCGCCACCACGGTCATGATCAGGCTCGAGACCAGCGGGAACCGGCCGCCTGGCACATAGCAGCCCACGTGCCCCAGCGGCTGGATGCGCTGCTCGATCCGCACGCCCTTGCGAACGTCGAGCGTGAACGGCCTGGGCAGTTGCTTCTCCGACACGAGACCGACGTGCCTGACAGCCAGACGAATCGCCGCACGCACCTCGCGGGGCGTGTCCTTCCACCCCTGCCGCAATTGCTCGCGTGATACCTCAATGGGTCCCGTGAGGCCATCAAGCTTCAGGCTCCACTCGCGAACAGCGATGTCGCCGCGCTTCCGGACGTCGCTCACAATTCGTGCAACCTTGCGCTGCACCGCCGGCCTCCGCGCCGCGTCGCTGCTGTTCTCAGAACCTGGAACCTCGGACCTCGAACCTGGAACCTCGAACCTCGAACCTCGAACCACAAGCTTTCTCACTGCACTATCTTGTTGAGCGGGTACTCAACAATCCCCCGGCCGCCCGCGGCCTTCAACCCTGGAATCAGCTCACGCACCATGCGCTCCTCGATGATCGTATTGACGGCCACCCATCGCTCATCGCTCAGCGGAGAAATCGTCGGCTGCTGCAGTGCCGGCAGCAGCGCCAGCACATCGGCGAGCGCCGCGCGTTCGACGTTGAGCATCAACCCCACGCGGCCTTGCGCGTGCATCGCAGCTTCCAGCAACAGCGCCAGGTTGTCGATCTTCGAGCGCATCCACGGGTCGGCGATGGCAGTGGGGTTCGCAATCAGCTGCGTGTTGGACTGCATTACCGTGTCGATCACGCGCAGGCGGTTCGCTCGAAGCGACGACCCTGTTTCGGTGACCTCGACAATGGCATCGGCCAGCAGTGGCGGCTTCACTTCGGTTGCGCCCCAGGAGAACTCCACGTTGACGTTGAGGCCAAGCCGCGTGAAGTACGCCTTGGTGACGCTGACGAGCTCGGTCGCGACCGTGCAACCCTCGAGGTCAGCCGGCGTTCGCACAGGCGAGTCTTCGGGAACGGCCAGCACCCACTTCACCCGGCCGAAGCTCTGCTTCGCGTAGGCGAGGTCGGTGATGGGCACCACCGGCGCGCGCTCTTTGCCCTGGGCGAACTCGGCAATCCAGTCCTGACCCGTGAGCCCGGCGTCCAGCACGCCGTCGGCGACATACCGGGCCATCTCCTGCGCGCGAATCAGCATGCACGTGACTTCGGGATCATCGATGGTCGGGAAGTACGATCGCGGGCTCGCGTAGATCGCAAAACCCGCGCGGGCGAAGAGCTGGATCGTGGCTTCCTGCAGCGACCCCGCCGGAATGCCAAGTTTAAGGACGCGTGCTCCCGAAACGACGTCGGGAATCTTTTTGAAAGCGTTCGTTTCTGCAAAAAGATTCCCGACGTCATTTCCGAAATCCCGGAAACACGTCCGCGTCCCCGTGTGGCAGACGTTTCCCGACCCTTCGCGCCTGACGCGCAGCAGCACCGTGTCGTTGTCGCAGTCAGTCAGCATCGACGACACGCGCAGGCGATTCCCGGAGGTCTCCCCTTTCGTCCACAGTTTCTGCCGCGTGCGTGAGAAGAACGTCGCATACCCGGTCTCGCGCGTGCGGGACAGAGCCTCGTCGTTCATGAACCCCACCATGAGCACTTCGTTGGACCGTTCGTCCTGCACCACGGCAGGCACCAGGCCACTCCACTTTGAAAAATCCACTACAAGCTCCTCGTCCGTAGGGCGTCCCGTGAGGGGCGCCGTGCACCTTGATGTGCGCGTCCATGTAGGGCGTCCCTTCAGGGGCGCCGTACCGTAAAAACCGCGCGGAACAGGCAGGGGGTAGAAACAAAAAACCCCGCCGGGACCGGCGGGGCTGCTGAAGGTCTTACTGGTCTGACACCTTGCTATCTGCAGTTCCGCCCATCCGTCGCATGACGGTGATGATGATGGTGGGCGGCGTGCAGCGCGGCGAACATGAAGACCATGCTAGCACAACACACCGGCGCCCCTGAAGGGACGCCCTACGTACGGCCGCACACCCGCACACCGGCGCCCCTGAAGGGACGCCCTACGTACGGCAAAGTACGTAGGGCGTCCCTTTAGGGGCGCCACGATGTATCGTGACGCCCATGCGAACCCATGTCCTGCGCTCGTCGAGTCAACTTCCCGCCCACATGCACCGGCGTCTGGTCAAACGCTTCGTCCGGCACAGCGCGATCGTCGTCGGACTCCTGGCGGTGGCCTTGAGCATCGGCGCCACGGGCTATCACTTCCTGAACGACCTGCCCTGGCTGGATGCCTACCTCAATGCGGCGATGATTCTGACTGGCATGGGGCCGGTCGATGTTCTCATCGGGCCCTCGGCCAAGGTCTTCGCCATCGTCTACGCCATCGTCAGTGGCGTGTTCTTCGTGACGATGGTGGCCGTGCTGCTGGCGCCGGCCGTGCAGGGATTTCTGCACCGGTTTCATCTGGAACTGGATGAATCACGGCGCAGCGATGGCAACTAGCGCGTGTTGTCCAAATGCGGCGCCCCTGAAGGGACGCCTTACGTTGCACACTCGATGCACACGACACCGGCGCCCGACTCAAGCGACTGTCCGGCTGGTACGTAGGGCGTCCCTTCAGGAGCGCCAATTCCTACCGCAGCAGCCTCGCCAGGTACTCTCCGAGCCGCCGATGCCCTGGCGGGTTCAGGTGATCGTCAATTGCAAAGTAGTCGCCCGCCCCCAGGCCAGGATCGACGAAGGTCAGATACGGCAGTCGAGCATCCTGCCCTTCGGGAAAGTTGGCGAACTTCCGGCCGTGTTCGTTCGCGTAGAACAGGAACACGCGCTTGTGGCGCAGGTGGACTTCGTAGCGCTGCAGCGTGTTGCGCAGTGCCTGTAGGTGGCGCGAAAAATCGGGCACGTCCTCGCCCAGCGCGAACGCACTGAGTCTCACCAGCGGGTCGGCAAGAGCCGTCTTCATCAGGTCGTAGGTGAACCTGATGCGGCCGCCCATTCCACGGTCGTCACGGCGTCGCTGCTGCCGTTCGAACGCGGCTGAGTATTTCTTCAAGTCCTCATCGGTCGGCGACGCCTGGTTCTCGCCCAGATCGTTCTCGCTGTACTGGATGACGAGCGTGTCCACCTTCTCGACAACGCCGGAAACGACCAGCCGCTTCAGTTCCCTCTCGGTGCCGTAGCTTGAGACCGCGAGGTTATAGACGGGCCGGGTGGTTCGCTGTTGCAGCACGTTCGCGAACGTCTCCCCGTCGCTGACGCCCCAGCCCATGGCCTGGGAGTCACCCAGCACGGCGATGCCGTTGGTCGAGGCGGCGGCCCAGGGCCGGTCGGGCACGGCTCGGCCCAGGTCGTCGAAGTTGAGGGTGGTTTGAAACTCCGCGTTTGAGAATGCACACGCGCCGTTGCGGGGCTTGTAGATCAGCACCGGGTCCGCCACCGCGCACGCCGGATCTTCCTGCCAGATGTGCCGGCCACCATTCGCGTAGTAGTTGCGCTCGAACCAACTGACGGGAGCGGCTGACACCGGCCGCTTCGCGTTGATACATGCCACCGCGATGAGCTGAAGCGCTGCGACGGCCGCCGCGTAGCAGGCCAGCACCAGAACGGCCCGGCCCACAACCTTGACCAGCAGCGATTTCATTTCCTCGCTAGGAGAGACGAGGGGCCTTTCGAACGACCGCTTCGAACGCCGGCACGAGGTCGCTTTGTGACAGAGCCTCCTGCAGCATCGCCAATACACTCCTGATACGGTCGGCGTCGGCTGCCTGGCCGTGCAACTGCCACAACGCGTTGACGTCGCCGATGTCCTTTGGGCGGCCCGCCAGGATCTTGCCGATGATCAAGTCATCAACATGAATCACGGGAACGGGGATGCCATCCAAATCAACCCTGATGACCCGCGCCAGGAAATCCTCCTCAAGGCCCGACGCCGCCAGGACAACGTCGAGCGGCATGCCGGTCGGCACATGAATGAAGGGCATCACCCGCGTCCGGCGGATGAAATCCGGATCCGTGATCCGCGATTGGAATCCCGCGTCGTTCATATCCCTGGCGAACCGTTCAGGCTCATCGGGTTCAAGAGCCAGGGTGACGTCCAGGTCTGCGCTGAGGCGCGGGACGCCGTGCATGACCACCGCCTGGGCGCCGAAGAGGTACCAGCGGCCCCACCGGGCCAGCACTGGCGCCAGCGCTGCCAGCAATTCACGTGCGGCGGGTGGGACTGGCACGATGGAAGAACTCAGCGAGTTGAACGTGGGCTGCCAGATCCTCGTCCCTGCGCCCGGCGCTGGGCCACGACGGGTCTTGCAGCTGCATCTGCCGGCGTAGTTCGTCGGCGATGCGGATGCCTTCCCCCGGTCCAAGTCTGGCGATTCGAGCGCCCCAATACGCGTCCTTGAGGCGCCGCGGCGCAGCCCA
>JBKJJZ010000052.1:0-3731 GCA_046597705.1 Vicinamibacterales bacterium | reverse complement strand
CCTACGTACGGCCCGTCCGGCGCCCCTGAAGGGACGCCTACGTACGGCCCGTCCGGCGCCCCGGAGGGGACGCCGACCGTAATTAATCCCGGAAATTGCCGAACTGCAGCTCGACGCCGAAGTCCTGCGCGCGCAGGATCTGGCTCGCGTTCTGCAGTTCGTCCTTCGACGGAGAAGTCACGCGCAGCTGATCGCCTTGAATCGTGACTTGAATTTTCTTCAGCTTCTGGTCTTTCACAAACTTGGTGATCTCGCGCGCCGCATCGGAACTGATGCCCTGCTGCAACTCAACCTTGCGCTTCACCAGAGCGCCACCAATCGCTTCAATCTCGCCGGGCTTCAGGTTTTTGGTTGGAACGCCGCGGCGAATCAGGCGCGTCAGCACGATCTCCCAGACGGCTTCCATCTTGAAGTTGTCGTCGGCGACCAGCTCGATCAGGTTTTCCTTCGCCTTGAGCTCAATGGACGACTTCGATCCCTTGAAATCGTAGCGCTGGGCGAGTTCTTTCTTCGCCTGGTTGATCGCGTTATCGACCTCCTGGAGGTCAACCTTGGATGTGATGTCGAACGACGCTTGGGCAGCCATGCGGATGATCGTAAACGAAATCAGGCCGGAGACGGCAGCATCGCTGCGTCTCCGGCCCGTCAATGTCTGGCCGCGAGCTAGCTGCCGCAGCTGGCTTTGATGAACGCCTGCAGCGACTTCACGCTCGGAAATCCAAACGCCGCCGCGGCCTGAGCCAGGCCACCCAGGTCGTTGGCAATGGCAGAAGTCGACGTTCCGCTGCAGTTCGCCTTGCCAGGCGTTCCGGCCAGCGCCAGGACCTGGAAGTCATCAAAAGTCGCATCGCCGGATCCGCCGAAGAAGATCCGGGTGTTGGTGTCGCCGAACGGCTCAGCGACCACGGTTCCAATAGTCGTGGTGGGAACGAACGGGCCGCCTGAGTAGTTCTGCTGGATGGCCGCCGTGAATGTTGACGTCAGGGGATTCCAGGTCACACGAACCCGGTGAGTACCGTCGCCGCCGGATGCGCTGCTGCCGATGTTTTCAGCGTCCGACGTGGTGATACCGAACGCCCCACCAAAATTATCCGGGCTGATTCGGACGTACGTGGTGGGTGACTCGCGGGGTTCGTCAAAGAACCAGGAAGCCGGCTCGCCCGCGCCCATGCCGAAAAACGCGATGCCGTACGGCCCGTAATCGCTCGAAACGGTGACCGTGGCGTCAGCGATGAAACCAGCCGTGTTGTAGTTCGCGATGGTCCGGAGATATCCGCGATCGGAATTCGGGAACAGCACGGCGCCGTTCGAGTAAACCGGCACCGAACCCGTCTCCTCAAGGGTATCTGGCAGCGCGTTGCCGCTGAAGTCCTCAATGAGGGACAGGCCAGCGCCCGCGGCTCTGACCGCCACTGTTGACAGCGACAAACCGCTCACAACAAAGGCCGCAGCCGCTGAAGCGGCTAGCACCGTTTTGATTCCGAGAGTCCTGATTTTCATGCGCAAGAATTCTTTCCCGGCTGAGCCGATTTTCCGAGTGATGTTTGCGTGGGGTTGGAGAGAGCCATGAGCTGCCGGCGGCAGGGTAGCACAAAAATGGCACCTTAGTGCCATGCGAAGTAGTATTTGGCAGCGGAGGAACTGATGGTGGTGATGAAACGACTTCTAATGGCCGCGCTCGGCTTCGGTTTGATCGCGTCTCCGGTTGCGACGCAAGGGACGCAGGGCAAGAAGGTCTACATCTCGGTGGACATGGAAGGCATCAGCGGCATCAACGGCGACGATCAGACCGCGGCCGGGGGGGCCGAGTATGGCCGTGCCCGGAAGCTGATGGCCGAAGATGCCAATGCCGCCATTCGGGGTGCGTTCGAAGGTGGCGCCACCGACGTGCTCGTGAACGATTCGCACGGCGGCCAGCGCAACCTGTTGCCCGAGGACCTCGATCCGCGCGCACGCCTCATCAGCCACAGCTTCAAGCGCCACGGCATGATGGAAGGCCTTGATGAGTCGTTCGACGCCGTGATCTTTGTCGGTTACCACGCGAAGGCGGACTCCCCCCGGGGCGTGTTCGCGCACACCGGGTCCGGCGTTGTGAAGGATCTGATCGTGAACGGCAAGTCCGTTGGCGAAGGCGGCATGAACGCCAGACTGGCGCAGTGGTTCGGCGTCCCCGTCGTGCTGGTCACGGGAGACGATGTGGCGGTGGAGCAGCAGAAGGAGACGGCGCCCAACGTGCGAGGCGTGGTGGTCAAACGGGCCATCAACAGCCGGGCAGTCGAGCTGCGGCCGCTGGCTGAGGCGAGGCGCGAGATTCAGACCGCCGCCAGAGAAAGCGTTTCCGCTTCGACGAAAGTCCCCCCGGTTCGTCCGATGTCCTACACCGTGCGAATGCAGTTCCGGAACGTCAACATCCCGGAGGTGGCCACGGCGTTCGCCGAGATTCGCCTTGTGGCGCCCGATACGGTGGAGTTCACCCGTGCGAACATGCCGGACGCGTATCGGCTCATTCGTGTGTTGTACCGGTTTATCAATCCTGACTGATGCTGCAATTTGGCGCCCCTGAAGGGACGCCCTACGTACGGACGATATCCGCCCGAGCCACCTGCACCAGCGTGTCGTGAAAGTCTCCGCCCCCACCCATGTCGCTGAGTCCATCGGCTGTGAGCGCATTGGCGGATGAACCACCAGGGCTGAGCGAGGCCCACCAGCCCGATGGCACGGCAATCATCCCCGGCACCACTCGATCGCCGACGCGTGCACGAAGCGTCAACGCGCCGCGGTCGTTGAAGACGCGAATGTTATCGCCGTCGGCGAGGCCGCGAGCGCCGGCATCGGTCGGGTGAATATCAGCGAAGGGCTCCTTCTCGGCGTGGAGCTGGCGAGGCGTGTTGCCGTAGCTCGAGTTGAGAAAGTGCAGCGCTGATTTGGCCGTGACCAATGAGAGAGGGTAGCGTGTCTGCAGCGCTGAGTCGGCGCCCGGGCTCTCGGTGGCCGGCACGTATCCAGGCAGCGGGTCCATGCCTTGTCGGGCCAGCGTCTCTGAATAGAACTCACACTTGCCTGATGGGGTCGCAAACCCGCCCTCGACGTACGGGCGATAATCTTCCGAGACGTTGAAGCGCGCCCACCCTGTTTTCTTCAAGCTCTCGAACGTGATGCCTTCGGCGAATGGATGGGTGCTGGTCAGCGTTCGCCGCGCGATGTCCTCGTCGGTGTCAGTGAAGTACGGATCGTCAAAGCCCATGCGCGATGCAAGCCTTCGAAATACTTCCGTATTCGGCAACGCTTCGCCCCTCGGCGCAATGGCCGGCAGGTTCAAGGTGATGTAGGGCTGCCCCCACGACCAGAACAGGTCCAGGTGCTCGAGCTGTGACGTGGCCGGCAGCACAAAATCCGCATGCAGGGCGGTGTCGGTCATGAACTGTTCGATGACGACGGTGAAGAGAGCGTCGCGTTTGAGTCCCTTCAGGACCAGGTTCTGGTTTGGCGCCGTGGCGGCGGGATTGCTGTTGTAGACGATCAGAGCCCGGATGGGCGGCGACATCGTGTCATCGGTCAGAGCGCGCCCCAGTTGGACCATGTTGACGCTGCGAATGCCGGTGTCTTCGAGTTCAGGCATCTCGACGCTCGGCATGTCGAGCGCCAGCATTCGGAGCGTCAACATGGTCCAACTGGGGCGCGCTCTGACCGATGACACGATGTCGCCGCCCATCCGGGCTCTGATCGTCTAC
>JBKJJZ010000040.1:0-5063 GCA_046597705.1 Vicinamibacterales bacterium | reverse complement strand
CTTGGCGGAGATGTAGATGAACTGATCGTCGTACATTACCCAGGCTTCGGTGCGTTCGGACACCGGCTTGCCGTTGGCGGGGACGGCCTGGATGAAGCCGTCGACCGGCTGGTTCTCGCGATAGGCCGCTTCGTCCAGGTTGCCGTCAATGGTCAACGGTGCCGACAGATGGATGGCGCGCACCACCACGCGCCCGTTGGCCCGAACAATCGAGGCGGGCGCAACCGGCGCGGGCGGATCGTCGGCGCTACCGGTGTTCTGAGCAGAAGCGATGATCGGAAACAGCGCGCAAACAAGAGCGAGACACGTGCCCGCCGAACGACTCATTTATTCAGTGTAACCGGACGCAACCGAACCGCTGGTTGCTTCGTCAAATGTTCCGGTGACTATGCAACGGGTCTGTACGGCGGCGGTGATGTGCCTCTGTTTGTCTACAAGCGCGTTCGCGCAGGTCCGATCCGAAGAACCAGCCAGCGGACACGGTCGAGCGATCTCAAATTGTCCTGCGGGATCTGCGACTGCGCGGCAACGCTCTGCGCTCCGACGGTCAGACAAATCGGGTTGGCCTATTAAGGCTTAAGCCGAGATCCGTTCCGGATTTCGTCAGTGGCTCGCTTTACGACGATATCCCCGGCCTTCAAGCTCCCGGCCACTTCCACCTGATCACCGGCCGAGGGGCCCTTTTTGACAGTGACCCACTCTGCTGTGCCGTTTGCAACGCGGATGACGAACGTTCGTTCGGTGGTCGTCACCACCGCCGTGGCCGGCACGAGCAAGGCGGCGGTGTCCCGTGCGATGGGCCATGACACTTCAGGGAACATTCCCGGTGCCAGCAATCCGGCGGAGTTGTCGACGTCTCCTTCGACTGACATCGTGCGGGTCTTTGGATCGAGGGAGCCCGCGCTGCGAGCAAGCTTCGCGGTGAAGGTTCGGCCGGGATGGGCCGGCACGCGAAACTCAAGGATGCGGCCGACGGAAATGACGCCCATGCTGTGCTCGGGCACCGGCAACACAAGGCGCAGGCGAGAAACCTGTTCGAGGCGAAACAGCGGACCCGTGGTCGGTCCGACCAGCGCGCCTGGATGCACGAACCGCTCAACGATGCGACCCGAGAACGGGGCGACGATGGAGCGATACTCTTCGAGCGCGAGCACAGAATTGAGCGCGGCCTTCGCGCCTGCCACTCCTTGCACTTGCGTTTGCAGCGCGGCCTTCGCCGACACCACGTCCTCTTCCGCGCGAACCATGTCGAGCCCGGCTACGGTTCCGGGTGTCGCTGCCGCACGCTTCATGCGCTCCAACGTTGACACCGTCGTGGTCACCTTCGATTCGGCTTCAGCCCTGCGCGCTTCGGCCAGCAGGACGCCCGATCGCGCCTCCGCTGATTGCGCGGCTAGTTCCGGCACCGCCAGCGTGGCCAGCACCTGGCCCTGCTTCACGGCCGTCCCGCGATCCACGGTGACGCGCTCGACAAACCCGCTGACGCGCGCGGACAGCGCCGACGCCTGAAACGGCGTCAATTCTCCCGGCAACGGCACCACGCGCCGGTCCGTACGGCTCGCGACAGCGGCCGTTTCAACCGTCTGCGCCCAGCCAAACTGCGGACTGGCCAGGATGGCAAGCGCAGAGACGATGACCGTCGATCTATGAAGAACCATGCTCACCCGCTGCATCTGAGGGATTGAGGGAGGCCGTGCGCGTAGTCGCGGATGCCTGAAGCATCGCGTAACACGCTGGCACGAACAATAGCGTGGCGGCCGTGGCCGCGATCAATCCGCCGATCACGGCGCGACCGAGTGGCGCCGCCTGATCGCCGCCATCGCCAAGACCGAGCGCCATCGGCACCATGCCGATCATCATCGCCGCAGCGGTCATCAGCACCGCCCGGAGACGGCCAATACTGCCGGTAGCCGCGGCCTGCAGGCTTGGCTCTCCGTTTCGCCGAGCGACTTCGGCGAACGACACCAGCAGGATCGCATTCGCCACGCCGATACCCGTGGCCATCGTCGCGCCGACGAACGATTGCACGTTCAGGGAGGTCCCCGTGATCCACAACATCGCGACGACCCCTGACAGGGCCGCGGGCACGGCCGCGAGCACCGCCAGCGTCAAACGCAGAGACTGAAAATACGCAGTCAGAAGCAAGGTGATCGCGAGCACTGAAAGTCCGAGGCCGGACTGGAGCGCGCTGATGGTTTGCTCCAGCACCGGCGCCTGTCCCCGCACGGCTACCGTGACACCGCGAGGAATATCTCCTGCGCTGGCAATGGCGTTTCGAATCGCCGGCAACGCCTGGCCGAGGGTGATGCCCTGCAGGTTCGCTGTCATACTGACCACCCGCTGACCGTTGTAACGTTCGATCATTCCCGGCATGACGCCGTTCGCCAGCGTCGCCACGTCGCCGAGCGTCGCGACCTGCGCGCCACCAGGCATGATCGGCAGCAGTTCGAGGTCCTGCGTCGACGCAATCTTGTTCTGCGGAATCTCGACCTGAATCTGAAAGGCGTTGCCGCCCACTGGATCGCGCCAGTAGTTCGGTTCGACGAAGCGGCTCGAGGCCGTCGCCGTGAGGAGCGAACGCGCGACGTTGCTCATGGTCAGACCAAACTGGCCGGCACGCTCGCGATCCACGGTCACGTTCACCGTGGGGTAATCCAGAGGCTGCGCAATCTGTAGATCGCGCAGGAACGGCAACGCTGCGAGCGCCGTGCGTGTCTTCTCCGCCTGCTCCCTGTTCTGCTGCAGGTTGAGGCCCTGCACCGCGACTTCCACGGGGGTTGGTGACCCGAAACTCATCACCTGCGAGATGATGTCGCCCGCCTCGAATGACACGGTCATTTCAGGGACCGCTGTCTTCAACCGTGCGCGCAGTCGCTCCCGCAAACCAGCTGCATCGCGACTGGCCTCGGGCCTCAGCGAGACCAGTAGTACGGCCTCCTGCGGGCCGGAGGTCCACAGGTAGATGGTGTTGATCGGGTAGCTGGCTGGCTGGACGCCGATAAACGCGGTGCTGATGACCACGTTCTCGGCACCGACTTCTTGTTTGATTTCATCGAGCACGCGGAGCGTTAAGGGCTCAGTTCGTTCGATACGGGTCCCGGTCTGTGCTCGTAGCCTCATCTGCAACTGATCGCCGCCGGTGACCGGAAACAACTCAACACCGAGTCGTGGCAGCAGCACAACGAGCACGACCGCGCACGCGGCCAGATAGCCGGCCACCATCAGTGCCCGGGCGGCCAGGACCCGCCGCAACACCGCGGCATACCGGGCCTGTCCTCGCTCGAACCCAGGAGAGGCATCCGCATGCGAGCGTAACCACCATGCCGCCAGCACCGGGACCAGCGTGCTGGAGAGCAGATACGACGCCGCCATGGCGAGCGTCACCGCCAAAGCAAGCGGGACAAACAGTTGACGAGGCACGCCGACCAGCGAGAAGGCCGGCAGGAATACGGCCACCACCACCAGCATCGCCAGCAGGCGCGGCACGGACGTGATGCCACTCGCGGCAATCACCGCCTCGACGCGATTGACGCCGCGACCCAATTGCGTGTGAATGCTCTCGATAGCGACCGTGGCTTCGTCGACCAACACGCCGACAGCGAGGGCTAAACCGCCGAGCGTCATCAAGTTCATCGTCTGGCCGCTGAACCAGAGCCCAACCACGGCCGCCATTAACGCGCCGGGAATGGTGGCGACCACAATCACCGCGCTCTTCCAGTCGCGGAGGAACAGCAACACCATCAACCCGGTCAGCACCGCGCCGAGAAGGCCTTCGGTCATCAGGTTCTGAATCGCCGCAGTCACATACCGCGATTGATCGAACTCCAGTCGAATCTCGACGTCTTCCGGGACCAGGGCCTGCATGGCGGGCATGTTCTGGCGGACCGCCGCGATCACGGCGAGCGTGCTGGCGTCAGATCGTTTCGTGACGGGAATGTAGACTGTGCGCTTACCGTTGACGTGCGCGTAGCTCGACACGATGTCCGTACCGTTCTCGACGACGCCGATATCGCGCAAGTAGACAGTGTTACCCGATCCAACCCGCACTGGCGCTTCGAGTAATTCAGACAAGTCGCCGCCCAGGGTGGCATTGGTTGCTGCGATCCGGTTGAGATCGCCGATGCGGACGTTGCCCGAGGGCGTGACCACCGTGGCGCGATTGACAGCGGCGATTGCTTCTTCCGGCGACACTCGATAGGACTGCAGGCGTTCGGGATCGAGACGAACCACAATGGTGCGCTGGTTGCCGCCGAACGGGGGAGGCGCCGACACACCCGGCAGGGTCGCGAACAGCGGCCGGACCCGGTTCAACGCAATGTCTTGCATCTCGGCGGGCAAGCGAGTGGGGCTGCTGAATACCAACTGCCCAATCGGCACGCTGCCGGCATCAAAGCGCGTGATGAACGGTGGCACGGCCCCCGGCGGCATGAAGGCGCGCGCGCGATTGACGTAGCCCACAACCTGCGCCATCGCCTGGTTCATGTCGGTGCCGGGATGAAACACCAGCTTCAGCAGCGCCACGCCTTGGATGCTCTTGGACTCGATGTGCTCGATGCCCGAGATGTAAAGGAAGTGGTACTCGTAGTAGTAGGTGAGAAAGCCATCCATCTGCGCCGGGTCCATGCCGCCATAGGGCTGCGCAACGTACACCGCGGGATCGCCGACCGTGGGAAAGATATCCACCGGCATGCGGCGAACTGCGAGCCCTGCCGCCACCGCAAGACCGAGAACGGCGACGATGACGGTGACAGGACGAGAGAGCGCTGCAAGCGTGAACCGCATGATCAGGGTTTGACGCGAGTGCCCGTGGGCTTCGCGGCCTCGGTAGTAAACGGCGCCAGATCGCCCGAAGCCGCAGCCAATGCCAAGCGTGCTCGCCAGATCGACAGTGTTGCCAGGGCCTCTTCGCTTTCAGCCTGAGCCAGCAGCCGTTGTGCATCGGCGACTTCGAGGATGCTGGTGAGGCCGGCTTCATACCGGGCACGCGCCTGCGCGTCCGCCTGTCGCGCGGCTGAAAGTTGAGCCGGAATATTGGCGGCCATGCGCGCCGCCGCGTCGAGCAA
>JBKJJZ010000539.1:0-9900 GCA_046597705.1 Vicinamibacterales bacterium | reverse complement strand
GTACACCTGCCAGGTGAGTTCTTCGGGGCGGCCGCCGACTTTTTCCAGCGCCTGATACAGCGGCACCGTGCCGATGGGCACGGGGGAATTCCGGAGAATCCACTCACGCGTCTCGTGAATGTTCTTTCCCGTCGACAAATCCATCACCGTATCGGCGCCCCACAGTGTGGACCAGCGCAGCTTGTCCACTTCTTCAACGATGGAAGACGAGACGGCTGAGTTGCCGATATTCGCGTTGATCTTGACCAGGAAGTTGCGGCCGATGATCATCGGCTCCAGTTCAGGGTGGTTGATGTTCGCCGGAATGATTGCGCGGCCCCTCGCCACTTCGTCGCGCACGAAGGACGCATCAAGGCCCTCACGAAGCGCGATGAACTCCATTTCGGGAGTGACGTCTCCGCGTCGCGCGTAGTGCAGCTGTGACACGCGCTTGCCGGCCCGCGCCCGCAGCGCCCGGCCCCGGCCCGTCTCTTCGACATCGCCCCGCGACAGGATCCAGTCGCGACGCAACACCGGCAATCCGACATGGACATCGAATCCGCGAGGTCCGCTCGCGTCGTAGACACGCACGGGCGGCTCACCGCCGGACAGGCCGATCTCGCGCATCGGCACGCGGACGCCCTGCGCTCCGTCCACGTACACCTTGCGAGACCCGGGGAACGCTTCGTCGAAGTCAGCCTCGGTCAGCGGCTCGTAGATGGATCGGCTCATTCCCGGACTATAACATCCGGGCCAGCGGCTACTACAGGCGGCGCACCACGAAGCACTTCAGGTACGCCGTTTCCGGCACGCCCAGCAGAACTGGATGGTCGCGAGCCTGGAGCCGCTTCTCGATCAGCGCGACGGGGGCGTGGGCATCGATGGCCGCGTGCAGCAGCATGTCCTGGAACAGGGCCTCGTCTACGTGGTACGAGCAACTGCAGGTGATGAGGATGCCGCCCGGCTTCAGCAGCTTGAGAGCCCGCAGGTTGATTTCCTTGTAGCCACCCAGGGCCTTGGCCAGCGTCGCCTTGTTCTTGGCGAACGCCGGAGGGTCGAGAACGATCGTGTCGAAGCGCTGCTTTGCGATCTCCAGTTCCCTCAGTTCGTCAAAGACGTTTGCCAGCCGGGCGTCCACGTTCGTGAGACCGTTGCGACGGGCGTTGTCTGCCAGGGCCGCCACGGCGAGTTCGGACCCATCGATAGCCAGCACGGACTCGCAGTGCCGGGCCATCTGGAGCGCGAATCCGCCGTTGTAGGAAAAGGCATCCAGTGCACGGCCGCGCGCGTACTGTCCGGCAGCCAGATGGTTTTCACGCTGATCCAGAAACAGGCCCGTCTTCTGTCCATGGCGCACATCAACCTGATGAAGGATCGCGCCTTCGCGAATCTCGATCACATCAGGGACCTCACCCATGCGCACGTCCACCATTTCCGGAAGGTCTTCCAGCCTGCGAATCTTGGCGTCATTGCGGGCCAGGATGCCGCGCGGGTGCAACGCGTCGGTCAACACCTCAGTGATCAGATCGATACGGCGATCGACCGCCTGGCAGAGCGTCTGCACCACCAGGTAGTCTCCATACCGGTCAATGATGAGCGCTGGAAGGCCGTCGGCCTCGGCACTGACCAGGCGATAGGCCGTGCCATCAGGCGCCAGTGCATCGCGGTACGCAATGGCGGCTTTGAGTCGTTCGGTGAACAAAGCCCTTTCGTCTCGAGGCCCCTCGCCCAGCATCCGAAGCGTGATTTGCGACGTGCTGCTGAAGAATGCAAGCCCCAGTGGCCGGCCGCGCTCGGTACGGACCTCCACCAGATCGCCTGGTGCGGCCTCAGCCGACATGACGTCCGAACGATAAATCCAGGGATGCCCGCCGCGCCAACGATCCACGCCACGGACTGAGATAACTGCAATGGGAAGCACACTGGATTGTAGACCCTCGGACTATACTCAGGTGCATGCGCGTCGGCCTTCGTATCGCATTGGGCGCTGATCATGCCGGTGTCGTTCTCAAAGACAATCTGGCGCGGCTCCTCGATGCACGCGGATTTGTGTACAAGGATTTCGGAACCCATGGTCCCGACTCAGTGGACTATCCGGACTTTGCGGCTGATGTAGCTCGCGCAGTGGCGGCTGGCGAGTATGACCGCGGCCTGCTGGTGTGCGGGTCAGGCATCGGCATGGCTATCGCTGCCAACAAAGTGCCGGGCATTCGAGCCGCCGTGGTCACTGAAGCCGAGTCCGCGCGGCTCAGCCGCAGTCACAACGATGCGAATGTGCTCGCGCTGGGCGCGCGGCTGACGCCACCCGACATCGCCACCGACATCGTGACCGCGTTTCTGGAGACGCCTTTTGAAGGCGGCCGGCACCAGCGCCGCATCGACAAACTGACTCAACTCGACCAACGGGATTGACCGTGACGAATCTGACCTCAACCGATCCGGATATCGCAAGCGCCATTCACCACGAGCTGCGTCGCCAGCAGGACGGGCTCGAACTCATCGCCTCCGAAAACTTCGTCAGCCAGGCCGTGCTCGAAGCCGTCGGCTCGGTCCTGACGAACAAGTACGCCGAAGGGTATCCGGGAAAGCGGTACTACGGCGGCTGTGAGCACGTCGATGGGGTCGAGAGACTCGCCATCGATCGCGCCAAGGCGCTCTTTGGCGCCGACCACGCAAACGTCCAGCCACACTCCGGCGCGCAGGCCAACATGGCGGTCTATCTCGCGATGCTAAAGCCGGGCGACACCATCCTGGGCATGAACCTCGCGCACGGCGGACACCTGACGCACGGCCATCCCCTGAATTTCTCCGGCAAGTACTTCAACATCATTCCTTACGGTGTCAGACAGGACGACGAGCGGATCGACTACGACGAACTGGAACGGCTGGCGCGTGCGCATCGGCCAAAGATGGTCGTCGTCGGGGCCAGCGCGTATTCGCGCGTGTTTGACTACCCACGCATCCGCGCGGTCGCAACCGAGGTCGGCGCGCTGGTGATGACGGACATGGCCCATATTTCCGGCCTCGTTGCGGCCGGCCTCCACCCCACGCCAGTTCCCCACTCTGATTTCGTCACCACGACCACACACAAAACTCTTCGCGGTCCACGCGGCGGCCTGATCCTCTGCAAGAGTGAGTTCGCCAAAGACATCGATCGCGCGGTCTTTCCAGGCGTGCAAGGCGGTCCGCTCATGCACGTCATCGCCGGCAAGGCCGTGTGCTTCAAGGAAGCCCTGAGCGAGTCGTTCCGCACCTACCAGCATCAAGTCATCCGGAACGCGGCTCGATTGGCGTCCGGCCTCGCTGCCGTGGGCCTCCGCATCGTCAGTGGCGGGACGGACAACCACCTCGTCCTGGTCGATGTCTTCTCCAGGGGTCTCACCGGGAAGGTCGCTGAGGCGGCGCTCGGCCGCGCGTCGATCACTGTCAACAAGAACGCGATCCCGTTTGACCAGCAGCCGCCGATGACCGCAAGCGGTATTCGAGTGGGAACACCGGCTGTGACCACGCGCGGATTGGGCGAAGCCGAAATGGATCAGGTGGCCGGATTCTTCGCGCGCGTGCTCGCCGCTCCGGACGACGAGTCCGTCTCGCGCGCCGTTCGATCGGACGTCGAAGCACTGTGCAGGAAATTCCCGCTGTATCCCGCGCTGGGAACCTAGCGACGCGCGTCGGCGAGGTCTTCGCTGACGCCGGGATGCTGGCCAGAAGCGACGACGCGTTCGAGGCTCGGCCGGGCCAGCGCGAGTTGGCGGCGCGCGTCGCGAAGACGTTCGAGGGCGGCGGGATCCTGATTGCCGAGGCCGGCACAGGCACTGGAAAAACGCTCGCGTACCTTGTGCCCGCCGTCCTGTCGGGCCGCCGGGTGCTGGTCTCAACCGGCACGCGGACGCTCCAGGACCAGATTTTCTACAAAGATATTCCTGCCCTGGCTCGCGCCCTCGGCATGGAACTGCGCGCGGCCTACATGAAGGGCCGTGCGAATTTCCTCTGCCTCCACCGTTACAGCCGCCTGCAGGAAGTACACGCCGCGCTGGCCGAAGATGAACAGCGATGGCTGGACACGATTGCCGAGTGGCTGCCGGAGACCAAGACGGGCGATCGCGCCGAGTTGACGGAGATGCCGGACATCTTCCCGTTCTGGAGCGAAATGACGGCGACAAGCGAGCAGTGCCTGGGCCGGGAGTGTCCGCAGTTTGCCGACTGCTTCATCACGCGGATGCGGGAACGGGCTGACGATGCCGATGTCATCGTCGTGAATCATCATTTGCTCTGCGCCGATGCGTCGGTTCGACAGGGCGAATACGGCGCGGTGATTCCGGCCTGTGACCTGGCGGTCATCGACGAGGCGCACCAGCTCGAAGATGTGGTCACGCAGTACTTCGGCGTCTCCCTGAGCACGCACAGGATGGACGAATTCGTGCGGGACGCCCTTCAGGCCGTGGCGTCGATTCCGGCGGCTCAGGGGAAATACGCCGTGGCTGTGCAGCATGCCATCGGTGACGTTGAACGGGCGGGGCGGCGGCTGTTTGACGGCGCGCGCCAGGAAGCCACGCGCGAGCGCGGCGGCGACCGTACGACACTGACACCGGAGTCCGCTGCGCGTCTGAGCGACGAGGGCGCCGCGATGCGCGAAGAGCTCGAGCGGCTGGGCGGCACCATCCGCGCGGTGGAGCCGGTGTCCGAGGATCTGAAGGGCGTGATGGCCCGCGCGACGGCGCTCCGAGAGGATTTGCGCGTGCTGCTGGCCGCGGACGATCCGGCGTTCGTGCACTTTCTCGAGGCCCGCGGCCGGGGCATCGCGCTTCGCGCAGCGCCGATTGATGTGGCGGCGCTGGTGCGCGAAAAGGTGATCGGCGAGCGCACGGCCACCGTGCTGACGTCGGCCACCCTGACCGTCGCCGGAACTTTCGATTACATGCAGGGCCGCCTGGGCCTGCCGGAGGCGGCAACCATCCGGCTGCCGTCGGAGTTCGACTTTCGGACTCAGGCGCTGCTCTACCTGCCGCCGAACATGCCCGATCCGAGATCGCCGCAGTTCAACGTCGCCGCCGCCGGAGTGATCGCGGAACTGCTCGACCGATCGCAGGGGCGGGCGTTCGTACTGTTTACGTCCTACGCCGCCATGCGGGATGTCTTCGAGCAAGTGTCGCCGCACGTACAGTGGCCGTTGCTCCTTCAGGGCACGGCGCCTCGATCGGCACTTCTTCGGGATTTCAGGAACACGCCGAACGCGGTGCTGTTTGCCACGGCCAGCTTCTGGCAGGGCGTGGACGTCTCTGGCGACGCCCTGAGTTGCGTCATCATCGATCGGCTCCCGTTTGCTTCTCCCGGCGATCCCCTGGTGGCGGCCCGAATTGCCGCGATCTCCGCCTCCGGTGGACACCCCTTCCACGACTACCAGGTGCCGTTGGCCACTCTCGCGCTGCTGCAGGGCATGGGCCGGCTCATCCGCAGCCAATCGGACCGCGGCGTCCTGGCCGTGCTCGACCCCCGGCTGACAAGGATGGCCTACGGCCGTCGCTTCCTGGCCTCTTTCCCTCCGATGCCGGTGACGGGAGACCTCGGCGACGTGGATCGGATGTTCGATATAAAATAGAGAGGGAGGATGCAATGAATCATTTATCAATTCGTCGCGCGTGGATAGTGGGCGCTGTCGCGCTGAGTTTGCTGGTGCCGGCCACATCCGCGTTTGCGCAAGCTCAAGGTTCGCTCCGTGGTGTGGTCCAGGACGAGACCGGTAAGCCGATCCCGGAGGCCGAGATTATCTTCGAGTACATCGGCGACGTGCAGATCACGGTGGGGCCAATCAAGACAAATACGCGTGGAGAGTTCACCCGTGTCGGCATGCGGACCGGCGAATGGAAGATGCAGGCCACCAAAGGAACGCTGATTGGCAAGCAGAACGTCCGGGTCATGATCAACGAGCTGACGCGAATCGCCCCGCTGGTCATCAAGGAGCCTGTCGCCGCAGCGGCGGGCGCCACGGACACCAGCGGGATGACGGCGAAAGAGGTTGAAGCGCGCAACAAGCTGATGGCCGCGATGCAGGCGGAATTCGCGGCTGCAGAAGCGCTGTTGGCCACCGACCCCGATGGCGCGGTCGCCAAGCTCGTTACCGTCGCTGCCCAGATCCCGAATTGCGCCATCTGCTACCAGAAGATGGGCGAAGCCTACGTGAAGAAGGATGACAACTCGAAGGCTGAAGAGTCATTCAAAAAGGCGATCGAGCTCGACCCGAAGCTGGCTGATCCGTACGCCGCCCTGGCCATCCTGTACAACACCCAGAAGAAATTTGACGACGCCACCAAGATGAGCGAGAAGGCCAACGAACTGCTCGGAAGCTCCGCCACTGGCGGCGATCCGGCGGCAGTCTTCAATCAGGGCATCATCTACTGGAACCAGGGTGGGAAAGCCGCGGAGGCCAAGGCGCAGTTCGTGAAGGCGATTGCCCTCGATCCCAAGATGGCGGACGCCCACTACTGGCTTGGCATGGCGAACCTCAACCTGGGGTTGATTCCGGATGCCGCCAAGGCGTTCGAGGAATATCTCAAGGTTGCGCCCACCGGCCAGTACGCCGAGATGGTCAAGGGCATTCTGAAGACCATCAAGTAAATGCCCGGCTCCGCTCTGGATGCCGACATTGCACTGAACCTCTCCACGGTGCGTCGCCGCATAGATGCGGCGGCGCATCGAGTCGATCGCACTCCAGAGACGGTACGTCTCATCGCCGTTTCCAAGACGTTTCCTCTCGACGCGGTGCTTGGCGCCGCGCGATCCGGCCAGCTCGATTTCGGTGAGAACCGCGTTCAAGAGGGCCTGGACAAGATCGCCGCCACCTCTTCCCTGAACCTTGTGTGGCATCTCATCGGGCATCTGCAAACCAACAAGGCGCGAAAGGCCGCCGCCGCGTTTCAGTGGATCCACTCAGTGGACTCGATTGAGTTGCTGAAGAAACTGGACAACGGTGCAATGGAAGCCGGCACGCGGCCTCAAATCCTGCTGCAAGTGGACCTCGCGAAAGAGGCCACGAAATTTGGCGCAGACCGCGGACAACTCGATGAGCTCGCGCGGGCGGCCGTGGAGTGCCGGGCCCTGCAGCTGCGCGGCCTGATGACCGTGCCTCCCGTTGCGGACGAGCCGGAGGATGCCAGACGCTGGTTCGTCGAACTGCGGAACTTCCGGGATGAGATGGTGGCACAGGGACTGCCAGCCGAGTCACTCACCGAACTGTCCATGGGCATGAGCCACGATTGCGAAGTGGCCATCGAAGAGGGCGCCACGATGGTGCGTGTGGGCACGGCGATATTCGGCCGCCGCACTCCGCCCCTGGCCACCACCTGATGCCCGTCACTCTCCTGATCGAACACCTCGAGCAGCTCTACACCGTGGCTGGTGCCGGTCCCCGATCGGGCACGAGCCAGGGAAACGTCAGGCCTATTTCAGACGGAGCAGTCGCGTGTGACGGATCGACGATACTGGCCGCGGGCCCCACGCAGGACGTGCGGGCGCACTTGCCTCCCGGCAGGGACACTGTCGTTGTGGACGGTCGTGGCCGTTCGCTCGTGCCCGGATTCGTCGACCCCCACACGCACGTCGTGTTTGCCGGAGATCGGCGCGACGAATTACGGCGCCGTCTCGGTGGCGCGACCTACTCGGACATCGCTGCCGCTGGCGGCGGCATCCTGTCCACGGTGCGGGCCACCCGGGCGGCGTCGGAAAGCGAACTTGCCGACCAGACTCGCGCCCGCCTGGCGGAGATGTTGCGTCAAGGCACCACGACGGCCGAAGCCAAGAGCGGGTACGGCCTCGACACCCGCACCGAGGTGCGGATGCTCCAGGTGGTGGCGCGGCTCAACGCCGAGCAACCGATTGAGCTGGTGCCGACATTCATCGGCGCGCATGAGGTGCCGCCGGAGTTCCGAGGACGGCAGTCGGACTACGTGCGTCATGTGATCGACGACATGATCCCTGCCGTCGCTCCTCATGCGACATGGTGCGATGTGTTTTGCGACCAGGGGTTCTTCACGGCCGAAGAATCGCAGGCCATCCTCGAAGCCGGCGTCCGTGCGGGACTGAAACCACGGATTCACGCCGACGAACTGGCGGCGAGCGGCGGGCCGCAAGTGGCTGCGGCCGTGGGTGCACGCTCGGCCGATCATCTCGTCCGCGTGGACAGTGCGGGAATCAAGGCGCTGCGCGATGGCGGCGTCATCGCCACATTGCTCCCCTGCGCGGCCTTCCATCTGAAACTCGGCCAGTTTGCGCCGGCGCGCGATCTCATTGCGGCCGGCGTTCCCGTGGCCCTCGCGACCGACGTCAACCCGGGTGGTGGGTTCTCGCCCTCGATGCCGTTTGTCATGGCACTTGCCTGCTTCGCGATGAACATGACGTTCGAGGAAGCGCTGGTGGGCGCCACCATCAACGCAGCCGCGTCGCTGGACCTGCAGGACCGCATCGGCAGCTTCGAACCTGGAAAGCAGTTCGACGCCGTGCTGGTGCGCGGCCCCGCGGTCAATCTCCTCAGGGTGAATGCCTCGCCGATCGCGGCCGTCTACAAGAAAGGTGTCTTATGTTGACCGACCGTACTGTTATCAGTTTGCTTGATGCGTTCAGTTCCGCGGATCCGACGCCCGGAGGCGGCTCGGCATCGGCCCTCGCAGGCGCCACCGGCGCATCGTTGCTCGTCATGGTGGCCGCCATGCCCAAGTCCCGCTCGAACGCTGCCGGCGAGCGATCGATCCTGGACGATGCGCACCGGCAGTTGCTTACGCACCGGACTGCCCTTGTCGAACTCATCGATCGCGACGCCGCCGCATATGACCTGGTCATCGAGGCCTTTCGTCGTCCCAAAGCGACCGATGAGGAAAAGGCCGTGCGACGAGCCGCGGTTCAGGATGCCACCCGCATCGCCACCGAAGTGCCGCTCGAGACGATTCGCGCTTGCGTTGGAGCCATGCGGGCAGGCCGCCCCACATTGGCGCACGGTAATCCGAATGCCGCCAGTGACGTGAAGGTCGGCTATCGCCTGCTCTTGGCGGCGGCCGAGGGCGCGAACGACAACATTGAGATCAATCTCGGGGGCCTGACGGACGTGGCGATACAGGCACGGATTCGGGATGCCGCAACCGCGTTGATGACCGAAGCCAACACGATCGTTCGCGAGGTCCTGGCAACGTAACCTCCGGGTCTAGAAAGACGCGGCGCTACTTCACGGTGTCGAGCAACCGATCCCAGCGCGTCCCTTGAAGCACGCGGGTCAGAGAGGCGTCTTCTTCGAACGAGAAGTAGATGAAAAGTGCCTTGCCCTTTACGTAATGGGCGGGCAGGAATCCCCAGTAGCGGCTGTCCTGGGAGTTGTCGCGATTGTCGCCCATCATGAAGTACTGCCCCGCGGGCACGGTGACCGGGCCGTAGAACTCCCGCAGGTCTCCGGTCACGCCCGCCGACTCTGACGCGGGCTCGGACAAGTGGGCGTACGGTTCCACCAACGGCTCACCATTGATATAGATGGTCTTGCGGCGAAGCTCGAGACGCTCACCGGGCAGGCCGATGACGCGTTTGATGAAATCCCGTTCGGGCTCCTCGGGATACTTGAACACCATGACGTCGCCGCGGCGGACGACGCGCCTGGGCATCAGCGCCCGCTCCAGGCCCGTCACCGCCGGCGAGAAGATCATCTTGTTGACGATGAGATGGTCGCCGACAAGGAGGTTGGGCTCCATCGAACCCGTCGGGATCTTGAACGCCTGGAAGACCCAGGTGCGCACGAACAGCGCCAGAACCACTGCGATGATCAGTGACTCGGCGTACTCGCGCAGAACCGACTTCTTCAAGACTCGGTGCCCACCTTCAGGACGGCGAGAAACGCCTCCTGCGGTATTTCGACGCGGCCCACCCGCTTCATGCGCTTCTTGCCTT
>JBKJJZ010000514.1:0-2517 GCA_046597705.1 Vicinamibacterales bacterium | reverse complement strand
TGATCCACGCAAGCGACGTGGTGGCGTGGTACTGGCCGGGCGAGTAGACCGCCGTGCCATTGGAGGCTACATAGAGAGTGGGGTTCGACCCGTCCGGCGTGATGTGGCGATCCTCGGTCAGCACCGTCACCGGATCACCGGTCGTCGAGAGCGATGGCAGGTCGAAGCGCACCGCCTGATAGGCCCCGGCGCGGTAGAACACCAGGAAACCTGGCGCGACATACGACCCGTACGCGCCCTTCATGATCACCTGGTACTTGCCGGTCGAGAGGTCGAGCATCGCGATCTCGGCGTCGTTCAGCCCGCCTGCGGCCTTCTGGATCGTAAACAACACGCGATGGCCATCGGGCAGGCACTGCGGATACCAATGCCCTCTTTCTCCCCGTGCCGCGTCGACGGTCGTCAAGGATTGGACTTTTCCGTCTCCACTGCTCGAGACGGTTGACAGGCCGCCATACCAGCTTGTCGTCACCACAATCGTGTTGTCGCTGCACCACGAGCTGCCAGGATTGCTGAGCGGCAGGTCCGCGATCGGTATCGTGTCACCGCCGCCAACGGCGATCTTCTCGAGACGATTGGCGCGCGAGAACGCGATCCACTTGTTGTCCGCTGAGACGAATGGCAGCTCGGCGCCGTCGGTGCCCGCGAGCGGTTGCACGGTGATGTTGTCGAGCCGGCGCACGTACAACTGGCGCGAGTTGCCGGACTTTCCGGTAAACACGACGAAGGAGCCGTCCGGGGCAATCGCGGTGAATGGCACGGAGGTCACACCAGCGGGCGCAAGAATCTCGATCCGTGAGACGGCTGCGATTGCCGCGGCCGGCTCCGCGCCGCGCCACAGCCATCGGCCCGCGACCGCGCCAATCGCCAGTGCGATCAGGGCGACGGTGGCGATCAGCATCCGTGAACGGCCCGGCCGCACTGCCGCAGGCGTTGACGACACGTCGACGGGCGCACCGCCGCGTGAGAGTGCTTCGAGCACCACGCGGGCCTCGCCGATGTCGCGCAGCCGCACCTTCACATCGCGTTCGAGGCAGCGTTCGATCAGGCTTCTGAGGGCAGCGGGCGTGGACACCGGCAGCGCACCGAAGTCCGGAACATCCTTCAGCACCGAGGCGAGTGTGTCCGATACGTCGTCGCCCTTGAACACGCGCTGGCCGGTGAGCATTTCGTAGAGCACGACGCCGAACGCCCAGATGTCCGCGCGTTTGTCGACGGCCTTGCCCTTGGCTTGCTCGGGACTCATATACGCGGCCGTGCCGATGATCATGCCCATCTGCGTGGCGCGCGCCGTCATGGTGGGGGAGTTCAGCGCGGTCGCACTGGCCCCGCCCCCGGGATCCATCGCCTTCGCCAGACCGAAGTCGAGCACCTTCACCGTGCCATCCGAACGGACCTTGATGTTCTGCGGCTTCAGATCGCGATGAACGATTCCCTGCTCGTGGGCGGCCTCCAATGCGTCGGTGATCTGGACGGCGATGGGCAGCGCGTCGCTGAAGGGCAGGGGACCACGGGCGATGAGCGTGGAGAGATCGTCACCCTCGACCAGCTCCATGATCAGCGCCGTTGACGCGGCGCCCGGGGTCGCCTCGACGGCGTAGATCGCCGCGATGTGCGGATGATTCACCGACGCCAGGGTCTTGGCTTCGCGGGTGAAGCGCGCCAGGCGGTCTGCGTCGAGGGCGAACGATTCCGGCAGCACTTTGATGGCCACGTCGCGGTCGAGCCTGGTGTCTCGGGCTCGATAGACCTCGCCCATCCCGCCTTCGCCAAGTTTTGACAGAATTTCGTAGGAGCCGAGGAGGGTGCCTGGGTTCAGCGACAAGAGGGGCTGAGTATACTCTCGCCACCGTCATGATGGTCGGCACAAGGCTCGGAGCTAGACCACGCCTTCGTGGCGCGCGGAAGCCGCCGGTCGGGCTTACGCTGCGGCCTTGTCCCTCCCGACAAAATACGCAGCGATTGCCGCTGTCACGTACCCGAAGACCGCGAAGGCGTAAAGTGCGATCAGCAGGCAGAGGAGACGACCCTCGGGCGTGCGCGGCCAGTAGTCCGATCCCATCGTCGTCAGGAGCATCGCGGTCCACCAGAGTGCGGTGCTGTAGTCCGGAAAGCCCGGTCCGCCAGGAGCGTCAAGTTCGAAGCGGTACATTCCGGCGGCGCCAGTCAGCGCAATCAGCAGGGTCAGAACAGTCAGATACCCGATCCCGCGCCGCTTGAATCCGGATGCCAGCGACCGGACACCTCGGTTCATCCCGCTCAACAAGCGCGCGAGGCGGACGCCGCGAGCCGCGCGCGCGAGTCGGGCGACTCGCAGCAGCCGCACGAGCCGAAACAGTCGCACAGCGGGAAGCAGCAACGAAACCGCCGTCAGCCAGTGCTTCCGAAGGTACGGCCTCTTCTGCGGTGCGGCGATGAACTCGAGCGCGAACTGAGCCACGAACGCCACCCAGATGGCGTCGTTCAGGTTCTGCAGCCAGGCGGCCAGCCCGTGGGTGAACTCCACCACGAGCAACA
>JBKJJZ010000449.1:0-4355 GCA_046597705.1 Vicinamibacterales bacterium | reverse complement strand
GTCCACGGAGAACGACCGCTCGAAGTACGTGGCCAGACCGGCATTCGCGAGTTGCTGCTGCACGGCTGCCGGGGCTGAATTGGTCAGCGTGACCAGTCGGAGCCCGGCGTCGCGCATTGCCTGAAGCCCGTCTCGCACATCCGAATGCGCAGGAATTGTCAGCATGCCCTGAAGAATCTGGCTGCGGTCGGTCGGCGAGAGCGTGACACCGCGAGCCGCCGCCGTCATGTCAAGCGCTGCACCGCCGATGCTCGCGAAGTCGGAGTACGGACCGGCCAATGTTGCCACTTCAGAGTAGAGCAACACGGTCCCGAACCACTCCTGCAACACCCGGCCGTCGCCGAATATCTCCTTGAAATGCGGTGCCACGGCTCCGACGTCCAGCAGGGTTTCGTTGACGTCACAGACAATGATGCGTGGCATGAGCGGTCTCCTCTAAAGTCGACGGTGGAACAGCACGGCGATATGATTGATCGTACAACCAATCATCGCTTGACCCTCAAGTCCACTTGATGGTGTCTACTGTGGGAATGGCAAGTCTGCGGATCGGCGATGTCGCCACACGGACGGGACTCTCGGTGCCGACCATTCGGTACTATGAGAGCGTCGGACTGCTTCCACCTCCACAACGGTCGGACGCCGGCTACCGCTGGTATGACGACACCGCGGTTGAAGAACTGCGGTTCATCAAGAAAGCGCAGTCCCTCGGCTTCTCGCTCGAGGAGATTGGCGAAATCCTGAAACTGAGTCGCGCTGGCGAAGCGCCCTGTCCGCACGTTCTGGAGCTGGCGCGACGGCATCTGACCGCCGTCGAGGTACGCATCCGCCAGCTCTCTCAGTTTCGCGACACCCTCGCCGCCGAGGTGGAGAAATGGGATGGCGTCGAGGCGCCGACCTGCGGCGGACTGTGCCAGATTATCTCCGGCGCCAGTGAGCCCGTGAGCCAGGCTGTTCCAGTCAACCTGCACATGCTCGGCAAAGTACGCGTGCCGCGAAAGAAAACATGAACGCGGCTCTTGTATCAGCGGGCAGAGCCGCGTGCACCAGCGCGATGGCCGCCGGCGCGGGTGTCCTGACGCGGCCATGCTGCCTGGGACCGGCCCTGCTGTCGCTCTTCGGAGGGAGCGCGGCGAGTCTCGGACAGGTCTTTACCAATCACCAGACGGCGTTTGCGGTCTTGAGCGGTGCGCTGCTGACCTATTCGGTCTGGGTGAATATCCGTCTGCAAACGCAAGGATGGAACAAATGGCTCGCGGTGCTCGCTACCATCGGCTCGTTCATGCTTGTTGCACGAAGTTACTGGTTTTGAAAGTGCGGGAGGAGCGCCGAACCAACATCCGCAGGGGGATGGCGATGGTGGCACTCCGCATGGTACTTGCGTCCACCTTGCTCTTCCGGCCGTCGCTGCTGGCGTCAGGACACGGTCCGGTATTCGGTCTGGCTACCCCGACCAACGGAACCGGGGCTTGGTCGATTGATTTCGGGGCCATGGGCCGAGTCGGGAAGACTGACAGCGCGGCGGCTTTGCGCACGATGATTAGCTTTGGCATCACCGAGGACCTGCAAATCTCCACGTCGATTCCCTTGGTGTTGAGTTCGGCGCCGCTCCCAGCGGCAAGAATGACAGGGATGATGCCCGGCGGCGGCGACTTCGAGAGCATTCTCGCCTGGAGGTTTCATCGTAAGGCTACCAACGTGGGTTCACGCTTCGAAAGCACCGCCTACGGCGGTGTTCTGCTGCCTGGCTCGCAGAAGCCGGCCGGGCTGGTCCGCACATTCGATCGCGCTCCTGGCGCGTACGTGGGTGTAGCCACCGGGTTTGCCTCACGGGCGAGCTACGTCTGGGGCGGCATCGGCTACTCACGGTTCGCCGAAACCGAAGGCGACCGCCGTCCCAGTGTGTTTTCCTATAGCGCCGTATGGGGATACCGGCCCCCGCCCATGCGCATGGAATACCCTCATTGGGACTGGCGTTTCTTTGCGGAACTGACTGGCGAGCGGTCAACGAAGGCCGTTCACCTGGGTGATCAGGTGCCAGGGACGGACGCGCATCAGATTTTTGTCGGCCCATCGACGCTCGGCATCTATAAGAACTACGCGATTGAAGGCGGCGTCCAGTTTCCCGTCTATCGAGACGCCGGCATCCGGTTGGAACGCGAACGGCTACGCTACGCGCTGAACGTCAGTGTCTTCTTTCTAAATGCAAAGGGGTTCCCATGAAACGGTTGGTATTACTGGCAACGAGCTTCCTGTTGGCGATGTCGTCGACGGCGTTCGCCGAATTCCGGCAAGTCGATCTCTCGATCTACGGAATGGATTGAGCGATCTGCGCCCACGCCGTGAGCGTGGCCATCCAGAAAATCGACGGCGTGGAATCCGTCACCGTGTCGCTGACCGAAGGTCGAGCGAAAATACGATTAAAGCCTGGCAACACGGTCCGACTCAGCGCCTTGCGGGGAGCGATTGAGGGGAACGGGTTCACGCCGAAGGAGGCCAACGTCGTCGTCGTCGGTGAGTTGAAAAGCGCTGGCGGGCAGCGCGCACTGGTCGTGACAGGCACCAATGAGTCGTTGACGACGCAGACCGTTGCGCAGGGCGTTCCCGAGGGCACACCGATTGTGGCGACGGGAACGGTAGCGGTGCTTCAAAAAGGCGCGTCAGAGCGTATTCACATCACCAAGGCGGATCCCAGGACGCAGTGACGAACAAACCGACAGTGCAACATCCAGCGTGGGCAGCGTTATCGCTCTTGACGTCTTTCGGAACGCTGGTGTGCTGTGCGCTGCCGTCTCTCTTCGTGTTCCTCGGGCTCGGAGCCACGGTTGCGTCGTCGCTCGTCAGCCTGCCGTGGCTGGTCGAACTCTCGAAGCACAAGGCCATCGTATTCACGGCTTCTGGAACGCTGATCAGCCTGAATCTCGTGTACGTGTATCGGGTGGCGCCTGCGATGCGTGCGGGCCGAGACCGGTGTGAGGCCGGAGATGCCTGCGCGGCCGCCGATCGGCTGACTCGCACGCTTCTTTGGCTGTCCGTGGTGCTGTACCTGGTCGGCTTCTTTGCGGCGTTTCTCTTGGCGCCGTTGATCATGCGATTCGATCCAACTATTTCATAGGTTGATCTGCGATCGCCCGCACGCTCGTCTTACGTCTGGATATGCCCCACTGCCCGCGCCCTCACACCTGCAATTCCTCACACGGGCCGGCTGCGTGAACACGGCCACAATGCGCGCGGATCTCGACCAGGCCGTCACGATGACTGGCCGCCAGACGGATTGCGAGGTGGGATGTCGACACTTTGCCGGCGGCCGACCCGCGCGGCGGGACGCCGACCGTGCTGATCGGCAACCGCGATCTGTTCGGAATGCCGGAGCCGACCATGCCGCATCCACCGGCGACGTGACGCTTATCCGCGGGCGGAGTTCCGTCCCCTGAATCAATTGCCGACGCGCTGCGCCATTCACGCTAAACGCGATGGCGTGGACGCGCGTCGAGTGATGGCAACGAGCGCCATCATGGATCGTGCTTGTGCGACTAGGCCTCAGGTGCGACCGGAAGGGTCATCACCGCGGTTGTTCCGACTCCAAGCTGGCTACTGATCGCAATCTTGCCGCCATGGGCGTCAACGATCCGCTTGACGATGGCCAGGCCGAGCCCTGATCCGGTGTTCGATAGGTGGCCACCGCGTCCATGCACGTGGCGGTCGAACACCTTCGGTAGCAGTTCCGGAGAAATGCCGGCGCCGGTATCCGAGATGGTCGCGACGACCTCTCCGTTGTTGCGGGTGGCCTCAATGCGCACTCGGCCGCCGGCCGGCGTGAAGTCGACGGCGTTTTCGCCGAGATTCAACATCACCTGGCGCAGACGAACCGCGTTGCCCCAGACGCGAATGTCCGATTCGATAGCGATTTCACACGTAACGCCGCGGGACTCCGCCAAGGCGCAGACCAGTTCACCGGCTTCGGTGAAGACATCGCTGACACAGACCGGGCCACCTCGGGAGCCGGCCGAATCGGCGTCGGCCAAGGCCAGATCGCGCAGGTCGTCCAGCGTCGCGCTGAGCGCGCTGACTTCGAGCGACAGCGCCGACAGCGCGGCCTGACCGTCCGTGGTCTCGGAACGCCGGGCTGCCTCGATCGTGCTCTTCATGATGGTCAAAGGTGTTTGAATCTGGTGTGACACATCAGCCGTAAACTCTCGCATCGTGCCGAACGAGGTATTCAACCGATCCAGCAATTGATTGATCGATGACGTCAGTCGCCTGACTTCCGCATCAGGGGCGTGAGGATCGATCCGGCGAGTCAGGTCGGTCGCCTGGACCGATTCGACGGCGTTCGCGATGTCGTCGATCGGCCGCAG
>JBKJJZ010000369.1:0-8840 GCA_046597705.1 Vicinamibacterales bacterium | reverse complement strand
TTCTCGGTGTGCCAGGCGGCCAGTCAGGTGGTGAAGACGGCGCTGTCAGGCGAGGGCGCCGATGAGTTGTTCGGCGGTTACCCATGGCATGGGGCCAGTCAGTTGCAGGACCACCCGGCGCGGACGATTTTCACCCCCGAGGAGCGCGATCAACTGTACGCGTCCCGCTGGCATCGGCCGATGCACCGCGTGCCGCCGGCGAAAGGGCAATCGCGCCTCAAGCGGTCGCTGCTGGCGGATTTGCGAACGTACCTGCCGTCGGACATCCTGCAGAAGTCCGACCGCGTCTCGATGATGCACTCGCTCGAACTTCGTGTCCCGTTTCTCAACCACCAGCTCGCCACGTTCGCGTTGCGACTTCCGGACCACCTGAAAGTTCGCAGCCACGAGCGCAAGTATCTCCTGCGGCAGGTTATGAAGGGGCTACTGCCGCGTGAGATCCTCACACGGCCGAAAAAGGGGTTCAGTATCCCGATGGATCTGTGGCTCTGGGAGAAGGGGCCGTGGCGCGACATGGTCTACGACACTGTGTTCAGCGAGTCGCTGCGTGGCCGCGGGCTATTCGACGTCGCGGTCCTGCAACGCATGCAGCGCGAACACGACCGGCTTGAGCGGTTGCACGGATACAAGTTCTGGACGCTGTTCATGTTCGAGAGCTGGCAGCGGAGGTGGGGCAGATGAAGGTCACCGTGGCGATGCCGGCATTTAATGCCGCGGCGTTTATCGACGAGGCCGTTGAGAGCGTCCTGGCCCAGGAGTGTGATGACTTCGAATTTCTGATTATTGATGACGGGTCGCGTGATGCGACATGGCGGCAGCTGCGGAAGTACGCAAAACACGAGAACGTTCGGCTGTTTCGGAATGAAACGAACCGCGGCGCCGGTGCCACAAGGAATCGGCTTCTATCGCTCGCTCGCGGCCGATACGTGACGCCCTGCGATGCTGATGACCTGCTTCTGCCAGGCGCCCTGCGGCGCCTCAGCGGCTATCTGGACACTCATCCGCGAATTGGGGTGGTGTACGGCGCGGTGCTGGAGCTGATGACGGACGGGAAGAACCGGGTCCTCAGGCCACCGATGGTTTATGGAAAGGACGCAGGTGATGCGTGGGACCTGATTGAGAATCCGATCAACCACGCCGGCTCCATGAGCCGGACGGCCCTCGTCCGTCAGGTGGGCGGTTACGACGAGGCGGTGTACTCCGTGGACGACTGGAGTCTGTGGATGAAACTCGCTGAAGTCGCCCGCTTCAAATACCTGCCTGGCGAGGTCTACTACCTCTGGCGTCGTCATCCACGGAGCCTGACGCAGACCGACCCGAACTGGCATCGCGACGTCGGCAAAATACGCGATGAGGCGATCCGCCGCCGGTATGGAGTTGTTGCAGACGAGAGCCTGGGTACTCGGAGGCCGGGTCTTCAGACCCGGCGAGCACGCCGGACCTGAAGGTCCGGCCTCCGTGGAGACATGACGACGAGTGTTCGCTTCTGCAGCGTGGCCAGGAAGGCGACCACGTCCCGGGCGACAGCCTTAGGGGGCGCGCCATACGCGGTTGCGAGCTTCTTGATGATTCGCTCCACGGGCGTCCGGCCATCAATCGCCTTCCAGATCGCGATCGCGGGGCCATCCAGTTCGTAGTACTCACCAGTCGTCAGGTTCAGAAGGACGCCGGTCGTGCCGGTCTTTTTCCATTTCACGTGTGCGTGTTTCGCCGGAATCACTCAGACCCTCCCGAATACACCCGAACGCCGAAGGGTTCGATGATCTCGCCAGCGATTGCCGGCAACAGCAGCGCTACGGGTGCCGCCGATGCGTTTACCACCAAAAGCACATTTGCCCCCTCATGTCGCTTCACCCGGCATTCGATCGACGGAGGCAATCCCTCGGGTCGCCAATCACTGTCGCGCGCAGTGAAGACGACGCTCATGCGGGCAATCTCGGCGACCACGGTTGAATAGTACGTCCAGAAGATCCGGTTGTGCCACCTGGCCTGCTCGAAGTCTGCATGGGTACGGTCCAGATCCTCGTGCAGCGCGGGCGGGATGCCGCACGCCAGATTGGGGCGCATCGGGCTGACGGCGCCGTAGTGATGCAGGCCATTCGCGCCGGCAATCACGGCCTGGTACACCATGAAGCGTGCTTCGTGCAGGGACGGATATGCGGCCGCACCATCCTCAAGGCAGTTCCACGCCCAGGCTTGCAAGACCGGAAGGATGGGCTTGCCCGGCGCGTACGACAGCCAGCGTGCCGTCTGAGTGCCGACCACTGCGATCGAGTGCGGCCAGCCTGCCTCGACCAGTTGCATCCGGCTGCCCCAACGCGTCGTCGGGACGGGGTAACAGCTGAAGCCGTAGACGTCAGCCAGGCGCCCCCACTTGCGCATGGCGGGTTCCTCGCCCAACGCGGCGAACCACTGGTTGCAGAGAATCGGGTGAAACGGGTCGATCGCGCGCACGAGGTCGCAACCCTGCTTGGTCTGCTCCAGCGAAACGCCATTGAGCACCGGCTCATCGTCCATCTCCCAGAACAGCAGGGCAGGGTGCGGGCCGAACCTTGAGACGAACGCTTTTAATTGGTCGAACTGGCCCGAAAGCCTGCCGGGTGGCCGGCACCAGACGTAGAGGCCCGCACGATGGATGCGGTCGAGGTCGTCGGCCGACTCGATCTCGCCATCGACGAAGAGGCAGTTAAAACCCATGTCACGCAAGGCACGAAGGCCGTCGCCGCTTGTGTCCGCAATCTCGTCTCTGGCGTAGTAGAGGCCGTTCGGGAAGAACGGCTGACCGTTGACCATAAGTGTGCGGTCGTCGCGAACGGTCACCTTGGTCGGGACATCGCGCAGGCGGTCAGACGCCAGGACACGCGGCACTGCCCTGGTGCCAGACCGCATCCAGCCGAGGCGTCGCATCACACCGCCGGCGAGGCGGCGCATTGTCACACGTTCGCCTTTGCGCGGGCGCGCTCCAGGCGGCGCAGGTTTGCGGCCGCGGGCCTGAACCCCGGGTGGAGGCGCACGGCCTTTCGGAACTGGCGCAACGCCTTCGAGTGATGTCCGAGGTCCTCGTAAAGAACGCCGAGCGAGTTGTTCGCGAGCAAATGGCCGGGGTGCAGACCGAGCGCAGTCTGCAACGCCGCCAGTGCCGCGTCAGGCTCGCCAGCTTCGGCCAGCACCATGCCAAGCAGGGCCGCGGCGTCGGAAGAGCCTGGGTTGATTTCGATGGCGCGGCGAAGTGCCCGCGCCGCCGATGCATAACGCCCGTTCTCGAAGTCGATCATTCCGTAGAGCTGCCACGCATCATGAAAGTGCGGATCGATCTTGACGGCGCGCTTGAGCAGCCTGAGCGCTTCGGCGTCACGTCCCTCGGCGAACAGTACACGAGCGGCGTTGAGGTAAGGATACGGCTGTTGCGGATAGCGCTTCAGGTGCGCTTGTTCCCCCCTCAGGCGATCGAGCTGTTTGCCCGCAACGAACCTGGCGCCGCCCTTCAAGTACTGAAAGTGATGGATGGTGACATCTTCGCGATCCTCGATCCGGCCCTTGAGCCGCTGCAGGGAACCGAGCGGCGTCGTATGCGGCGTCGGGCCATCCTGGTAGCGAACCCCAGGAAGGTTCCGGAAGAGGCGCAACGCGGTGGTCTTCATCCAGCCGGGGCATTGTGAAAATCGTTCTTCGGCAGGGTAGCTGCGGTCGTTGGGGAACCAACGCCACATGAGGTCGTGTTCGGCGGTGTAGTTCCGGACCGGAAGACGATAGCCGATTCGCGTTCGGCTCCTTGCAAGGCGCACGATCGCGTCATGGTCACGGACCGCGATGGTCTCGTCGGCGTCAAGCACAAGAATCCACCGGCACCGCGCGGCCTCAATGTACGTGTCGCGCGCCTTGCGATAATTCGTCCAGGGTGTCCGGATCACCCGAGCGCCAAACGAGCGCGCGATATCTGGTGTTCGATCCGTAGACCCGGTATCAACAACCACGAGTTCGTCGGAGAATGGCGCCGCGCTGGTGAGGCAGTTGGCCAGCAGCTGTTCTTCGTTCCGCACGATGAGACAGGTGCTGATTAAACCTCGCATGTTAGGATTATTTTATGAAACCCGCCAGCAAGCCAAACAAACCAAAAGCCGCCACAGCTGCGGGTGCGGGGAACAAGACGACGAAGGTCTGGAGCAAGCCCCGGATCACCCGCCATGGCAACATGCGTCAACTCTCACAGATGTCAGGCTGAGGGTCGGAAGATTATCCGGCCAGTCACCTGCACGCACTTGTAGAGCAATCGAAACGGCGTCTGCCACAGGTGCTCTACTTTCCACAGCGACTGCAGGAAACGAAGGAACGCCATCAGCTTTCCGCCAAAGTGGCGATCGGGCAGGCGCCGCCAACATCGTGCCCAGGACGCGAGAAGCCACAGTGAATGCAGTGCCAAATACGGGCCCGTCCGCGCCCGATACGCCTGGCGCTCAAGCCGCGTCGCCGGCATCCGGCCGATCGTCTTCACTACGTCGTTCGGCACCGCAGTGAAGCGCTGAAGATAATGCAGCGTATCCGCCATCGGCAGCATCAGACGTCGCTGCTGCGTCCGCTTGACCACGTGCTGCCAGTCTACACCTGCGCGAACGAGCATCGCGGCATCCGCGACCCATCGGAACGATGGCATGGCGTTCCACTCGGAGCCGTGGGCGCAGACGAGCAGCAAGTGGTCGGCGGCCTCGAGCGTGAGTGTGGCCGTTCCCGCGACGTCGAGTGAGATTGCACGTTCCCACAAATCATCGTCTTCCCGATCAAGGCCCTGACGGAAAGCCCGCCAGTGCAAATCGCAGACGGTGCCGTTGGCATTGCGCAAGTCCACCGTACGCGCGAATGGGACCAGGCGTTCGGGAGAAGGATACGGAGATGTCCACCCGGCTTCAGCCATGATGCCGATTGCGCGCGAGGCATCCTGAGGCCGTACGAGCAGATCGACGTCGGCCATCGGCCGGAGCGCGGCGTCCCGGTAGTAGAGCAGTGCCAGGGGAACACCCTTGAACACCAGCGTCTCGATGCCTGCCTGCCGTAGAAGGCGGATGAGCGCGGCCGTATCCTGGAACAGGAGTTGGTTCTCAATCCACGTCTGGGGATCCTGCGGCACACCGATATTGTCGTAAACGAGCGGCAGCAACCGCCGCGAGCCCCAGTCGAGGCTTTCGAGATCAGCCGTGGCTTGCCACTCGCGCCAGGCCGCCAGGGCGACAGACGTCTCGCCAAGGGCCGCACGGAGCAGGAGCTCCTGGTGGGAATCGGGCCGCCAGTCTGTACGTGGCAACTGTTGGGACGGCACGCAGGTATCCTATAAGCTCTCGGCATGAAGCGCGTGCATGTGCCCGCTCTCGTGCTGATCGCATGTGTCGTCGCGGCAGGGCTCGGACTTCAACTGGGCCACATGCGGCACGCCCTGACGTCTCCGAGCGAGTACGTCATGTTGCCGATTACGTTTGACTATTGGGACCACACGCCTGTCACTCGCCATCTGGGACTGTCGTTTGTCGTCCCCGAAGATCTGCCCCAGGGGCGTGCCTACCAGCATCTGACGCCATTCTGGCTGGGGCTGGCGTATGTGCTCATGAAGCCGCTCACGTGGCTGGGCGTGCCCTACGCGACCGGGCAGAACGTACTCGCCTTGTTCACGTTCGCCGTCATGTTGTGGATGGTGTCGGCTGCGGTGTCGCTCTCGCGGCGCGACGACACGCCCGACCCAGTGGCGACCTGGGCCATCTGGCTTCCCCTGGTTGTCCTCGGCTTCAGCGTCGTGGCGACGCTTCCGTCGCACTGGGTAGCCTCCATCATCGGGAATCCCGAGGACCAGCATCGGTTTCTGGCGGCCATCGGAGTGGCCTATATCAGCGTCCTTGATTTTCAGAAGAGGCCGCTTGGTCGCGCCGGATTTCTCACTGCGGTGGGTGTCGCACTGGTGGCGCCGATGTATGCCGCCTGCCTGTTCATCACGCTCGCCTTTCTCGCCACGCCCTTGAGCGGATCGAGATTCGCAGGCGTGCGATGGGAGCGGTGGCGGTCACAAGGACTCATCTTCGGTGTTGTCATCGCCCTTGGCATTGGCCTGCCCTACGTGATGCTGTGGATTGGAGGCTGGCAGGGCGTGGGGAGCAGCGTCTTCTTCCGGGCGGGACTCGATGGCGGCACGCAGTACTTCACGAACATGGTTCAAGCCGTCATCAACCCCTATGACGCGGGTGGGAGGGATTGGCGGCTCTATCCGCTCATCGCCGCGGCCCCTCTCGTCGCCGTGGGCACCATCGCGCTCTCGCGGCCGCTCGCTGCACGCATGTTTCGTCAGCTGTTCTTCTGCTGGTCGATGGCCCTGCTCTGGATCGTCGTGTTCCCTCAGGCCGTGTCGATCCACCCGTATCTCTTTGACTTCGGCCTGCTGTTTCCGGCCGCGTTCTGCATCGCCTTCTGGGTGGTCCAACCTGAAATGCAGGATCTGCTGATGGAGCGGCGGGCGCTCGCCCTCACGATGTTTATTGTGCTGACAGGGCTGCTCGTCACGAACTATATCGACCTCGCCCGCACGTAGGCCTACTGCCCCTCACTTGCGGACTGTTTCAGGCAATCTGACGTTCCGCTTCAAGCGCGCGCTGTCCACGGTGACGAAGATCAACGCCGGATCATCCGTGACCAGGGCGATCTCATTCGGCATCTGGACCAGATCCCGTATACGCGAGCCGATGTAGATGGCCTCCGAATAGAGCACACGGTCCCGCACCAGTTTCAGCCTGAAGAGCGAGTGCGCCTTGAGAGAGCCGACCAATAGATCGCCATTCCACCGGGTGTGAAACTCCGAGACCTCAATCAACGCCGAGACCGCCGGCGAGGGCCCCCAGGCAAAAACGGGCTCGATGAACGCGGCCGGTTGGCGCAATCGAACGGGCCATTCAAACGTGCCATAGCCCACGCCCTGGGTCTGGTGCGGCCATCCGTAGTTTCTGCCGGCCATGATGCGGTTCAGTTCGTCGCCGCCTTCGGGCCCGTGTTCCGTGCTCATGAGCGAGCCGTCAGTCAACAGCGCGAGGCCCTGTGGGTTTCTGTGGCCGACACTTCTCACGGTCGTCGACTTCGTCGTCAGGTCATAGTCATGGATTTTTCCAAACGGCAATGACGGATTCTGGGCGGCAAAATCGAAGGCGGTGACGGGAACCTGGCCGACGCTGAAGTCGCCGACGGAGAAATACAGGTGATTTCCGGCAACGACGAGTTTGCCGCCAGTGGTTCCGCGCCTGGCGGCATCGCCTGACAACTCTGGTGTCTCGAATACTTTCTGCCACTGGCCCTGTCTGGCCAGGGTGGTCTTGTCAATCGACAGGGAGGCAATCGTGAAGCGCGCGCCTCCTGCAGGCATCGGACGGGCAAGGTGACTGACATAGAGCGTGCCGCGGCTCTCGTCGTACGCAAGATACAGGGCCTTGGTGGTTCCCGGTGGCGCGTCGTAGTCCATCCGGCGCAGCGCAGCGTTCTCGTAGACGAAGATCTGGCCGACGCGGTCCATCACGAGAAGCGACTGGTCCACCCGCACCACAGCGCCACCAGGGAAATCGTCGCTCGCGGCAAAGGCGCCTGTGCCGGCGATCGGCACGGTGGTCAGAAGGATCGGCAGCCTTGACGTATCGAGGATCCGTGTCGAAACGGCCGGCGACGGAAGGCCCGGCGCTGGCGCAACCGGGAGTGAAGGTACCGCGCTCGACATCCACGTTGAGAGCCGGACGTATTTGCCGATGACCACGCCCGACGCCACCAGTGCGGCGGCGGCGATGACGACGCCGGCCGCTCTCATGGCCACGCGACCGTAAAGAGGAGTTCCTTTCTTGTTGCGGACACAACCACTTTCTGTTTCCCCGGGATCAGGGAATCCATCATCGCGCCCATAAGGCCCCCGGCCGCCGCCCCACTGGCCGCGCCAAGGAGGAACGCGGCGCCAGCGAACGGGTCGCACGGGTCGCTTTCGCAGAAGACCCTCGCGGCCCACGTGAAGAGCGCGCCACCTCCCAGCGCCCCAGTCACGGCTCCGATGATGATGCCGTTCTTGAGGCTGTCACGGCCTTCGGCCACAGCTACATCTTGGCGATAGCGCCCAACCGGAAGCACCGCACCCACCATGCCACGCAGTCCGCCGTTGTCGCTGGCATCGAGGCGGAGATCTGCGCGCAAGGCCAGCCACGGCGCGGCCTCAAACTGCACGGCGGGTCCAAGTTGCACGGCCAGACCCCGGTCTACGAACGTGTGCGGCGGGAAGATCTCGGGCCCATCAGGCCCCGCGATGATCTGCTCCGGAAACTCAAGGACCTGCCGGCTTCCACCAACGCCCAACACGCCGAACACTTTCCAGCGTCCGGCGGTCACCAGTGTCTGCCGCCAGTGCAGCGTGTACGCCTGACTCGACACTCGGGTTCCGAAAGGGTCGCTGTTGCTTCGCCTGATGTCGGCCGATCCCTCGATCGCCGTCAGCGGCGCCAGAGAGAGCGTCAGGCGTGGCGACCAGGTCACGGCCCCGGATTGCCCGGTTTGTACAGATGCCTGCGCACCCAGTTCGACGCGCGGCAAATCAGGTTGCGCCAGCGCGAGGCCAGGAAGGGCCGCCACCAGCGCCACCATGAGGGTCAGGAGTCGCATGTCCTAGTCTTGCACTGCACCATCCGTGATTGTCAGGCCGCGATCGATGATCGCGAAGCCTTCGCGCAGTTCATCCTCGGTGATCGTCAGCGGAGGATTTGTGAAAAACGAGTTCCATCGCACGAACGTGTAGGGGCCTTCGTCCCTGAAGAAACGCCCGAGAGCGGCCATTTCCGGCGCCGACC
>JBKJJZ010000307.1:0-6005 GCA_046597705.1 Vicinamibacterales bacterium | reverse complement strand
GTCGCCAATGTGGCGCCCGCGCCGGCCGTACCGTTGCTGGCGACACCGACCGCGGCCGAGACCGTCTCGATGGCGCTGGCTGCCGCATCGGTGACTGACGTCGGCGTTGAACGGATCGCGGTGTTGAAGTCCGCCAGCCGCGTCATTGCCGCGCTGCCGGACGCCACCGAAGACCTTCGCGCGGAAGTCGCGCGCACCCTGGCGGAGGAGACCGCGGTGGAGAATGCCTATCGTACGCTGTTCAGGACGGCGCTGACTCGCGCCGATCTGGCGGTTCGGCAGGGACGCCCGGCCACGGTGAGGCGCGTGATTCAGGACGTTGAGGCCGGTGATGCGAAGCTGGGCCATCGGCGCGGCAACGAGATGGTCACCACGATGCGCCGGCTGCAATCGGAATTGGGCCTGGCCGCCCAACAGCGCGTGGCACTCGATCGATGGGCTCGCGTGAAGGATCAGCTTCTGGCGTACGAAGTGCGGGTTCGAAGAGTCATGGACGGATGGGTGGGGCAGGAATCCGCGCTTGCCGCGATTGCCCGGCGGCGCCGCGCCGGTCCTGGCGAACTTGATGCCGCTGCCCGCCGCTTCAGCGAACTCGATCGCGCGCTGAGTGCCTTGCGTCCTCCCGATGAACTGCAGGACGTCCACGGTGTCTTTCGCAGCGCGGTGATGATGGCGCGGCAGGGCCTTCTGATTGGCGTGCGCTTGAGCGTGGCTGCCAACCGGGAACTTGCGGAGAACGCTTCGTCGGCCGTTGTTGGCGCCGAGATGTTGCGCGGCCGCGGCCTCAGTGATCTGGCGTCGGCGCTCAAGCCGCGAAGGGTGCGGTGACCGGGCGCCGCCTGGTTCGTACTGCCGGCCTGGCGGCGTTCCGCCGCGCCGTGGTGCGCCTTGCGCTCGAGGGCACGCCGCTCGAGGCGCGGCGTCGCGTGGTGATCGTCCCGACGCGCGCGTCCGTGGAACTGCTTCGCCAGACGCTGGAGCGCGAGCTCATTCGCACGCGGCGAGCGATGGCCATCTGGCCCGACATCCTGACGCGCGACGAATGGATGGCGCGCCTCCATCAGTCGCTGCCGCGGGCGCCACGCCTGCTGACGCGCGTGGAGCGGGAAGTGTTGATGGCGGCTGCGGCCGATCGCACCTCCAGGCGCACCCGCATGGACGGCGCGCCATTCGCGCTTCGCCCCGCGCTCATCGCCGTCATGCTGGACTTCTACGATGAACTTCAGCGCAGGCAGCGGTCGGTCAAGCGATTCCGCCGCGCGTTGTTCGATGAACTCAAAGTTGAGCGAGGCAGCGATCGGGGCAGCGAGAGCCTGATTCACCAGACCGCGTTTCTCGGCTTGTCATTCCTTGCGTACGAGCGCGCGGTGGTTCTGGCTGGTGCGCTCGACGAGCATACGCTTCGCGCGCGGCTGCTGGCCGACCGCCCCCGATGGCAGGTCGATCACGTTGTCGTCGCCGTCGCCGACCATCCCACTGATCCGCGGGGTCTCTGGCCGGCCGACTTCGACCTGTTGGGCCGCTGGCCCGGCCTGCAGGTGGATGTGGTCATGACCGACGAGACACACGACGCGGGATTTCGTGAACGGCTCGAAGACGAATTGCCCGAGATCGCGGAAGTACGCGAGCCTGGTGCGCCGTGGTCGCCCGTGGTTGTGCGACCCGCCGGTGCCAAAGACGGAGAGTGGTGTCACCTGAGCCGCGATCGGGAAGAAGAAGTTCGCGATGTCATCCGGCACATCCGGGCGCGGGCTCGTGAGGACGTACGGCCGGGCCGTCTGGCGCCGACGGCCATCGTGTTCCAGCGGCCGCTCCCGTATCTGTACCTGGCACGTCAGCTGTGCGAAGACGCGGGCCTGCAGACTCAAGCGCTCGATGCGCTGCCGCTTGCGGGCGAACCATATGCGGCCCTGCTGGATTTGACGTTGGTCGTGGCGCGCACCGGCGGCACGCGCGAATCGAGTGTGGCACTCTTGCGCTCGCCCTTGCTGCGTTTCGAAGTCGGGGGCACTCGCGTGAGTGTGGGCGACGCCGCGGCGTTGGACGCGGTCCTCATCTCCCGCCGCACCACAGGTGGAGCGGATCGCTATCCCGATGAGGTGGTCCGTTACCTCGCTGATGCCGGTCGTGCGGGACGAGCACGCGATCGCGGCGAAGGCGGACGCGCTCAACGGGCGGCGCTCGCGGCAGCCGGCGCCGCGCGAGAGTTGGCGCCATTTCAGAGTGCCGCGACGGCGTCGGACCAGATCACCACCATCGCGGCCTTCCTGCGCAGCCGCCAGGAGGGCCCGGGCACTGATGACCGTTGGCGGGAGTCGTACCTGCGTGCGCGCGCAGCCGTGCTCGGGTTGCTTGATGGCCTGGCGGATGCCTATCGACGACATGACGATCAGCCTCGCAGCGCCGAAACGCTGGTTGCGGCCATTCGCCACGAGGTGGAACGGCAGACGTTCTCACCCGTGCGCGCGCGTGCCGGCGTGCATCTGGTGGACGCCGTCGCCGCCCGGTTCGGCGAGTTCGATCACGTCCACCTCGTGGGACTCGTTGAAACCGACTGGCCGGAGCGGCAGCGCCGGAATATTTTCTACACGAGCGGCCTGCTGAAAGCCCTCGGCTGGCCGCAGGACGCCGACCATTCCGCCGCGCAGTTGGCGGCCTTCCGCGATCTCACGGGTCTGCCGTCCCGCACCCTGCACCTGCACGCGTTCCAGCTCGAAGGCGACGCCATCGTCGGCTTGTCGCCGATGGTGGAGGCCGTTCGCGGCGCCCCCGATGTTCCCGGCTCGGTCCTCGCACCCACGCGCGTATTCAGCGACGAGATCCTTTCAGGTAACTCAGCAGATTCAGCGTGGCTCGCCGCGCGCCTTCAGCGTCCACCCCTCGACGATCCGCGGTACAGCGGCAGAGGGCTGCCGCAGCCGCCGCAACCGTATCGCGTCAGCAAGGTGGATCGTTACGTCACGTGCCCGTTTCAGTACTTCGCCGAGTCCGTGCTGCGACTGGCCGAGGATCCCGAGGAAACGCCGGGACTGACCCCCATCGAGCGCGGGACGCTCATGCACGACCTCTTTGAACGGTTCTACCGGGCGTGGCACGAAGGTGGGCACGGCACCATTACGGCGGCGACGCTGCCCGATGCCGTGGCGATGTTCTCCGAGATGGCCAGGCACACGTGCGCCGGGCTTCCTGACGCCGATCGTGTGCTGGAGGAAACCCGGCTGCTCGGTTCGCTTGTGGCGCGTGGCGTGGCTGAGCGTGTCTTCGAACTGGAAGCGGAAGACCCCGGCGAAGTGGCCGACCGTCACCTCGAAGCGGTGCTGCGAGGGCCGTTCAGATTTCCGGTCCTCGGCGGGTTCGACCAGCGAGTCATCGAGATCAACGGAAAGGCCGATCGCATCGATGTCTTTCGAGACGGCAGCCTGCGCGTGGTGGATTACAAGCTTGGACGGATGCCGAACCTGAAGTCGTCGATTCAAATCGCCACGTATGCGCACGCCGCGCAACAGCAGCTGGAAGCCGCGGACCACACGCCGCATCCGATCGCTGATGCGATGTACCTCGCGTTCGGTGACGAGCAGCGTCTCGAAGGTCGAATGGGCGGCATGGGCGACGCCGCCATGGCCGTGTCCGCCCGGGCGAGTGAATTTGCAGCCGTGGTGGCCCGCATCGAGGCGGGCGAATTCCCGGCTCGTCCGAGTTCCACGAGTGAATGCATCTGGTGCCGCTACGCCGGTGTGTGCCGCAAGGAATACCAGTTGGAGGACGATGCAGCCGAGTCTGTTTGATGCGTCCGACGAGATCCCCGAGGCCGGGCTGCCCGATCAGGCGGCGCGCGACTTCGCGTCGGCCCCGGCGCAGCACGGCGTACTGGACGCGTCCGCCGGCACCGGCAAGACCCGGGTGCTGGTCGATCGCTACGTCCGCCTGATTCGCCTGGGCGTGGCGCCGCGCCACATTCTTGCGATCACGTTCACGCGAAAAGCCGCGGCCGAGATGCGCGAACGGATCCTCGCGGAATTGCGCGCAGGCACGCCGCCGGCCGTCCTTGCCGAAATTCAAGTGGCAACGATCGACGCATTCTGCTTCGGCTTGCTCCGCGAGTTTCCGCTCGAAGCCGGGGTCGATCCCGGATTCGAGATCGCCGACGAAACCGAGATGGCCCGGTTCGCCACTGAGGCTCTGGATGTGACCATGCGCATCGCGAGGGGCGTGGTGGTGCGGGATCACAACGTCCGCTTGCTGTTTACACGAATCAAGGCTCCGGTGCTGGCAGACGTGTTGGCGCAACTGCTGGACCGCCGGCAAGTGGCGCTGCCGGCTGTGGCGACGTTCGTGAAACAGAAGGTGCGCGTGAAATCGCCCGACGAGGCCGCGCGCGCGTTCGTCGAGCGGATTCAGGCGGTCTTCGAGGGCAGACACGCGTTTCTGGCTGACGGACCACCTGGGATGCCAGAGTTCCGCTGGGTCGCCGCCGATGCCGCGCGGCTGGCAGAGAGTGTGGACGCCTTTCCGGTCAGTGATGTGCCACAGCTGCGGCGCCGCCTGGAGCGCTATTTCCTCACGAAGAAGCTCGAAGCCCGCAAGAAGCTGCCGGGCACTGCGAAGGATCACCCATCACCCGCGTCACGTAAGCGGCACCAGGACGCGTTTCTGGCGATGGCGCCGGCCATCGAGGGCGCGAGCAACGCCCTCGATCGCGATGTCGATGGGCTGCTGGCCCGCGGCCTGCTGACGGTGTTGACCATCGCGGTGAACCAATACCAGAAGTTGATGGATGAACATGCGGTGCTTGATTTTGCCGGCATGCTCGAGCGCGCGGTTGCGCTGCTCGAGCGGCAGGAGGAGTTCGCGCGGAGCCGCCTGAAACTGCAGTCGCGATATCACCACTTGCTCGTCGATGAGTTCCAGGACACCAGCCGGCAGCAGTGGCGGCTGGTCGAAATGCTGATTGAGGCGTGGGGAGAAGGGGAAGGCGTGGCGGGCAGCGCCACATCCATCTTTATTGTCGGCGACCGGAAGCAGTCCATCTATCGGTTTCGCCACGCGGAGGTGGCACTCCTCGATGAAGCCGCGCGGCGCATTGCGGCCCTTCGGCCGGGCCGGCAGGTGCGCCAGGCGATTACGAAGAACTTCCGCGCCGTTGCCGAGCTGCTGGCATTCGTGAACGCGCTGGCCTCTGCGATCGAGGGCGATCCCGAACTGATCGATCGCTTCGTCTATGCAGAGACGGATCGGTTCCCGGTGGATGCGATCGCCCAGGGCGCCCGTCGCGATGGCCGGCCGGTGTTGGGCCTGGTCGCCACGGATTCGCTGCAGTCATCGGCGGATGCGGTTGCGGCGGAGATTGCGCGATTCCTCAAGGAAGCGACCGTGCGCGATCGGCACGGGCCGCCGCGCGCGGCTCGCCCCGATGATGTCGCGATCCTTTTCCGGGCGCGCGCCGGGCATCAGGTCTACGAAGCTGCGCTCGAGAAGCTTGGGATTCGCACGTACGTCTATAAGGGACTCGGATTCTTCGACGCGCCAGAGGTGCAGGATCTGCAAGCGCTGCTTCGATTCCTTGCTCGCCCGGAGTCCAACCTGCGCGCGGCGGAGTTCCTGCGGTCGCGCTTCGTGCGACTGTCCGACGCGGCCCTCGCCGCGTTGGCACCGGACCTGTCGGCGGTTGTCGTCGGGCCTGACGCGCCGGCGGTGGCGCTTGCGGACCCGGACCGGGCCCTGCTCGAGTGCGCCCGCGCAGGCGCGCGCCGGTGGATCGCGCTCGCGGATCGCGTGCCGCCTGGAGAATTGCTCGACATCGTGATGCGCGAGTCGGTGTATGCCGTAGAGACGATTGGCCTCCGCGCGTCACAGGCTCGAGAGAATGTCAAAAAAGTGCGCGCGTTGGTGCGTCGCGTGGAGAATCGGGGATACACGACGATTGGACGTCTCGCACGCTACTTCGAGACTCTTCGCGCCGGGGACGAGTCGAACGCGGTCATTGAAGCCAGAGGCTGCGTCAGCCT
>JBKJJZ010000259.1:0-5890 GCA_046597705.1 Vicinamibacterales bacterium | reverse complement strand
GCGGCGGCATTGTGCAAGTGCCGGCGCTCATCGTCATCGGGATTTGGATCGCTCTGCAGTTGTTCAGCGGCATCGGGTCCCTCGCCACCACGACGCAGTCAGAAGGTGGTGTTGCCTACATGGCGCACATCGGTGGATTCGTCGCCGGGTTGGTGCTGGCCATGGTGCTTCGAGGACGTCCTCGGAGGCCGGGTCTTTAGACCCGGCGAATTTTCGCTGGACTAGAGCACTCCGCGCGAGTGCAATGCGATGAGCGCGACCAGGGAGAAGTAGACCGCGCAGAATCCGCCGATGAACGCTGACTCCAGCGCGGGCCGCGTGGCGCGTGTCCGGCCCGCTGGGTTTCTGGACGCCGACAGCTTCTGACCGCATCTGTTGCGCACGCGTTGTGCCCGCGCGGCATCTGGAGTCGCGCTCGACAACCCTGCCAGCACGTCTTCGACCGTGGTCCGTTCGTCTCTCACGTTGTCACCTCTCTCAAGGCTGGAGCCGCTCCCGGCTCTGGCGTTTCGAGCCGCTGCTGCAACAGCGCGCGGGCCCGGCTCAGGCGCTGGCGCAACGCCTCTGGCGAGATGCCACACACCTGCGCCGCTTCTACCGGCCGGAATCCTTCGACACCTACCAGCAGCAACACTTCGCGATAAGGCGCCGGCAGCGATGCGAGAGCCGCTTCAATCCGCCGTTCCGTTTCGTTACCGGCGGTTTCGTCGAACGGTGAAAGTCCGGGTGAGCCGCTGGGCCAGAGGCCAATCAAGCCGGAGGCGTGGGTGTCTTCCAGCAGGCGCGACCGCTGGTAACTCAGGTAGAGATTGCGAGCCACGGTGAACAGCCACGGCGCAAGCCGGGTATCGGGCCGAAGGCGCTTTGCGTGGGTGACTAGTCGCAGCCACGTCTCCTCGAGGAGGTCCTCGGCGACCGCCCGGTTCCGCGAGAGTCGGAGCAGGAAATTGAACAGCCTCGTGTTGAGTGCCGCATGGACTTCGTCGAACGCACCCGCATCTCCCGCCTGAAGGCGGCTGACAAGCGACGCTTCGGAAGCCTGGTCCATCACTCAGTAACGCTCCACGGCCCAAAACGTGACAAGCGTCACGCTCCCTCCGTTCGCGCGTTATTACAGGTCACAACTCTAACGGAGGAGACGGATGGACGTATTGGCACAAGCCGGCATCATGGCGCTTCTGAGCATGGCGGTAACTCTTGCCCCCATGGTGACCGGCATAACGTATGCGATCCGGCCCACGGAAGGCCGGCTGGCGTTGATGCGGCCGTTTTCGCTGGCCGCCATTTTTTCCGGGCTCACAGGCTTCAGTCTCGGTCTGATAAACGTCCTGGCGGGCGTCGGCAATGGCTCGGCGTCGTTGTCCGATAATCGAATCTTCTATGCCGGCCTGTCCGAATCCGTGGTGGCCCTCTTCGTTTGCTTCGGGTGTCTCACAGTCGGCTGGCTGTGCGTGGCCCTCGGTCTTCGACGCCAGGTGTGAACGCCGGTATGATGTCCCGTCGCCCCGGGGCGGCAGTGTGATGTCAAAGGCCAGGATTATCGAGTCGGTCAAGAAGCTTGACCTTGAAACAACCCGCGCTTTGCTGGATGCCAGACCGGCGCTCCTGACGACCACCGATCGCCCGGGGAGAACCCTGCTTCATCTTGCGAGTTCCGCAAACTGCGCCATGCTCGGCGTATCCGAAGCCGTGTCCGCCAACATGGTCAACTTCCTCCTGGACCGCGGGCTGGACATCGAGTCGCCAATTGGACGCGACAAGGTCACGGTGCTCTTTGCGGCAGTGGCGCTTGGCAGGAATCCCACGCTGGTCAAGTTGCTGCTCCTGCGCGGCGCCAGAGTCAGGTCGGCGCCCGGGGGAGGGCTCTTCGCGGCAGGGTGGTGGGACGATGTCGAGAATCTGGACCTGCTGATCCGCGCTGGCGCCGAAATCGACGTCGTCGTCGGAGTGACTCCGTTTCTCGCCAGCTGGTGCTGGAAGAAGTTCAAGGCCGCAACCTACCTCGCGCTTCACGGAGCGAACGTGAACTATCAGGATGCCAGGGGCCGGACCGCGTTGCACCACGGCGTGGAGAAGGAGTTCGACCCGGCGATGCTTACGTGGTTGGTGAAACACGACGCGTCGCCGGACATCGAGGACCGCGATGGGGTGACCGCGCGGGTGAAAGCGTCGCGAAAACGGGACAAGAAGTATTTCGCCGCGCTCGGTGTCTGACACGCGCTCCGGCCGGCGGGCAATTGAGCGGCGGTATACTGCGACATGGTCTTCATGCTCGTCATCGTGGTGTTCTTCATTGCCGCCCGCGTGGCGTGGCGGAAGACCATGCCGACGGCGAACTCGACGCGTCCGCCGATCACGTTGTTCACCATTGGCGGCCTCGCCCTGGTGCCTCTGGCGTTTTTTTTCATGCTGGTCGCAACGAACCCTGATGACAACCTGGTGGTGGTCGATGCGCGGTTCGCGACCACGCCCGGAGGAGTGCGCGTGGTGTCGGGCGCAGTGGAGAACCGGACCAGCCGCGCCTACGGCAACGTCCAGGTGCAAATTGATCTGCTGAACTCAACCGGCAGCGTCGTCGGGTTCTCGATTGCCGCTGCGAGCAGCATCCCGGGCGGGCAAGCCTGGAAATTCGACGCCCCGGTCGAGGGAGAGGGAGCCGTCGGCTTCCGGACATCGGTGGAATCGCCGGAGAATCGGCGCCCCGCGTGGCTTGGGGGCTGCGCCACGACTATCTGCTGAAGGCGATGACTGCACCTGCGCTCGTGGAGACCGCACGACTGGTCATGACGGTGCCTCAGCCGAAGGAAGCCGCCGAGATCCTCGAGCGCTACGCCAGTGACCCTGAGGTCACGCATTACCTTGGATGGGCCACGCACCAGACCCTGTCGGACACCGAAGGGTTCGTGTCCTTCAGCATCGCGCAATGGGAGCGTGAAGGCATGGGGCCGTATCTCATTCGATCGCGCGAGAACGGACTGTTGCTCGGAAGCACCGGACTTGGCCTGGCGAAGACGCGTCACGCGGACCGCGCTCACCGGGCGATGACCGGCTACGTGCTGGCGAAAGACGCGTGGGGACAGGGGTACGCAACAGAATGCCTCAGCGCGATGGTGGACGTCGCCCGCACCATCGGCATCCTGTCGCTCAGCGGGCTGTGCCACCCCGAGCACAGCGCCTCTGTGCGCGTGCTCGAAAAATGTGGCTTCGCCCGGGATCTCCGTTGGACGCGCCAGATTGTGTTCCCGAACATCTCACCGGTGCCGCACGACGTCTGGTGCTACACGCGCTCCACGTAGGGCGTCCCTTCAGGGGCGCCGAATTCCAAACACATTCGCAGTCGCCTCCGCCCGGCCATCGTTCGCGGCCGGCGTGAGACCCAGAACCCGGCACATCATCGCGTAGAGGTGAATGTTCTCGAAGGCGGGGACCGTGACGCCGATCCGGAACTGTGGCCCCACGGCGATGAAGAGGCCGTGCATGGAGCGCAGGCGCGGATCGTATCCGTGTAGGCCTCCCATGCGGCGCGCCGTCTGTTGCCACTCCGAGACCTGCGCTTTTGTCGTGACGGTCCACCCGTCCGCTGCGATCCCGATCACTGGAGGGATGCGCGGATTGGAACTGAAGTGCAACTCCGGGGGCACGTCTTCGCGTTTATAGACAGCGAGTGCCGGGTGCTTGTCCTTCAGCGCGCGGTAAGCGGCATCCACGGTAATCGTGCGGGGCCACACACCAACCACGGGGGAGCTGTCGATCAAATCGACCGTCCCAGGATCGAGATAGTCGTCAAGCGGGATCAGCCGTTCCAGCGAGACCTGCGACATTCCGTGATCCGACACGAAGACGTAGTGCACCAGTGAGGAGAGCCGGAGCGTGTTGACGCCATCGACAAGCGCGCCCACGTCCCGGTCGAGTTCTGCCGCGGCCTCGAGCACTTCAGTCGATTCCGGTCCCGCGCGGTGACCCACACTATCGACGTCGCTGAAGTACAGCGTGATGAACGTCGGCCGTTCCGCCTCAGGCAATCGAAGCCACTTGAGGACTTCGTTCACCCGATCCCGATTGGGGACCTCCCCGTCGTACAGACGCCAGAGCGTGGGCCTCACACCCTGGATCTCCACATCACTGCCCGGCCAGAACATGGACGCGGCTTTCTGTCCCTGCTTCTGCGCGGTGGTCCAGAGCGGCTCGCCGCCCCACCACCTGGTGTCTTTGGCCGTCGGCGCGTTCATCGAGAACCGCTCGCCGATTCGCGCGTCGATGATGTTGTTCGACACGATTCCGTGATGCTCCGGGTACAGCCCCGTGACGATGGAGTAATGGCTGGGAAATGTCTTGGAAGGAAACGGCGGGATCAACCCTTCCGAGCGCACACCCACTCGAGCGAGAGCCCGCAGGCGCGGCACCTGCGCGCGTTCGAGATAATCCCACCGCCAGCCATCCAGCGAAACAAGGATGACAATGGGCTTCTCCGCGGACCTCGAACCTGGAACCCCGGCGATTCGCCCGCTCGCGCACGCCGTCGTAACGGCGGCAGCGACGTAGAGCAGCGCGAGTGCGGCGAAGCGCCGGCTACTCGTTCGGATCTTCGAGGTAGGTGTAGCCGTGGAGGCCGTCTTCATAGAATCGCAGCAATCGGCCAGACTCTTCGAAGTCCAGCCGGCCTTCGCGTACCGACACTTCCACGGAATCACGAAGCTTGCGGAGGAGCATATCGGCGTCAAATTCCACGTAGTCCAGCACTTCGCGCACTGTGTCGCCCTTGATGACCGACTCGAGGACAACCTTGTCTGCCGCGTCCAGGCTCACGTGCACGGCATGCGTGTCGCCGAAGAGATTGTGAAGATCGCCCAGGATTTCCTGATACGCGCCGACCAGGAACACGCCGAGGTAATACGGATCCCCCGTGAACTGATGGAGGGCGAGCGTGCGTCGCACGTCGCGCCGGTCTATGAACTGATCAATTTTGCCATCCGAGTCGCACGTGATGTCGCCCAGCACGGCCTGGCGCGTGGGCGCCTCGTTCAGCCGGTGGATGGGCATCACCGGAAAGAGCTGCTTGATCGCCCAGGAATCCGGGATCGACTGGAACAACGAGAAGTTGCAGAAGTAGGTGTCTGCCAGCGTGTCGTCGAGCGACTGCAGGTCTTCCGGCACATCGTCCATCGCCTGCGTGAGTTTGCGCAGCCTGCTGCAGATGGCCCAGAACAGTTGCTCTGCCTGGCATCGCTGTCCGAGCGGCAGGTAGCCGCCGTTGAACAGGTTGAGCGCCATGTCCAGCGCCTGTTGCGCGTCGTGGTAACTTTCGAGCGCATTGCGTGCCGTCAGGTTCTGGTAGGTTTCCTTGAGGTCAATCAGCGGCTGTTCCAGTTCATCGCCGTTGCCGTTGGCGGGAATCTCCTCATCGCCAAAGCCGGAGACGCCCAGGATGTTGAACACCAGCATGCTGTGATACGCCACAACCGCGCGGCCACTCTCAGACACGATGGTCGGATGCGCCACTCCCGCGTCGTCGCACACAGATTGGATGTGATACACGACGTCGTTCGCGTATTCCTGCAGCGTGTAGTTCACGCTGGACTCGAAATTCGTATTCGAGCCGTCGTAGTCCACGCCCAGGCCGCCGCCGACGTCCACGTAGGTGACATCCACGCCCATGCGCCGCAGCTCGGTATAGAACCGCGCCACTTCCTGCAGCCCCGCCTTGATGTAGCGGATATCCGGGATCTGGCTGCCCAGATGGAAATGGATCAGCTTCAGGATGTCGAGGCGGCCAAGGGCCTTCAGCTTGTCGATCAGCTTCACCAGCTGTGCGACATTGAGGCCGAACTTGCTCTTCTCGCCACCGCTCTGCGCCCAGCGGCCAAAGCCGTCTGAGGCCAGCTTGATGCGT
>JBKJJZ010000306.1:0-9268 GCA_046597705.1 Vicinamibacterales bacterium | reverse complement strand
GTCGATCACGGCGTCGATGAAGTACGCGCCTGAGCCCGAGGACGCGAAGAGACGATCGGCACGCCGATCGAAAGTAACGGCGCTCGAGGAATAGTCAGTCTCCAGTGTCGGGCGCTCACCGAAGGAGTAGAGGGCAATCTGCGTGTCTGGACTCTTCGCCCAGATGGCGGCTCCAAAGGCCTTGACCGCCGCGCGCAGGTCCGAGATAGCGGGGCCGGCGATTGCGCTCGTGTCCACAATCACGGCAATCTGCAACGCGTCGGTGGCCGGCTCCACCTTCAGCACTTCACGCGCGACGCCATCTTCCTTGACCGTCAGGTCGGCCACCGCCAAGGTGGGGGCCGGTTCTCCCTTTTTGTCCACAACGGAGACGTAGACCCGGTGCTGGTTGGTGGCTCGCTGTTCGAGGGGCTCAGCCCCCGTGACCACGACCGCCAGCGCGCCGGCGACGCACAGGGTCAAGCCGCCCCAGAATCTACGTACGAAGCGGTTTTCTGCCATGACCGCAGTATATCGGGTCACTTCGTGAACTTATTCACAAGCCATGGTATATTGCCCGACGGTCGTCGCCGGGGGCACCCTGTCTGCCCCTTCCCAGTACTGAGGTCTGCCTGTTACGATTGGCTGTTTGCCAGCGGAACAAACACGCCCACTGGGAAGCCGCAGTCAGGAATAAGGAACATGCCGGGACCGGCCGACAGAAAGCCCCGTTTCGAAGGGATGAAGACGTTCGAGCGGTCGATGCGGGCCTTTCAGGAGAACGCCCAGCGGGCTGGGCCTGCCGCCAGCGCGGCCTATACGCTCACCGGCGGAATCCTGGTGCTCGGTGGGCTCGGGTACGCAGCCGACCGGTGGCTGCAGACTTCGCCGTGGTTCTTCCTGATTGGATTGGTCGTCGGGATTGTCGCCGGGTTTTACGCGCTGGTGATGTCCACGCGACAGGGGCAGCCGTAGCGACGGGCCGATGAACGCCCTCTGGTGGGTCATCGCCGTCACGCTTGCCGCGGCTGTGGGGGCGTCGGTATTCGGGTTTGGTCCTGGCGACGTTCGTGCCGTGTGGCTGGGCATCGCCGGACCGGTGGTGATGTCAGGCGCGTCGTGGACGCTGACGTCGCGGACCTGGGCCAGAGAGAAGGCCGCCTTGCTGCCCTTGATGTTGAGGGCCTTTGCGGTGAAGGCGATGTTCGTTGTGGCGTACGTGGTGCTGATGCTGAAAGTCGTGGATGTGCGGCCGATGCCGTTCGTTCTGAGCTTCATCGGGACGTATATGGCCACGCACCTGGCTGAAGCGTATTGTTTGCGGCGGTTGATGGCGGCAGGGTAATGAAACGGGTTACCAGACGACGATGATGTATCAAGCTCACGAGGCCGCTCAGGCCGCGCACGGTGCCTCCGAGGCCGCCGCCGGAAAATTCAACGCAGGCGAAACCATCATTGGACACGTTGCCAACAGCAGCGCCGAACATCCCCTCATTCACATCCCGAAGATTTTCGGCATCGATTTTTCCGTCACCAAGCATGTGTTCATGCTGTGGGTGGTGGCGGCCATCACGTTCCTGGTCGTGACGTCGCTGGTCCGGCGCTACCTCAAGCAAGCCGAACGTGTGCCCACCGGCGGCATGAACGTCCTCGAATTCATCGTCGAATTCCTGCGCGATACGGTGGCCGAGCCCAACCTGGGCAAGAAGTACATCGGCGCGTGGGCCCCCCTGCTGCTGACGCTGTTCTGCTTCATCCTCACCGCCAACATGATCGGCCTGATTCCGATCTTCGAGGTGTTGGATCTGCTCGATCACTACGTCCTGCACACCGCTGAGGGGTCGTTCTTCAAGTCGCTCCTGCATGGCGGCTCAACGATCACGGCCAACTTCAACGTGACGGCCGGCCTCGCCCTGATCACGTTCTTTTCAATCATCATCGCGGGAACCATGAAACACGGGTTCGTGCAGCACTGGAAGAATCTGGTGCCGAAGGGGCTGGCCACGCCCGTCTATTTCCTGCTGGTCCCGCTGGAGTTCATCGGCATGCTCGTGCGGCCGTTCACGCTCACGATGCGGCTTGCGGCCAACATGGCGGGCGGCCACATTGCGATCCTCGCGATCCTGTCGTTCGTGTTCATCTTTACGGAACTGTTTGTCAGTTCGATGGCCGGCATGGGCATCGGGTTCGGATTCTCGCTGCCACTTGCCGTGGCCGTCTCCGGCCTCGAGATCATCGTCGTTCTCGTCCAGGCGTACGTTTTCACCCTTCTGTCAGCCGTGTTTATCGGTATGGCAATTCACGCGCACCACTAACCGTTACAGTCAGTCAGACCCTCAGGAGAAGGAACAGCATCATGGAACAAGGACTCACCGCCGAAGTCGCCGCAATCATCAAACCCACCTGGCACTACATGGGTGCGACCATCGGGTTCGGTCTCAGCGTCATTGGCGCCGGCATCGGCATTGGCAGGCTCGCAGCGGCGGCAGCCGAAGGCGTGGCGCGGCAGCCCAGCGCGGCGGCCCAGATCACCGCAGCGGCCAACCTGCCCCTGTTCCTGCTCGAAGGCGTTGCGATCATCTCGCTCGTCTTCGGCCTGGTTGTTGTGTTCCTGAAGTAACGAAAAAGTGTGATGCGCGCCGCCTCAGGGCGGTGCGCAGTCGCGTCACTCGTTTCGTTCGGAAGAAAGGACATTCGTCTTGGATAATCCGCTCGTCCAACCCAGCCTGGGGCTGGCGATCTGGACCATTCTCGTATTCCTGGTCCTGCTCGTGCTTTTGAAGAAGTACGCGTGGGGGCCGCTGCTCAAGGCGCTCGAAGAGCGCCGCGCCCTGATTGAGAAATCTGTCGAGGACGCGAAGAAAGCCACCGCAGCCCTGCAGCAAATGCAGGAGGAGTCCGCGCGCCAACTGGCCCAGGCCCGAGCCGAGGCTGCGGCAATCGTGACGCGCAGCCGCGCCGACGCCGATCGGTTCCGCGAGGAAATGCGGCTGAAGGCCCAGGAAGAATCGACCGCCATCGTCAAGAACGCCCAGAAGGAAATCCAACTGGAGACGCAGCGCGCGATGGCCCAGATCCGCACGGAAGCCGTGGACCTGTCGCTGGCCATCGCCAGCAAGCTCCTGCGCCGCAACGTGTCGGCCGCCGACAACGAAGCCCTGATCACGGAAGCGCTGGGACAGTTCAGGCAAGTTCAGTAGTTGCATCTGAAATCTGGAATCTGGAATCTGCAATCGTTTATCGATCGCCGGTGATCGGGGAATCCGCAATCTCTAGAGCAGTTTTCTCTTGCCTGTAGTACGTAGGGCGTGGCTTTAGCCGCGCCAAATTTCCGGCGTCCCTGAAGGGACGCCCTACGTATCGCACCTTCTGGCGGCTACACACTGGAGATCGATAAACGCTTGCAGATTGCAGATTCCAGATTCTCGATGACGGACGCCCTTCTCCTCCTGATGGTCCTCATCTGGGGATCGAACTTCAGCGTCATCAAGCGCGCGTTCGAGGAAGTGCCACCGCAGGCGTTCAACGCACTGCGGCTCGTGATCGCCAGCACCGTGTTCCTGGTGGCCATTTCGGTGGCAAAGCGGCTTGCGCACCGCGGTGACGCGGTATCCTCGATCTTTCACACAAAAAACCCGCTGACCCGCCGAGATCGCATCGATCTTGTGTGGCTGGGACTGGTCGGCCATTTCGGATATCAGTTCTTTTTCGTCGGAGGCGTGGCGCTCAGTAGTGCCTCCAATGCGGCATTGATCGTCGGCTCCACGCCGGCACTGCTTGCCGTGGTGTCCGCGCTCCTTGGCCGCGAACGAATCAGTGGCTTTCACTGGGCGGGCGCGGCGATTTCGGCCGTGGGGATTTATCTGGTGGTGGGACAGGGCGCCTCGTTCGGAGGTTCCCATCTTCGCGGAGACCTCCTCGTCATCTGCTCCGTCGTCTGCTGGGTCACCTTCACGCTTGGCGCCTCTTCACTCATCCAGCGTCACTCGCCTCTCTACGTGACAGGCATGACGATGGTGTACGGAGGGATTCCGTACGTCGCCATGGCGCTGCCGCAGATCGTGCGCGTCCCGTGGATGGACGTGAGCGCGTGGACACTGACAGCGCTGGTTCTTTCCGCGCTGCTCGCGCTCAATCTTGCTTACGTCATCTGGTACACCGGCGTCCAGCGCCTGGGGCCCGCCCGCACCTCCATCTACTCCAACGGCGTCCCCATCGTCGCCATGGCCGTGGCCGCGGTGTGGCTGGGGGAGCCGCTGACCTGGAACAAGGTGATCGGCGCCGCGGCGGTTCTATCCGGCGTGCTACTGACGCGGCTGGGACGTAGGGACCTGGGGAACTGAGGAACTGGGGAACTGGGGAACTGAGGAACTGGGGAACTGGGGAACTGGGGAACTGGGGAACTGGGGAAATGACGGAATTCTTGAATGGCGAATGAGACTAATCGGGTTGGCGTGAAGGTTGATGGCGGAGTCTGCGTACTCACGCTGACCGAGCCACCGGCGAACACGTACAGCTACCAGATGATGTGCGAACTGGACGCGGCCATCCTTGAAGCGCGCATGGACACGTCCGTTCACGTGATCGTTCTGACCGGCGCGGGAGAGAAATTCTTCTGCGCGGGAGCGGGCATCGGGATGCTCAAGGACGCGACGCCGGAGTTCAAGTACTACTTCTGCCTGCACGCCAATGAGACCCTGAACCGGCTCGAGCAGACGTCCAAGCTCGTCATCGCGGCGCTCAATGGCCACACGGTGGGCGGCGGCCTTGAGGTGGCCCTCGCCGCCGACCTGCGCATCGCGAAGAAGGACGCCGGGAAAATCGGACTTCCCGAGGTCGCCCTTGGAGTGCTGCCGGGCACCGGCGGAACGCAGCGTCTGGGCCGCCTGCTGGGCAAGGGCCGCGCAATGGAATTGCTGATCAGTGGACGCCTGATGACGATGGATGAGGCGCAGGCGCTGGGGCTCGTGACCGAGGTATGGGGCGACGCCGAACTGAGAGGGCGCACGTTCCTCGACGCGGTCATCGACTATGCGAAGACCTTTACGCCACCACACAAGGCGAGTCTGGCCGTAGGCCGGATCAAACGCGCCGTGCAGTCCGGACTCGAAGCCGGGTTTGGCGAGGGGCTGGCCATGGAGCGCGAGCTTCAACAACTGCTGTTTCAGAGCCGCGACGCGAAAGAGGGCATCGCCGCGAGTCTGGAAAAGCGGGCGCCGAAATTCGAAGGCAAGTGACGAAGGATGTGACGACATGATGCTTGGCAAGAAACAGCTCCTCATCAACGGGGAGTGGCGCGATGCGTCGGACGGCAAGACGCAGCCGGTGGTGAATCCCGCCACTGAAGAAATCATCGCGGAGGTGGCGTCGGCCACGGACGAGGACGTCGATGCGGCCGTCCAGGCCGCTCGTGCCGCCCTCGACGGACCGTGGGGCAAGATGCCCGCCCGTGAGCGGGGCCGCCTGGTCTACAAGCTGGGCGAGCAACTCATGGCGCAGGCCGATGAGATGGCGCGCCTCGAAACGCTTCACAACGGTAAGCCCATCACCGAATCCCGCCAGGTGGAGATCCCCGCAGCCGCTGAGTGCCTGCAGTACTTCGCGGGTTGGGCAGACAAGGTGCACGGTGAAACGGTCCCGGTCAAAGGTGGACAGCTGGTCTACACGTTGCGCGAGCCTGTCGGCGTCGTGGCCGCGATCGTGCCCTGGAATTTTCCGCTGCTGATTGCCGTGTGGAAGGTGGCGCCGGCGCTGGCCATGGGCAACACCGTCATTCTCAAGCCGGCGAGTCAGACGCCGCTCACCGCAATCGCCCTCGGTGAAATGGCGACCGCGCTCGGCTTTCCGCCGGGAGTGCTGAACATCATCACCGGCTCCGGCTCCACTGCCGGTCAGGCCATCGTCAATCATCCTGGCATCGACAAGATCGCATTCACCGGAGACACGTCCACCGGCAAGGGCATCATGCGTAGCGCGGCCGAGACGCTGAAGCACATCACGCTCGAACTCGGCGGCAAGTCTCCCAACATCGTCTTTGCCGACGCTGACATCGATGCGGCCGTTCGGGGCGCGACCATGGGGATTTTCTACGGGAAGGGGGAAGTGTGCGCAGCGGGTTCGCGCCTGCTCGTGGAATCGTCGATCAAGGACGAGTTTCTGACAAAGGTGGCCGACCGCACGAAGAAGATGGTGGCCGGCGATCCGATGAATCCGAAGACGCGTTTCGGCGCCATCTCGTCCAAGGGGCAGCTCGATCGCGTCTTGAAGTACGTGGAGACGGCGAAGAAGGAAGGCGCGACGCTCCTGGCAGGAGGCGAGCGCGTGGACATCGGTACCGGCAAGGGCTATTTCATGCAGCCGACCGTGTTCAGCAACGTGACCGTTGATATGACTCTTGCGAGAGAAGAGGTCTTCGGGCCGGTGCTTGCGGCGATTGAGTTCGCCGACGTTGAAGACGCGATCGCCAAGGCCAACAGCTCAATCTATGGCCTCGCTTCGGGCGTGTGGACGAGAGACATTCGCAAGGCGCACTACGTGGCGTCGAAGCTCAAGGCCGGCACAGTCTGGATCAACACGTACAACGCGTACGACACCGCCGCGGCGTTTGGCGGCTACAAGCAGAGCGGCTTCGGGCGCGAGATGTCGATGCATGCGCTGGAGTACTACACGCAGCTCAAGACCGTCTGGGTGGACATGGCTGATCTATGACACCGGCGGAAGCTACAAACGTGGTGTAGTATCGGCCCCGCAGTCGGGCCGGAACCATCAGCTAATGGTCTGTCTTCGCCTGTCCCGGGGAGAGGTGACATGGTGGCCAGGTGCTGCAATACGTTGCGCTGCGCGTCAGGAAGAGCGATCGCTCGGCTTGCTTTCGTGCCTGTGCTGATGTGGCTGGCCGTGACCACGCCGAGAGCCGCGCAATCCGGTCCGCCTGATTCGTCAGGGCACGTCCCCATTCTCGCGGGGTCGTTCCCGAGGTTCCCCCATGACGTCGGCGCGCGGACGCAACGACGCCTGGCCGTGCTCTACACTCCGGATGATCTGTCGGCCACTTCGACGTGGGCGGGTATCGGGTATCCCGACGGCGGGCTCTTTCAGATCCATGGCGCCCATCCTCAACTCAAGATCACAGTACAAGTGGTTGCGGAGAACCGGTATATCGCCGACTCGGCCATTCGCAACGTCGTGAGCAATCCGTTCGGCGCGGCGCTATGGCGCGACCTGCAAACAAAACCTGAGTTCGGATCCTGGCTTGAACTAGGCAACCACGGGTTTCAGCATTCACCCGATGGAGATCCAGACTTGAATCACCATGAGTTCGATGGGGCGATCAGTGCATCAGCTCGCGACCTTGCCTACTGCCGCTTGGCGTTCGAGAACGCCCGCAAAGCGTATCGGCAAATTGGGCTCGATAACGCAAAGATTATCGTGTTGCGATTTCCCGGCTATAAGTTCACGGCTGCGGCCCTCACGGCTGCCCGGGAGAACGGATTTCTTGCTTTCTTCTTTCCAAGGGGCAAAGGAGAGGAAGTGTTCTACTCGCTTGATGGGTCAAAAGAGATGCTCGTGATACCCGATCTCTCTTTGCCTTGGGATGCCGATGACCCTGAATTGGTCCGCGGGATCAAGGCCGGTGCGATCACAAGCGCGTCGCTTTCCAGGAGCGAGCCCTACCGCCGCATGCTTCTCGCGTTCGAGCAAGAGATCGAGAGGCGGATTGCCAGCGGCGGCATCGTCAACTTCTTCGACCACTGGTGGGAACACGGCGGGTACAACTTGAACGGTGTGCCATACAGGTTCCGCTTATTCTCAGACGGAATCAGCTACGTGATCGGGAAGTACGGCAGTCGTGTCTGGTGGCCGTTCGCAAGCGATCTGGCGCAGTGGCTGGAATTCAGAAAGCACGCCGATGTGGGAATTACCGGCGACGAACGAGAGACGCGCGTGCAGTTCAAGGCCCCGCCTGATTGGAATCCTGACTGGACACTAGAGGCCAGCTATTCGCTGGTTCGTTCGAACGGCGTCCGGCGTCTTCCCCCTGTATCGGAAGTGTCCATGGCCCTTTCGTCTGATCCGGCGTCCTGGCACGTCATCCCTCCTGGCCACTATTGGACGGACGCGGCCGGTATTCACATCACCTTCCGGTTCACTGGTGACATGACTATCAGGATCCGCCATTAGCCTACCAGCGCCACGTCAGTCGATCACGATTTGCGTAGCCTGTCAGAGGCGGAGAATGACGGCGTCGGAGCGCTGGACGGAAGGCGATCCCGGACCAGTCGAAGATGGCGGTCGAGCGGACTCATGGGAGTTGGCAGTCCAGCACCCGCGCGTAGAGCGGTTCCACAGAGGACAAGCAGGTGCAGCCCTGGTGTCGCGGCGGCGACCCGCGTTACTTCCGCAAATTCGCGTTGGAGAACTCGATCGTCCTCGACCATGCCAGCGTGGCGGCCTTCTCGTCGTACCGCGGCGTGGTGTCGTTGTTGAACCCGTGCGAGGCGCCGTCGTACATGTGCATCGTGTAACGAGCGTTTGCCGCCTTGAGCGCGGTTTCGAATGCCGGCCAACTGGCGTTGATGTTGGTATCGGTGCCGGCGTAATGGATGAGCAGCGGCGCCTTGATCTTGGGAACGTCGGCCGCCGGTGCGGAGGCGCCGTAGAATGGCACGCCCGCGCCAAGGTCGGGTAGACGAGTGGCCAGCAAATTCACTTTGCCGCCGCCCCAGCAGAAACCGACGGCTCCTATCCGTCCGGTGCACTCGGCATGCTTTTGCAGGAAGCCGGCCGCCGCCACCATGTCCTCGTCAGTCTTGGGCCGATCGAGTTTGCCGAACAACGTGCGCGCTTCGTCTTCACCGCCCGCGGGGTATCCGCCCAGCGGCGTGAGCGCGTCGGGGGCAAACGCGATGAAGTTGTCGAGGGCGAGGCGCCGTGCGATGTCCTCGATGTGCGGGTTCAGGCCGCGGTTTTCATGGATGACCACGACGCCCGGCAGCTTGCCGGCGGCTTTCGCGGGCCGCACGAGGTAGCCCTTCATGGTGCCGCTGCCGGCGGGCGAGGGATACGTCACGTACTCGGCCTTGATGCGGGCGTCGTCCTTGGGCACCTTTTGCGCCTCAGCGAATTTCGGGCTGAGCGAATCGAGCAGCATACCTGCGGTGACGCCGCCCACGGCAAACTTCGTGGCGCGATCCAGGAACCCGCGCCGGTCGATATGCCCGTGCACATAGGCGTCGAAGAGGATAAGGAGATCGGGGTCGTAATCGGCGATCGTCTTGCGTTCCATGGG
>JBKJJZ010000257.1:0-3165 GCA_046597705.1 Vicinamibacterales bacterium | reverse complement strand
CTTCGCCGAACATGACGATGGCCGGGTTGCGGGCCATTTCGTCTTTCATCGTGCGGTTGATTGCCGCCACCATCGTGTCGGGCTTGCCTTCCGGCACGGCCGGGCTGTCGAAGTCCGGGCCGCTCGGATCGATGTCTGGTGAGTACACAAAAAGGCCCGCGGTTTCGCGGGCCGGTTTCGGGGACTTGATGGCGAGGTCGGCGGCTTCGGTGATCTCGACATCAACAGCCTTCGCGATCTCCGCCAGTTCCTTGTCCGTGACCAGCCCTTCCGCCTTCAGCCACGTCGCGAACTTCGTAATGGGATCCCGCTTCGCCTCGGCCGCGCGTTCCGACGGCGTCTTGTACAACTTCTCGTCGTCCGACAGCGAGTGTGAGTACGGACGAACCACTTTGGCGTGAATCAGCGCGGGACCCTTGCGAGCGCGGCACCAGGCGAGCGCCTTTCCGGCCGTGCGATAGCTGTCGAGAAAATCGGTGCCGTCGCAGCGCAGAACGTTGAGGCCAGGGAAGGACTCGACGAGCTTCGACATGTCGCCGCCGGGCGTCTGCACCTCGACCGGAACGGAAATGGCGTAGCCGTTGTCTTCGATCATGAAGAGGACCGGCAGGGCCGCCACACACGCGGCGTTCAGCGACTCCCAGAATTCGCCTTCGCTGACGGTGCCGTCGCCGAGCGAAACGTAGACCACTTCGTCCTTTTTGAAACGGCTCTCACGTCCCGGAATATCGGTCAGGCGCTCGTAGAGGCGGCCGGCCTCGGCGCAACCAACCGCCTGAAGGCACTGCGTGCCGGTCGGGCTGGACTGTGACACCAGGTTGAGCGCCTTGTGTCCCCAGTGAGACGGCATCTGCCGTCCAGCGCTGTTCGGGTCGGCGGCCGCAGCCACACCGCTGAGGAACATTTCAAGGGGCGTCATCCCAATGGCCAGGCACAACGCGCGGTCCCGGTAGTAGGGATAAAACCAGTCGTGCGCCGGCTTCATCTGCATGCCGGTGGCAGCCATGATGGCCTCGTGCCCGGCGCCGCTGATCTGGAAAAAGATCAGGCTCTGGTTCTTGAGCTGGATCTCCTTGTCGTCGATGCGCCGCGAGGTCAGCATCAATCTGTACGCCCTCAGAAGGTCCGCTTGAGTCAGGCCTTCCCAGGTAGTGGCAGCAGGGGCGACGGTCGTCTTCATAGGCGCACCGATTATAACGCCCGCTGCGTCAGTGAACTCGATGAAGATGAGCCGGGTTTGGCGGGCGAGGCTTCGGCGGCGGTGGTTTGTGCACCGGTGTTTTCAAATACCAATAGCCCGCCAGCATGCCGCCCAGGTGGGCGACATGGGCCACCGTCGTCCCTCCGCCCTGGTTCAGCGCCTGCGAGAACGAAATCGCGCCCATGATCAGCACGAAGACGCGGGCCGTGAGCGGAAAAACGCCGAGAAACAAAACTGTCCGGTGCGGAAAGACGATCGCCCAGGCCATCAGCAGTCCGTAGACGGCTCCTGACGCGCCAATGGTCGTGGCCAGATACGTCTCGCGTCCGAACGGCAGGAGCGCCACCAGCAGCGTGCAGATTCCCGCTCCGATACCAGTCACCGCGTAGTAATTGACGAACGCCCGCGTGCCCCAGCGCCGCTCGAGATCCACGCCAAACATCCAGACCGCGAGCATGTTGAACAGGATGTGAAACACGTCGGCGTGCAGGAAGAGGTAAGTGGCCAGTTGCCAGACGCGTCCTTTGGTCAGTACGTCCTGAGGCGAGAGTCCGAGCCAGTCAATCAGCAGCGGCCCGGCTGCCATCGTCGCCACGAACATCACGATGTTCGCGATCACGAGGATCTGGACGGCCTGTGTCATCGGACCAGGGCCGAAGCTGACGTTCGCGGGACCGGCGGGATATCGGCTGCTCATGGTTCGCTCGACAAGTTAGCTCTCTGGTCTGAACCGCGCGAGCACGCGGGTTCGCGCGGCCGCGAATTCATGCAGGCGCAGCGCGTGTGCCGCCACCGCGAGTACACCCAGGCCCACCATAATCGAGACGCCCACTCGGACACCAGCGCGCAGCGTCTGCGCGACAACCGACTGCACCGCCGGCAGGTGCCCATTCAGCCAGGCCTCTGTTGCGTACGCCGCCGCACCCATCGCCAACGAGGCAATCAGAATCTTGACGAACGCCTGGAAGATGCGCGCCCCTTCGAGGCCATGAATCCTTCTTGAGAGCAGGTACATCAGGAGGCCAGAATTGAACAGCGCTGCCATCGCCGTGCCCAGCGCCAGTCCCTGGAAACTCAATAGCCGTACCAGCGTGATGTTCAGCACCAGGTTCAACGCGATGGTGCCCACGCTCACCAGCACCGGCGTCCTGGAGTCGTTGAGGGCGTAGAACGTTGGCGAAGCGATTTTGACGGCCGAGTATCCGATGAGGCCCGGTGCGTAACAGAGCAGCGCAAGCGCAGTCATGCGCGTGCTTTCGCTCGTGAACTGCCCACGCTGGAAGATGAACTCGACGATGGGGCTCGATAGCGCCATGAGGCCGACCGTGGCCGGCACGCTCAACATCAGCATCATCCGCACGCTGCTGGAGATGGTGCGCCGCATGTCGTCCATCGCGCCGCTTGCCGCATGCCTCGAGATTTCCGGCAACGCGGCAGTGGCCACTGACACGCCGAAGATGCCGATCGGCAGGTACATCAGCCGGAACGCGAACCCCAGGGCCGACACGGCGCCGTCGCCCTCACCAAGGGCGAGGACCGTATTGACCACCAGGTTGATCTGCGCGGCGGCCAGACCCAGCGTGCCCGGTCCCATCAGCATGAGGATTTCCCGCATGCCCGGATCCTTGAAACTCAGGATGGGCCGGTAGCGGAAGCCCTCGCGGTAGAGCAGCGGCAGCTGCACGACGATTTGTCCCACGCCGCCGATGAGCGCGCCGATCGCGATGCCCACAATCTTCTGCTCCGGCGTGTCCCCGCAGAAGGGGACGATGGCCACCGCGCTCAGCAGGACACCGACGTTATAGATGGCCGGCGCCAGAGCCGGGATGAAGAAGCGGCGCAGCGAATTCAGCATGCCGCCCAGGGCCACGGCAATCGCCACCAGCGTGAGGAACGGCATGACGATGCGCGCCAGTTGCACCGTCAGGGCCAGCTTGTCCGCGCCGCCCGGTCCGGCGAACTCG
>JBKJJZ010000220.1:0-14002 GCA_046597705.1 Vicinamibacterales bacterium | reverse complement strand
ATGACACCAGTGCGACGACGCCCATGCCCCGGGTCGCGATCCATGCCGAGCCGGCCGCGGTCACGACGGCGCCGATGCCCGTCAGAGCCGCGCCTGTGCCAAATTGTTTCGATCCCTGGAATGCACCGATGCACACCGCCATGACGGCCGCCGGCACCGCACCAATAGCCGCGATGCGCAGAGCCGGCATCGCAAGCACATCCGGCAATTGCGCCGCAGAGGCGGCAAGCGAGGCCAACACCCAGAGCGCACCGGCCGCCAGCGACCCGAGCGCGATCGCCGACCACAGGCCGGTGGCGATCGCCTCTCGACGCAGTTGCGCACCACCGCTGCGCGAAACCATGTGCAGGACTCCGCGCGTGGGCCCTGCCGCCGCGATTCCTGTCGCGAATGTGGCCGCCCAGGCATACACGGCAAAACTTTCCGGGCCCAGTCCATGGACGATGAGCGGCGTGGTCACGAATGTGACGACGAGCGGCGCGGCCCAGCCCATCACGCCCTGCAAGGCATGATTGAGGAGCCTGCCGTGGTGGTGCGGACCCGAAGGTGCCGGGGTCATGGGGCTGGTACGACGTCGGGGGCAAGCACGAGCCGCGTCACGCGATCGGCGACCCCACCCATCACGTAGTCGGGCGGAGGCGTGGGTGCTGACCAACTCGCCAGGAGTTGCGAGAGGGCGGACTCGACGCCGGCGGCCGTCACACCGGCCAGCGCACTCGCTCCGCACGCGATAGTCTCGGGCCGCTCCGTGAACTCTCGCAACACGATATTGGGAGTGCCGAGGATCGCGCATTCCTCCTGCACCGTCCCCGAATCCGAGAACACGGCGCGTGCGTGTTGTTCGAGCCAGACGAAATCGAACAGACCCAGCGGCGGCGCCAGGATGATTCCCGGCAGCTCGGCTGGCAGGGCCGCCTGCCGCATGCGATCCATCGTGCGCGGATGCACCGGGAAGACCAGCGGCCAGTTGCGCGCCGACGCGGCAGCCGCAGCCGCCTGAATCGCGGCAGCGAGGCGCTCGGGCACGTCTACCGTCTCGGCCCGGTGAAGGGTCATCAACGCGAATGGTTTCGACGCAAGGCCGAGCGTCTCGGCGATGGCGCTGGCCTCAATCTGCGTGTGGAATGCGCGCAGCACGTCATAGATGGGATTGCCGATCACATGCACGCGCCGCCCGTCGATCCCCTCACGCTCCAGGCGCCGCCGGCTGTCATGGGTGTACGGCATCAACACGGCACTCGAGTGATCGATGACCCGCCTGTTGATCTCCTCGGGCGAGCGAGGATCGCCGGAGCGATTCCCGGCCTCCAGGTGGCAGACCGGCACTCCCATCCTGGCCGCGACCAGAGCCGAGAGCCCGCTGTTGGTGTCACCCAGAATGACGACCCGCGTGGGCCGGAAGCGTTCGATGACATCGGCCACGCCCGAGAAGAGCGGGCCGATCTGATCGGCAAAGCGGAGGCCGCCGATGTGCAACCGCGAGTCCGGGGCTCGAACCCCCAGTTCGTCGAAGAAAACCTCGCTCAGCCGCGGGTCGGCATTCTGACCCGTGTAAAGCACGTGGTGGTCGCACTCCCGATCCAACTGCGCCATGGTGAGACACAGACGGATGACCTCGGGCCTGGTGCCCAGGATGGTAAGCACCCTGGACATGGTGTCAGCTGACCTCTCTATCGCGCCTGGACGACTCGATGAGTTCGGCCAGCGCCCGACCGCTCAACGCGGCGGTTGCCGACGAATACTCGACGCTCAAACACGGCGGAGCCGCTGGCATGCTCTCGAGTCCGGGCAGCATCGGTGCGATGACGTAATAGCCGTCGCGCTCCGACGTGCGTCCGAGTTCCTCCTCGGACACCAGCACCTCGTGGGTCTTTTCGCCGGGCCGCACGCCGATGAACTTGATGTCCATGGGCCGGTCGCCCATCATCGCCTCCGCGATGTCCATGACGCGCGCGGCACCGGCGCGAGGCACGAAAATTTCTCCGGGCCGCCCGTGTGCAAGGACCGCGAAGACGGTCTCGACGGCCTCGTCGAGCGTCACCAGGAATCGCGTCATGTCGGGCGTAGTGATGGTGATGGGGCCACCGCGCGCAATCTGATCCTCGAACAACGGCACCACCGACCCTCGCGAGCCGATGACGTTTCCGTACCTGACGCAGACAAACCGCGTCGATGGCAGCGACAGGTTGGCGGCGATCAGCAGGCGTTCCATCAACGCCTTGGTCAGCCCCATCACGTTGACGGGCTTGCACGCCTTGTCGGTGGAAATGCCCACTACGGCGTCTACGTGATGGCCCACCATATGCAGCGCCCGGACGACCGTGTCGGCTCCAAGCGTGTTGGTGAGCACGGCCTCGCGGGTGAAGAATTCGCAGGTCGGGACCTGCTTGAGGGCCGCCGCGTGGATGATGACGTCCGCGTCCCGGACGCACTCGATCATGGCGGACAGATCCCGAACGTCGCCGATCCGAAACTGCAGCCGTTCGCGCGTCCGGGCATAAATCACGTCGTCGGTGGCGCTCATGTGGCCCAGGAAACGCAAGCGCATCGCATGCTGTTTGGTCTCGTCGCGCGACATCACGATCACGCGCTTGACGTTTCCCGCATCACCGTTGAGGAGACGCTCCACGACACGTTGCCGGAGCGAGCCGGTGCCGCCCGTGACCAACACGCGCTTGCCGTCAAGATACACGCGGCCTCCAGTCATCGTACGGCGTGGGATCGGCGGCCGCCTCTTCCAGCATCTGACGCCACGAGGGGGCAGGCCCGGCCACGGCTGTGAACCGGCGGGAATCGAGGGAGCGATCGATCCGCGGTTCGTCGACAGGGGAGACCGTGACGCCCGCCTTGAACGTGTCGTTCATGATTTGCAGAAGATCATACTTGCTGATGGCGTCGCCACCCACGTGGATTCGCCCCGCCAGCGTCGGGTGGCTCGTAATCACGTTCATGATTGTTCGACTGAGGGCCAATGTGGACAGGCCGGAGAAACGCATGGAGCGATAGCCCGGAACGACGCCGCCGCGATGGGACAGGAACCATTCCAGCAATCCCCGTGAGCCACGGAGTTGTCTGCCTACCATCGACGTCCGTATCGTGAGATGGACCTCATCGTCCACTTCCCCGAGCGCTTTCGACCGGCCGTAGAGGTCCGTCGCATCGGGCGCATCGTCTTCGTTGTACTGACCACGCTTGCCGTCGAACACGCAGTCTGTGCTCACATGAATCAGCCGCATTCCGCGTCTCCGGGCCGCGGCGGCAAGGCGATGTGGCAACAGCGCGTTGACGGCGATCGCTTCACAGGGATCCAGAGATCCGCTGACGGGTTTGAGTGCCCCGATGCAGTTGACGATTACCGAGGGGCGGACCCGATCGAGCAGCGGGTCGACTCCGGCGGTGATGTCAGGGTGCAGCAGGAGATGACCGTCGCGGAGCCCTAGCAAGGCTGCCATGCCCGGCTGTTGATCGCGTACGGTTGCGTAAACCTCGACCTCGGTCGCCGCGACTTGCACGAGCTTATGGCCCAGCATGCCACCGCCGCCAAGGACGAGCAGCGGTCCAATCATGCGGGGGTATTATGGTCACCCACAATGCAGGGAGTCAACGATGGACGTGAGCACGAAACGGCCGTCGCTCATGTCGTCTACGTGTGGCCCTACATCGAGTGGGGCGGCGCCCAACGGTATTTCCTCGCGCTCATGCGCCGCATGGTTGCGCGCGGGCGCGTCTCCGCGATTATTCCCGCTGGGTCGGCCGCCGATCTGGTGGCCGAACTCCTAGCACTCGGCGTGAACGTCGAGATCATGCGCGGACGCCTGGCTGTGAATCCGCCAGCAACGTTGGCGGACCGCATCGGCACCCACATTCGCGCCTGGCACGCGCAGTATGCCCTGTGGCAGGCCTGCCGGCGGCTTGCCGGTCCTGCGACGGTCTTTCATTGTGACGTGTCGCTCACGTTGTTCACGGGGGTCCTGTGGACGCTGGCTGGCCGCCACGGCGTGGTGGTGACGCTCCACACGTCACTGCCGCACGTCGACGGAACGCGCGCCCGGGTATGGCGGCGCCGGATGCAAGCGTTGACGAGCCGGCCGGGCTTTCGACTGATCGCGGCCAACCGGCACGTGAGAGAGAGCCTTCGGCCATTCCTGCCCGCAGAGGAAGTTGCGCATGTGCCCCTGGCCTACTCACCCGTGGAGCGTGCCGAAGTGCTGGCCGCGAGCGAGCGGACCTTGCGCGATGAGACCCGGCGACAACTGGGCACCGCTCCCGGAAGATTTCTGGCCGTGACCGGCGCGCAGTTCATAGAACGCAAGGGGTGTTGGGTGTGGCTCGAAGCCGCGCGGCTGGTGCGATCGCGAGCGGCAGACGTGGATATGGTCTGGATCGGACCGGCGCCTGTCAGTGGACGCGCCGCATCAGAGCTGTGCGCGATGGACGGAGTGGTTCGCTATCTGTCACAGGCCGAGTTGCCCGATGGGCGACGCTCGTACCTTGAGGCAGTGGCCGCGGCCGACGTGTTTGTGCTGCCCAGTCTGGAGGAGGGACTGCCGCTGGCACTGGTGGAAGCGATGGCGCTGGGAGTTCCCGTCGTGTCCACGCCAATCAACGCCATTCCTGAAGCGGTGGAGCACGATGTCACCGGTCTTCTGGTGCCACCGCGAGACGCCGATGGTCTGGCTGAGGCGATTCTGAAAGTGCGAAACAACCCGGCGTTGGCGAGGCGTCTGGCCGAAGCCGGTGCCACCCACGCACAGATGTTTGACGCGGACGCGATGGCCGGCGTGACTATGGGAGTGTACGATTCGTGCGTCCGCTCAGTCCGGTCACTGCACGAACCTTCCTGATCGCGCGAAACAGCCAACGGTTTGCAAAGCGGCGGTAGTGGTCCGTACTCTGAAGCGACAAGAGATACCCTCGATAGCTCTCACGCCGCACGGGCGCCAGGGCAGGGCCATCGAGCAACGCGCCTTCACCGAGTTCAATCGCAAACAGCGTATCGGGCAGATGGCAGGCACGATAGGTGGTGCCCGCGCGATCCAGCCTCGTCACGATCTCGTCCAGGGCGTTGTAGACGATGTGCGCATCGTGGAACAGGATCAGCCCGCCGGGCGCGATCACGCGCCGGCAGAAGCCAAAGTCCGCCAGCACAGCGGCATCGGTGTGTTCGCCATCGATAAAGCACAGGTGCGGCGCCGGCACGATGGCCGTGGGCTCGAGCAGCGCCGAGGTCTGTTCGTGACAGACGACACGGTTCGTGTCGCCGCCCGTCGCCGACAGGTTCGCCAGCATTCTGGCCGTCGAGTTGCCCGGATATCCGAAGCGCTGGCCTCTCGCATCAGGCTGCTGCACCGGCCGGGGATCGATCGAATGCATCAGCGTGCATGCCGGATCCAGGATGTGCGGCTGCAGGCTGCCGCCCAGGTGCGACCCGATCTCGAGGTAGACGTACGGTGACCACCGCGTGCGGACGGCATGTTGACACGCCAGCAGCGATCGACGGTCCCATGGCGTTGACTCCGAAGCAATAGCGTCGAAGAGCGTGGTGTCCAGGCGGTCCAGCCGCCCGGAAAACGCGTCCGTGCTTGTCGCGGCGCCCGCGGCGCCGTCGTGGGCCATGACTCACAGAATACCCGATGCGATGTGTTTGGGACGCGGTGCTACCATTGCGACGCATGTCGCCGGCGCGCACGTCCATTCCCCTCGTGCAGCGAGTGGCGTACCTTCTGGAACGGTCAGCGGGGCAGCGCGTCCTGCATCTTGGCTGTACGAATGCGCCGTACACCGCGCAGAGTCTGGCTGATGGCTCGTTGCTCCATCTGCGATTGCGCGAGGTGGCCGGTGAGCTGCACGGCGTCGATATCGATCGGGCGGGGCTCGACACGCTGGCCTCGCTTGGAGTCGCCCATCTGCACAGGGGCGATATCGGCGACATTGAAGCAGAACTGACCGCGGCGGGGCCGTTCGATATCGTCATCGCCGGTGAAATCGTCGAACACCTGACGGACCCCGGCGTGTTCCTGCGAAGCGTTCGAAGGGTGATGAGCCCGCACACGCGGATGCTTGTCAGCACGGTAAACGCCTACTGCGGCTTCCGATTCGCGCAGTATGGCGTTCGAGGTCGCGGCGGCCACGTGGAGCCCGTCCATCCCGATCACGTCGCGTATTACTCACAGGCGACGCTGGCGCGACTACTCACAAGCGAGGGCTTCATCGTCACGGGTCAATGGTTCTACGACCTGGGCACCGAGCATCTGCCCTACACGACGTGGCCGGTCCGCTGGACCAATGCGATCCTGACAACGCTGTCGCCTCAACTGGCCGACGGGGTGATCGCCGAGTGCCGCACGGCCGTCCCGCCGCAGCCATGACGGCCGGCACCACCAGGGTCGGCATCGTGCTGCCTGTCTACAATCGGCGCGAAACCACGCTACGCGCACTGAGAAGCCTGTCCGATGCGGACAAGACGGGCATGACCCTGCACGTGGTGGTCGTAGACGATGGGTCGTCCGATGGCACCGCTGAGGCGATTCGGCACGCGCACCCCGACGTGGACATCGTGACGGGCGACGGCAGCCTCTTTTATGCGGGGGGCACGAACGCCGGTCTCCGACGCCTGCTCGAAGTGGGCATCGACTATGCCGTCATCGCAAATGACGATGCGGTCTTCAGCCGGCAGGTGTTCGTGGAACTACTGAAATGCGCTCACCAGTTCCCCCACTCGGTGGTCGGTGCGCTGCTATTGCTGTGGGACACGCCACATCGAGTGTTCCAGGTCGGGCAGGTCTGGGACACGTGGTATGGCGGCTGGCGGATGCCCTATCAGCTGACGGCCTTCACGGTGCCCCCGGAGCCATGGGAGGTTGAGGCCCTCGTGGGCAACTGCACGCTCGTGCCGGCCGCCGCGCTCCAGTCCCTGGGCCTGCTCGATGACGTGCGCTTTCCGCAGTTGTGGGCCGATGTCGAATTCACAACGCGGTTGCGGCGCGGTGGATGGCGGCTGTTGCTGGCGCCCAGGGCGCGCGTGTTCTGCCAGCCGAACACCTATCCGCCGTCCCTGGGCTCCGGGTCACTTCGCGCCGCGGCCAACGCCCTGTTCGCAAATCCCCTGCACCCCATGAACCTGAGTGGGCACTGGCGGATGCGGTGGTATTCCGCCCCCAGTCGCCTCCGTGGGCTTGCGGCATCCGTCGTGTACACCGTGCGGCTGATCCAGCGCGGGTTGCGCCTGGGCCACTGGCCGCAGTGGCCGGATCCGCCTCTCGGTCCACGCACACTGTCGAGCCGGTAATGGCTCTCGCGGTGATAAGTTCAGACGTGGCTCCGAGCGAGGAATAGACAAGTCTGGTGTCAGTATCAAAACTCAAAACCCACGTTCCCGATGGCTTCGACAGTCCTACCGCCCTGCCGCGTACGGAGTCGGAGCACCAGGAATGGCAGCACGCGAATCGCTCTTGGTGGGAACGCCACCCCATGCGATACGACTTCAGCGAGGCGCTTGGCGCCGCCGAGTTCAGCCAGGACTTCTACGAACGAATTGATGAACGCTTCTTCGCCGACGTCTGGGCCTACATGCCCTGGACGAAGGTCCCGTTTGATCCGCTGATCGACTTCGCCGCGCTTGGCAACACGGATGTGTTGGAGATTGGCGTGGGCAATGGCAGTCACGCCCAGCTGCTGGCCGGCTCTGCCCGGTCATATACGGGAATCGATCTGACGGACTATGCCGTCAAGAGCACCACAATGCGACTCGGGCGCGCGGGTTGCGACCGCTCACATGTGAACGTCAGGCGTATGGATGCGGAGAAAATGGATTTCGCTGACAGCACGTTCGACTTCGTCTGGAGTTGGGGTGTGATCCATCACTCGGCCAACACCCGCACGATTCTCGAGGAGATCCATCGGGTGCTCAAGCCGGGCGGCGTTGCGATCACCATGGTCTACTATCGCAACTACTGGAACTACTATGTTGTGGCCGGCCTGGTGCGGGGCATCTTTCAGGGCGCGCTGTGGAAGACGCGCTCGCTCCACAAGACACGACAGGGATCGATCGACGGCGCCATCGCGCGGTTCTACACCACGCCCGAGTGGCACGCGCTGGTGTCCGATCTGTTTTCAGTTGAAGAGGTGAGGATTTGCGGGAGCAAGTCGGAGCTCCTGCCTCTGCCCGGCGGACGGCTGAAGTCGGCGATGCAGTCCCTGATCCCGAATCGACTGGGCCGCTTCCTGACGAACCGGTGCCGCATGGGAACGTTTCTTGTTTCTCGGCTGAAAAAATAATGTCTGTGTTTGATGAAAACAAGGCGCCCAGGTTTGCCAGTCCGACGCAGCTTCCCGAATCGGAAGCACAACGTCAGGAATGGCTCGACGCCAACAAGACGTGGTGGGAAACCAATCCCATGCGGTACGACTGGCTCGACGGCAAACTCGACAAGATTCCCTTTCCCGAGTTCACGAAGGAATTTTACGAAGAGATCGACCGCCGGTTTTTCGTCAATGCTCGCGAATACGCGCCGGAGAAGAGCATTCCGTTTGATTGGCTGGTTGATTTTGACAGCCTGAAAGACAAGAAAGTTCTTGAAATCGGTGTCGGCAATGGCAGTCATGCCCAGTTGCTTTCCACCTACGCCGGCGATTACACGGGCATTGACCTGACTGATTACGGAGTCAAATCCACCACCGAACGGCTGAAGATCTTTGGTCTGACGAAGGCCAAGATCATCCAGATGAACGCCGAAGAGATCAGCTTTGAAGACAACGCGTTTGATCTCGTGTGGAGTTGGGGCGTGGTGCATGCATCGGCGGACACGCCGCGAATCCTCAGGCATATTCACCGCATCCTGAAACCCGGCGGCGAATTCCGCTCAATGGTCTATTACCGCAGTTTCTGGAGTTATTACGCTTTTGGAATACTGGCCGGCCTTGGCAGGGGCTACTTCTTCAAAGGGAATTCGCTGCACCAATCGGTTCAGAAAATCACCGACGGCGCGATCGGCCGGTACTATTCGATTGCAGAATGGCGCAAGGAACAGGAAAACCTCGGACTGAAGGTTGATGACATCCGGGTCATCGGCATGAAGTCCGCGATCCTGCCGATTCCCGGCAGCCGCCTGAAATACAGAATCCTCGACATCGTGCCCGATGCGGTCAGCCGGTTCATGACCAATAACCTGCGAATGGGCAGCTTCGTCGTTTCCATTGCAAAGAAACGCTAAGTGCGAAAGTTAGTGTTCGTCGAGCGACTCACCGGCTGGTTCAGCATCGAAAAAATATTCCGCCAGATTGCCAGCGACCTCTCCGCGGAGCTGTTCCGGACCGAGTTTGTCACCCTTCCTTACGGAACCAATCTCGTCGGCGTGTTGAAGAACCTGCTCGCGTTCCGCAGGCCCGCGGCCGACCTCTACCACATCACTGGTCATATCCACTTCATCGCGCTGCTGCTGCCGCCCGAGCGAACCGTGCTCACCATCCACGACCTGAACTTCCTGCACCGCAGAAAAGGCGTCAGGCGGTTCGTTCTGAAAAAACTGTTTCTTGACTTGCCGATTCGACGCATGAAGTACGTCACGGCCATATCAGAGGCCACGCGAGACGACATCGCCGCGCACACAGGACGCGACCACTCCCGGATTCGGGTGATCCCGGATCCTTTGCGGGACGCGTTCGTGTTCAACCGGGAGAAACCGTTCGACAGTGACTGCCCGACGATCTTGCAGATTGGCACGGCCGAGAACAAGAACCTGCCAAACCTGATTCGCGCGATAGAGGGCCTTCGCTGCCGCCTCGTGATCGTCGGCCCGTATGACGATCAGATCGCCCGGCTCCTGGCCACACATCGAATCGAGTGTGAGAATAGACAGAACCTGACGGACAGCGAGCTTGCGGCCGAGTACGAGAATTGCGACATGGTTTCCTACTGCTCGACGTTCGAAGGATTTGGTCTTCCCATCATCGAAGCACAGGCGATGCGCAAGCCGCTGGTGACGAGCGACGTGAGGCCCATGCGGGAGATCGCCGGAGGCGGTGCCGTGCTGGTCGATCCACACGACGTGGCCAGCATCCGGTCCGGCATCATGCGGATTATCCAGGACGAGAAACTAAGGCAGGACATCGTCCGTACCGGTCAGTCAAATGTCGAACAGTTCGAGCCTCGTCGAGTGGCTCGGATGTATGAAGACCTGTATCTGTCCATTCTGGCGGACGGCCAAGCCTAGAGCCATTTTCAGATGTGTGCAGCCGTCAGAAGGTGCGAGCCGTAGGGCGTCCCTTCAGGGGCGCCGTGAATTGGCGCGGCTAAAGCCACGCCCTACGTACTGTCCATTCTGGCGGACAGCCAAGCCTAGAGCGTTCGGTAGGTGTCGGTCCACCGGCTGATGTTCCTGCTGATATCGAAATGCGCTTCGACGAATGCGCGGCATCGGCCGCGCATCGCTTCGTAGTCCGACGACTCCATCGAGAAGACGCGCTTGAGCACGGCCGACAACTCCTGCGGGGAATTGCCGGACCAGAATCCGAGGCGTTCCTGCTCCAGGACCTGCCAGGGCGAGCCCGTCGATGCCGCCACGGGCGTGTGTTGCGCGAGCGATTCGAGGACGACGAGGCCGAAGTTCTCCGTATGCGAAGGCATGAACGTCCAGAACGCGTGTGCCAGCAAAGTCTGCTTTTCACTGCCTTCGATCTGACCGACGAACTCGACGTGCTTGTCGAGCTTCAGTGAGGACACCAGACGACGTAGTTCCCGCTCGTACGGCGGCAACCCTGTCCCGGCGATCTTCAGGACATAGCCCGATTTCAGGAACTCCTCGGTCATCGAGAGTGCCCTCAGCAGATTGTCGATTCCCTTCTTGGGGTTGAGGCGGCCGAGATAGAGGATGTACTTGCCGGGCGACCGTTCGACCGCGGCTGGAAGGTCGATGTAGTTGGGTATCTGAACCACACGGGCGTCCGGGCCAAACGCATCGCGGATGTATGAGGTCTCTTCATCGCACGTCGAATGGAACAACGGATAGGTCCCGATGCCATTCCTGATGGCCGACAGCACGAAGCGCTTTCGTCCGCTCGACTGATTCGTCAGCGAGAACGGATCGAGCTCACCGCGCGGCGACCACAGGAGTTTTTTTTTAGCACCTTCGCGGCGAAGGCGGTGATGAATGCCGTCGGATAGAAGAACGAGGAGATGTGCACCACGTCCGCGCGTGAGAAATGCCACAACGAGCGAAGCGTCTGGCCCACCGGAAACCTCAATGACGCCGTCTTGACATGCATTACGCGGCCGGCTTCGTTCTGGCTCCAGCGATTACGCGGGACATCGCCTGCGAGGCCCTTGTCGGAGGCGATGACCGTTGGCTCGAACCCTCGAGCGGCAATGGACTTGGCGATCCAATACACCGAGTTCGCCGCGCCGCCCGCCTGCGACGGAAAGAACACCTCGACGGGGAAAAAGATCTTCATGCTCTAGAATCCGTTGTCATCGAGCCACTCGGAAAGTACCACCAGGTGCCACAGCTCGGACCAGAGGACGCCGGCCTTGTGTTGCGAAAACGCGTTCCATTTCGAGCTGAGCTGTGCCGGATTGAGAATGCCCCGGTCGCCGAGGCGTTGCAGTCTCATTCTACAGAAGTCGCGCAGTTCGTTTCGCATCCAATCTGCCCACGGCAGCACGAAGCCCTGCTTCTTGCGATGCACGACCTGGTCGGGCAGCAGCGGCGCGAGCGATTCGACCAGCAGGCTCTTGGGATACGTCGGGAACTTGATCGCGTCGGGGACCTGCAGGACGTACTCGACGAGTGTGTAATCGAAAAAAGGCTCGCGGACCTCGAGTGCGGATGCCATGGCGAACTGATCCATGTCCTTGAGGAGCACGTTCTGCGTGTAGCCAAGCAGCTCGGCGATTGTGACCTGGCTGAGAAGGGGAAACCGGGCGATCGCTTCGCGTTTGTCTTCCAGCAGGCGCTGGATGGTGTGCGGAGCCTTGGCGCCGGCGTAATAGCCATCGGCGTGCTGACCCGACATCACCTGGCGGAATACAGGGTAGACGTTCGCCAGGTCCAGGCGATCCGCGCCAAGAATATCGGCGAGCCGGTGATGCTTTGATCGTCCCGAGAGGGTGAGCGCGTGCGCCAGAGGCGTGCGGAGCACCTTCGGGATCTTCGGCAGCAGACCCTGCTGCGTCTGCAGCCAGTTCAGAAAGATCGGATAGCCGGCGAACAGCTCGTCGCCCCCGAGGCCGGACAGGGCCACCGTGATGCCGGCATTCTTTGCCGCCTTCGATACGACGTACGTGTTGATGCCGTCGCCCGTGGGCGAATCAACGGCGGCGAGCGCATTCGGCAGTTCGTCGAGAAAGGCCTGGGGCGAGAGTGTGATCGCGGTGTGACGGGTGTTGAACTTCTTCGCGATCAGGGTGGAGTACACCGACTCGTCGTATTCGGGCTCGTCAAACGTGATGGAAAACGTATCGACCGCTGTATCGGAAACCTCGCTCATCAAGGCGACGATCGCACTTGAATCGATCCCGCCTGAAAGAAAGGCGCCCAGGCGCACGTCGCTGATCATGCGCCGTTCGACCGATTGGGAAAGAAGGGTTCGGACGTTGCGCCGGACAACGGCTGCGTCGCCCACATCATCCTGGAAACTGATCTGCTCCATGTTCCAGTAGGAGACGGTCCGCAGCTGTCCTTCACGCAGGATGCCGTAGGTGCCCGCCGGCAGCTGATGAATGCCAGCGACGATCGAGCGCGGCGAGTAGACTGATTGATACATCAGGTACTCGGACAACGCCTCGGCATTGAGTGTCTTGGCAACAAGACCACTGGCAAGGATGGCGCGAATCTCGGACGCAAACACGAACGCGCCGGATGGCGTCACCGAGTAGTAGAAGGGCTTGACGCCGAGCCGGTCGCGGACGACAAACAGCGCCCGCTGTTCGCGATCCCACAGCGCGAACGCGAACATTCCGTTCAACAGGTCGAGGCTGGCGGGACCGCATTCTGAATAGGCGGCGAGTATGGCTTCAGTGTCGGAATTGGTTCGATACGGGTAGTTGGGGAACCGCCGCTTGACGTCGCGGAAATTGTAGATCTCGCCGTTGAAGACGATTGCGTATCGCTGCGTGGCATCGAACTGGGGCTGGTTCGCGCTCTCCGAGAGGTCAATGATCGAGAGGCGGCGATGGCCGAGCGCGATGCCGTCGCCGATGAAAAAACCGTCGCTGTCTGGCCCTCGATGCGCAATGCGACGCGTCATCCGTCGCACGGCCTCTTGCGCGGCTGCCGTGTCTGCCATTCCGACGATTCCGGCTATCCCGCACATCGGTAGGATTCCAGCCGCTAGTGCTGCGCCGGCGCGGCTGCCGCCAGAAACCACTGGTAGGTCTGGGCTACACCGTCGGCAAATGTGGTCGTGTGCCGCCACCCCAGATCATGCAGGCGCGAGACATCGAGCCGTTTGACCGGCGTGCCGTCTGGCTTGGACCGGTCAAACACGATGACGGCGCCCGGGTGCACGATGTCGCGGACCAGTTCAGCGGCCTCCCGAATCGAGATGTCCTCGCCCGTGCCGACATTCACATGCTCGTCGCCCGCGTAGTGGCGTAACAGATGCACGCAGGCATCTGCGAGATCATCCACATACATGAATTCGCGCCGCACCGTGCCTGACCCCCACACCACCACTTCGGTGTCGCCGGCGATCTTGGCCTGATGAAACCGCCCGATCAGCGCGGGCAGCACATGGCTGCTGGTGTCGTCGAAGTTGTCGTGCGGCCCGTAGAGGTTGGTGGGCATGGCGGAGATGAAGTCGCAGCCATATTGACGGCGATAGGCCTGGCACAACTTGATGCCGGCAATTTTCGCGACGGCATACGGTTCGTTGGTCGGCTCCAGCGCTCCTGTTAACAACGCCGTTTCGACGATCGGCTGCGCGGCGTTGCGGGGGTAGATGCACGAGCTGCCGAGGTAGAGAAGCCGGCGCACGCCACTCAGGTGCGCGGCATGTACAACCGTGG
>JBKJJZ010000114.1:0-5609 GCA_046597705.1 Vicinamibacterales bacterium | reverse complement strand
GGGACACGCGGCCCGACAAGCACCGCGACGAGATCGTGACGAGCATGCCGCCCGCCACCGCGTCGCGCACGACCGGGACCAGGGCCGGAGGCACGTTGCCTCGCCCAAACGCGATCACGGCGACACCACGGACATCGCTCGCGAAGTGCGCGTCGGCAACCGATCGTTCGATGCCGGTGTAGGCCTGCAGCAACGACACACGCGTCTCGAGACGGCCCACGCGCATGCCGCTGTCCGCACGAGCGTCACGCCAGGTGATGCGCGCGGGCCCGTGCCGGCGGAACACGACCGAGCCGCTATCGACGACACCGAGCGGGCCGAATTCCGGCGAGGCAAACGCATTCGACGCTTCGGTGTGGACTTTTCTCACATCGCGCGCCGGCAGGATCAGGTCGTCCATCACCACCAGCACACCATGACCCCGTGATGAAGGTGAGGCGGCCACTCTGGCGGCCGCCAGCAGGTTGGCCGGGCCGTCCCAGCTCGGGTCGGACACCGTGCGCATCGCGCCGACCAGCACCACGGGCTTGTCCGTCGTCAGCACGAGATCCAGGAGGTAGGCCGTTTCCTCGATCGTGTCCGTGCCGTGAGTGATGACGAGGCCGTCGATGTCCGGGCGATCGAGCCATGCCGCGGCGCGGCGCGCGAGCCGCCACATGTGCTCGGGTGTCACGTGGGGCCCGGGCAGCCGCGAGAAGTCTTCCGTCTCAAAGTCGGCGACATCACCCAGCCGCGGGACCTGCGCCAGAATTTCGGCCGAGCCCAGCGCCGGCACTGCCGCGCCGGTCGCGGGATCGAGCTGCATGGAGATGGTGCCGCCCGTGAAGAGCAGTCCGATCATCAGCGGGACTCGAGCACGTCCAGGTACTTCAGCGCGCCACCGGTGTTGAACAGGACCACGCGCTCGTGAGCCTGGACGCGTCCTGAAGCGACGAGCACGCGTAACGCATGCAGCGCCGCGCCGCCTTCAGGCGCCGCGCTCACGCCTTCGAGCCGGCCGATGTCGCGCATGCCCGTGACCATGTCGGTGTCGGAGACGGCGACGGCCGCGCCATTGCTTTCACGGACCGCTCGCAGGACCAGAAAGTCTCCAATCGCCTTTGGCACCCGCAGCCCGTCGGCCACGGTGTGCGCGTTGTCCCACATGGCCGCGCGCTCGGTGCCTTCCTCGTACGCCCGAATGATGGGTGCGCAACCTTCCGCCTGCACGGTCACCATCTTCGGACGCTTCACAGGGTCGATCCAGCCCAGCGCGGACATCTCGGCGAACGCCTTCCACATGCCGACCATGCCGGTACCCCCGCCCGTGGGATAGATGATCCAGTCGGGAAGCTCCCAGTCGAACTGTTCCGCCACCTCGTAGCCCATCGTTTTCTTGCCTTCGATGCGGTAGGGCTCTTTTAGAGTGGAGACGTCGTACCAGCCGAGCGGCTTTCCCGTCTCGGCCGCAATTCTTCCGGCGTCGGTGATCAGGCCATCGACGAGCGTGACTTGCGCGCCATATAACTCGCACTCACGAATGAATGGCGTCTTCACGTCGCGTGGCATGAAGACGCGAGCTTCCATTCCCGCGCGCGCGGCGTAGGCTGCCATCGCGTTGCCGGCATTCCCCGCGGTGGGAATCGACAACACGCGGACTCCCAGGGCGTGCGCGCGAGTGACGGCGGCAGATAGACCGCGGGCCTTGAACGAGTTCGTGGGATTCAGGGACTCGTCTTTGATGAAGAGGCGGGACAGGCCGAGCGCCGCGCCCAACCGCGGAGCGGGCACCATCGGCGTCCAGCCTTCGCCGAGCGTGACCGGCTCGTCGTCGCCCAGGAGCGGCATCAGTTCGTGGTAGCGCCACATCGACGCGACGCGTCCGGCCAGCGAACGGCGCGACCATGCCCGCGCGGCCGTCAGGTCGTAGCGGGCGAGCAGCGGCATCCCGCAGACGCAGAGATGCTGGATGGTTCGCGGATCGGCTGCCGGAGCCCCGCAGGGCACCGAGCATTCAAGATGAGTGAAGTAGGTGGACACGCTACTTGCCGAGCAGGTCCGCGTCTTTCTTCTTCTGCAACTCGTCGATGGTGCCGACTTTCACATCGGTGACCTTCTGCACTTCTTCCAGCGCACGCCGCTCGTCGTCTTCCGAGATCTCGTGGTCCTTGAGGAGCTTCTTCAGCCGTTCGTTCGCGTCGCGGCGAACCTGCCGCACCGCGTTGCGGCCTTCCTCGGCGTATTTATGCACCAGCCTCGACATTTCCTTGCGACGTTCTTCAGTCAAAGACGGAATAGGAATCCGGATCACCTTGCCGTCCGAAGACGGGTTCAGCCCGAGGTTGCCTTTCTGGATACCGCGTTCGATAGCCGACAGCAGTGACGTATCAAACGGCTGCGCCACAATCAGCGCCGGTTCGGGCACGGAGAGCTGCGCCACCTGGTTGAGGGGCATCAGAGAACCGTAGGCTTCGACGTGGACGGAATCGAGGATGGCGATCGATGCGCGACCGGTTCGCAGTCCACCGAGTTCTTTCCGCACGTGTTCGATCGCGTGGTCCATGCGAGCGGTGACTTCGGCTTTGAGTCCTTTGATATCAGTGACGTCCATGACAATGCCCCAGGCGAGAGATGACAGTTACGCGCGTACGACGGTCCCCACAGGCTCGCCCATGATGACTCGCCGCAGGTTGCCCGCGTCACGCAGGCGAAACACGATGATCGGCAGTTTGTTGTCCATGCAGAGTGAGATCGCGGTCGCGTCCATCACCTTGAGCCCCCGCTCGAGCACTTCCAGGTACGACAGCGAGTCGTACCGCGTGGCCGTTGGCGTGGTCATCGGATCCGCGGTGTAGATGCCGTCAACCTTCGTGCCTTTGAGGATGACCTCCGACCGCATCTCCATGGCGCGCAGCGCGGCGGCCGTGTCAGTCGTAAAGTACGGATTGCCCGTTCCGGCCGCGAAGACCACCACGCGACCTTTCTCGAGATGACGAAGCGCCCGGCGACGGATGAACGGTTCCGCAACCGCGCGCATCTCGATGGCCGCGGCCACTCGCGTGACGACACCAATTTTTTCGAGCGCGTCCTGCAGGGCCAGGGCGTTGATGACCGTCGCCAGCATTCCCATGTAGTCCGCAGTCGCGCGGTCCATGCCTTTGGCGCTGGCCGCCAGTCCCCGGAACAGGTTGCCGCCGCCGATGACGACGCCGATTTGGACGCCCATCGCCTGGACGTCACCTATCTCCTGCGCGATTTGTGTGGCGACGGCGGGGTCGATGCCGAAGGGCTGTTCGCCCATCAAGGCCTCGCCAGAAAGTTTGAGCAGGACGCGTGTATAGGCGGGGGAGGACACTGATACGGATTATAACTGCGCGCGCCCAATCTTCGATGCTCCTATTCAGGACTGAGGATTGAGGATTGAGGATCGGGATGGAACAAACTGCGGATGGCTGATGGTCGATCGGATTGCTGGATTGCGCGATCGCGCTCCCCGCCGGGGATGACAGCGTGACGGCCCATCGCAATCAGCAATGAGCAATTCGTAAAATTCAGATCCTCAACCCTCAATCCTCACTCCTCAATAGGGCCGATCGAAGATCGCGCTATTGTTCGCCGAGCTTGAAGCGCGCGAAGCGCGGAATCGCGACGTTCTCACCCAGCTTGGCGATGGCCGCCGTCACAACCTGGCCGATGGTGACCTTTGGATCGCGAATGGACGGCTGATCGAGCAACACGAACTGCTCGTAGTACGCGTTGACCTTGCCTTCGATGATCTTGTCGATCACGTTGGCGGGCTTGCCTGAGGACTCCATCTGCGCGCGATAGATCGCCCGCTCCTTCTCCAGCACATCGGCCGGCACGTCCTCGCGGCGCGCGTAGAGCGGCGCGCTGGCCGCAATGTGCATCGCCACTTCCTTCACCATGGCCTGAAAATCGTCGGTGCGGGCCACGAAGTCCGACTCGCAGTTCACTTCCACCAGGACGCCGATCTTGCCGCCCATGTGGATGTACGAGCTGATGACGCCTTCCGACGTGGATCGCCCGGACTTCTTCGCGGCCTGTGCGAGTCCGCGCTTGCGCAGGATCGTCAGGGCGGCCGCCTGATCGCCATCGGCTTCCTTCAAGGCGGCCTTGCACTCCATCATTCCCGCGCCAGTCTGGTCGCGGAGGGCTTTCACCATTGCAGCTGTAATTTCAACGGACATGATTCATCCTCAGTTGGGCAGTACATCGAAACGCCGGCCTTCCGGAGGCCGGCGCTTCCTGTCATCGTCTGGCGGGCCGCTTTCACGCCCCGCGGTCGCGCCAGCAGCGCGTCGTTACACCGATGGGGTGGGGGCGACGGCCGGCGTCGGTTCTTCGGTCACAGCCTTGGCGGCCGGAACGTCTTCCGCGGACGCTGACTCCGCGATGCCACGGCCCGACAGGATTGCGTCGGCAATGCCGGCCGCAAACAATCTGATGGACCGCAGCGCATCGTCATTACCCGGAATCACGTAATCGACCTGGTCGGGGTCGCAGTTCGTATCCACGACGCCAATCACCGGAATCTTGAGCTTGCGGGCTTCGTCCACCGCAATCTGTTCGTTCCTCGTATCGACGATGAAGAGCGCGTCAGGCAGGCGGCTCATGCCGCGAATGCCGTCGAGGTTCTTCGAAAGCTTGCGGCGCTCCTTGTCGAGCCGCGCAATTTCCTTCTTCGACAGCGTCTCGTACCGGCCGTCCGTCGTCATCGCTTCCAACTCGCGCAACCGGCCCAGCGAGCGCTGGATGGTGGAGAAGTTGGTCAGCAGGCCGCCGAGCCAGCGCTGGTTGACGAAGAACATCCCGCATCGCTGAGCTTCCTCGGCGATCGCGTCCTGCGCCTGGCGCTTGGTGCCGACGAACAAGAAGGTCCCGCCGTTCGCGGCCGCATTGGTCGCAAATTGTGCGGCCTCCTTGTAGAGCCGGGCCGTGCGGCCCAGATCGATAATGTAGATGCCGTTGCGCTCGCCAAAGATGAAGGGCTTCATCTTTGGATTCCAGCGTTTGGTTTGGTGGCCGAAGTGGACGCCCGCTTCGAGCAAATCCTTCATTGCGATCGAACTCAAGAGTGCTGCCTCGTGTGGAAAATCAACGCTTGCTGAACTGGAAGCGCTTGCGTGCGCCCTTCTGACCGTACTTCTTGCGTTCCTTGGCACGCGGGTCGCGCGTCAGGAGACCTTCTTTGCGGAGCGGCACACGCAGCTCCTCATTAAACTCCAGCAACGCGCGGGCGATGCCCAGTCGAAGCGCACCGGCCTGGCCCGCAACGCCGCCGCCGGCCGTTGTTGCCATGACATCGAATTTTTCCGTCGTCTCGGTGGCCACCAGCGGGTGGCGAATCACGAGGCGGAGCGTCTCTGTGGGGAAGGCGACTTCGACGGGTTTGCGATTGACGGTGATGGCCCCGGCCCCGGGGCGAAGGAAAACACGTGCGGTCGAGGTCTTGCGGCGCCCCGTGCCGTAGAACTGAGTTGCTGCTGCCACGTTTACGCTACCTCAAGCTTGCGCGGCTGTTGGGCCGCATGCGGGTGCTCGCCCTTGGCGTACACCTTCAACTTGCCGTACATCGCCGTGCCCAACTTCGTCTTTGGGAGCATGCCACG
>JBKJJZ010000616.1:0-4892 GCA_046597705.1 Vicinamibacterales bacterium | reverse complement strand
CTGACACCCTCAGTCTGAGTGACTGATTTACGGCACGATTGGTCCGTCCGCCTTGCCGCACTGCGGCGGCGCTGGCAACACTCGAGTGCAAACACGCGGGGCCAGGCCTGCGTGATTTCATCCAGCATCAATATCAATTACCTGACCGGCTTCCGCGGCTCAGCGGGCCTGCTGGTCCAGGGCGCTGAAGGTGACGTGCTGCTGCTCGACGGCCGGTATACGGCTGTGGCGGCTGAGGCACAGGCCCGCGGCGAGCTCGCAGCGGTCACAATCGAACGCATTGAGAAGACGTACGACTCGAGCCTGGCTGACATCATCAGCCGCTGGCGCGCGTCTCACATTTCGTTTGAATCGGACCACGTCACGGTTTCGGCGCTTCACCGCTGGCAGTCGGCCATGCCGGTCGAATGGCACGGAGTGGCCGGGCTGGTCGAGCAACTGCGGCTGATCAAAGATGCCGGTGAAATCGCGATTCTCCGACGAGCCGGCAGCGCGCTGATGGGAGTCGCGTCGCGTCTGGGGGAGTGGGTGGCCGCCGGCCGCAGTGAGCGTGACGTCGCAGCAGACATCAACCGTGGTCTGGAACGTGCCGGTTTCGAACGACCCGCTTTTGAAACCATCGTGGCCGCCGGGCCCAATTCGGCGCACCCGCATGCGCGCCCGTCCGACCGGGCCCTTTCGGCTGGTGACCTTGTCGTGCTGGACTTCGGCGGGGTCTTGGACGGATACTGCGTGGACCTGACCCGGATGGCGGCCGTTGGCCGGATTCGGGCAGAGGCTGAGGTTCTCTACCGCGTAGTGCGTGAGGCCCAGCAGGCAGCCCTGAACGTGATTTGCGCCGGCGTGACAGCCGGAGCAGTGGATGCGGCAGCACGGCAAGTTCTTGACGCGCAAGGACTTGGTGCTGCCTTTGTTCATGGGACTGGCCACGGACTTGGTCTTGAGATTCACGAGGCGCCACGACTATCGAGTCTGGCGGGCCGCGATGAAGTGCTCAGGGCCGGAATGGTCTGCACCATCGAACCCGGGGCATACGTGCCGGGGGTTGGTGGTGTGCGGCTGGAGGATGATGTGCTGGTGACCGATACAGGCGCCGAACTCCTCACGCCGGGACCGCGCGATTTGCTGGCCGTTTGACGTTATGGATCTCGACGCTCTCAAAGACATTCTGAACCTGGTTCGCGAGCATGAGCTTGCGGAATTCGAACTGGAGCACGACGGCCTGAAGGTCCGGATCCGCAAAGCCGGCCGGGACTACGTCGTCGCGGCCGCGGCGCCCGTGGCTGCGCCGGTGCCGGTGGCTCCTCCCGCTCTGGCGCCTGTGGCGTCGACCTCGGTGACTGCTGTGCCGGTGGACGAGGGGGTACCCCTGGCGGTCATCAAGGCGCCAATTGTGGGGACGCTCTATCGAGCCGCCGAGCCAGGTTCCAAGCCCTTTGTCGAGGTGGGCAGCCGGGTGAAAAAGGGCCAGGTCCTCTGCATCATCGAAGCCATGAAGCTGATGAACGAGATTGAATGCGAATGCGACGGGGAGATTGCCGCCGCGTACGTGGAGAACGGGCAACCCGTGCAATTTGGCGATCGCATCTTCGCCGTCAAGGTGGATTAGGCGGCGGACGCCGGACCCATGTTCAACAAGATTCTGATCGCGAATCGTGGCGAAATTGCCATCCGCGTCATCTGCGCCTGTCGCGAGATGGGCATCAAGACGGTGGCCGTCTATTCGCAGGCCGACGAACATTCGCTGCACGTCCGCTTTGCGGACGAGGATGTCTGCATCGGCCCCGCCAGAAGCGCGGATTCCTATCTGAGCGTGCCGGCGATCATCAGCGCCGCGGAAATCACCGGCGCCGACGCCATCCATCCTGGCTATGGCTTCCTGTCTGAAAGTGCCTACCTCGCGGAAGTCTGTGAGGCGTGCCACATCAAGTTCATCGGCCCGGATCCCAACGTCATCAGACTGCTTGGCGACAAGGCTCGCGCGCGCCGCGCGATGAAAAAAGCCGGCGTGCCGATTCTTCCCGGCAGCGACGGGCCAGTCCATGGCGAGGAGGAAGCCGTCCAGGTGGGCAAGGAACTGGGCCTGCCTTTGATCATCAAGGCCGTGGCAGGTGGGGGCGGCCGCGGAATGCGCATCGTCCGCAATGCTGACGAACTGCCCAAATTGGTCAAGACCGCCATGCGCGAGGCTGAGGCGGCGTTCGGGCTGGGCGATGTGTACCTCGAACGTTACGTGGAGGCGCCACGGCACATCGAGATTCAGGTGATGGGGGACCATCACGGCAATGTGGTGCACCTCGGCGAGCGCGAGTGTTCCATTCAGCGCCGGCACCAGAAACTCATTGAAGAAGCCCCGTCGGCCGCACTCACTGACAAGCAGCGCAAGAAACTGGGCGCCACGGTCGTGGATGCCGCTCGCGCGGTGCAGTACAGCAATGCCGGCACGTTCGAGTTTCTACTCGACTCGACTGGCAGTTTCTATTTTCTCGAAGTCAATACCCGCCTGCAGGTTGAGCATCCGGTCACGGAGTTTGTCACGGGCATCGACATCGTCAAGGAGCAGATTCGGGTGGCGGCCGGGCAGAAACTGTCGATGCGCCAGGGTGACATCGAGATTCGCGGTCACGCGCTGGAGTGCCGCGTGAACGCCGAGGATCCGGTGACGTTTACCCCCAGCCCGGGCTTGATCACGGCCTACAGTGTTCCGGGTGGCCCCGGTGTGCGGGTCGACTCCTTCGTGCACTCGGATTGCCTGGTGTCGCCGTATTACGACTCGCTGATCGCCAAGGTCATCACCTACGGGCGCGACCGGAACGAAGCGATCGCCCGCATGAGGCGCACGCTGGAGATGACCGTGGTCGAGGGCATCAAGACCTCGATTCCCCTGCACCTCAAGATCCTGAATGATCCGGATTTTGTGGCCGCACGGATCAACACCGCCTTCATGGATCGCTTCATGCCGGACAAGACCGCCGGTCAGGGGAAGCTCGCGGAGAGCGCGTGAAGGCGCGAGCGCCTCATTGCCCCATTGCCTGATTCCCCGGTCGCCCCATTCCCGCCCCTCTACGCCATCCTCGATAACGATGCCGTGATCGCCCGAGGCTGGGCTCCGGCTGACGTGTGCCGCGCCTGGTTGTCCGCGGGCGTCCGGCTGATTCAATTGCGAGCCAAGCGATTGCCGTCGGGGCCGTTCCTGGAATTAGCCGATGAAATCGTTCAACTGGGTCGCGCGTCCGGCGCCCTCGTCGTCATCAACGATCGCGCCGATGTCGCGGCCATGGCTGGCGCGGACGGAGTGCATGTTGGCCAGGACGACCTCGCACCTTCAGACGCGCGTCGAGTCCTGAGCCCCACTGCGATCGTCGGATTATCGACCCACGAGCCCACCCAGGTCGTGTCAGGTGCGCTCGAGCCGGTTTCGTACCTCGCGATTGGGCCGATCTATGCCACGGCAACAAAAGATACCGGGTACGAGGCGCTCGGGCTCGGAGCGGTGCGCGAAGCCGCCACTGTGACCTCCGGTGCAGGCATGCCGCTGGTGGCGATTGGGGGACTTACGCTCGAAAGTGCACCTGCCGTCCGTGAAGCCGGCGCAGACTCGCTGGCCCTCATCACCGATCTGCTTATGGCCGCTGATCTGGCGGGCGTGGAAGCCCGCGCTCGGGCCTGGCTGCACAGGTTGGCTTGAGGCTGGCCGACATCAGATCGTGCGCTTTTCGCACGGATTGAGCCGGGGTCGCCTATAATGACGGCGCCAGCGGCCCTTGCGGGTCTCCTCGATTTCTGGTCGTAAGAAAGGACGGACTGTGGCGAGTGCATTGTTTCGAACAAAGTCTATTGATCGGTTGATTTCCGATAGCACCTCGACTGGCGAGGGTGCGCTGAAACGTACGCTCGGCGCCTGGTCGCTCGTCGCCCTGGGCATCGGCGCCATCATCGGCGCCGGACTGTTTGTCCGAACGGCAGCCGCGATCGCCGAGCGGTCCGGGCCTTCGGTCACCCTCGCGTTTCTCGTGGCGGGGCTCGGATGCGCGCTGGCCGGCCTCTGTTACGCCGAGTTCGCCTCGATGATTCCAGTTGCCGGCAGCGCCTACACGTACTCGTACGCGACGATGGGTGAACTGGTCGCGTGGATTATCGGCTGGGATCTCGTGCTCGAATACGCAGTCGGTGCCGCCACGGTGGCGATCGCCTGGACGCAATACTTCAACAAGGTCCTCGGATACGTCGGCTGGCACGTGCCCTACGCGTGGTCGCATTCGCCTTTCCAGACGGACCCGCTGAGCGGCGTGCAAGGCATCATGAATCTGCCGGCCGTGTTCATCCTGGCGCTGCTGACTGCTGTGCTCATCCGCGGCACCAAGGAATCGGCGCTGGTCAACGGCCTTATTGTCATCGTCAAAGTCGCGATCGTCCTGATGGTGATTACGCTCGGTTGGGGGTTCATCAATCCGGCGAATCACACGCCATACATTCCCGAGGCCGCAACCTTCGTGACCGCGCAGGGTGTGACGCACGCGTACGGCGGCATCATGGGCATCCTGGGGGCGGCGGGAGTGGTCTTCTTCGCCTTCATCGGGTTCGACGCGGTCTCGACGGCGGCGCAGGAGGCGAAGAATCCCAAGCGAGACATGCCCATCGGGATCCTTGGTTCGCTCGTCGTGTGCACGGTGCTGTACGTACTGTTCTCCCACGTGCTGAGCGGCGTGGCCACGGTCGAGGATTTCCGAACGGCGGGCAAGGAAGCGTCGGTCACCTTCGCGATCACGAAGTACATGACCGGCTACGCCTGGTTGGGCAAGTTCGTCACGGTGGCGATCCTGGCGGGTTTCTCCTCGGTCATTCTCGTCATGCTGCTGGGCCAGTCGCGCGTGTTCTACTCGATGAGCCGC
>JBKJJZ010000558.1:0-10410 GCA_046597705.1 Vicinamibacterales bacterium | reverse complement strand
GTCAGCATGACGACGCGGTTGGCGCCAGTGATGCCGTCGGAAAGCGCGAAGGGCCGGCCCTGCTGCGGCCGCACACCCAGGAGGTCAAAGAGTTCGGGTGAGACTTCATACGCGTTCACCCGCTCTGGCTCGCACTCGCCGGAAGGGCAGTCATCCGTTAACGCCGAGATCAGCGGACGAACGGCCGCGAACCGCTCGAAGGCCTGCGCCTGGCTCTTGACATCAGCGAACTCCGGCGGCGCGGTGGCTGCCTGCACCAGCTCGGTGGTGGGATACGAGTTGTAGAAGACCAAAATGCGATCGGCGTTGGGGTACGGCAGCGTCCGCAGCAGCACGGCGTTGACCACGCTGAAGATCGCGGTGGTGGCGCCGATGCCGACGGCCAGGGTCAGCAGCGCCGTAGCGGTGAAGAACGGGGTGCGTGCAAGGACGCGTACGGCATAACGTGCGTCCTGCAAGAGCGTGGGCAGCCACGGCTGTTTCATCGTCGTCTCCCTGCTGAAATTGTCCGGTGTAATCGCGTGGCTGGCGCGTATCGCGGCTTCGATGTCGCCGATGCGATCCATCGCCTTCGCGCGGGCAGCCACCGGGTCGAGGCCTGCCTCGACATACCGGCGCGTCTGCATTTCGATGTGGAACTCGAGTTCGTCGTTGATGGGGCTGCGCGGCATCTGGTTCATTGGGCGTTGAAGACTTTTGTCATCGCATTGGCCAGCGCCTGCCAGCTCAGCGCGCGTTTCGCCAGTTCTTTTCGGCCCTTTGCGGTCAGCTCGTAAACTTTGACGTCCTTGTTCAGTTCCGAGCGTGCCCACTCGGCCTTGATCCAGCCTTTTTGATGGAGCCTGCCGAGGGCGGGGTAGAGGGCGCCCTCTTGAACTGCCAGCAAGTCGTCCGTGGATTCTTCAATCCAGCGGGCGATGGCGTAGCCGTGGCGGGGTTTGTTGGCCAGGGTCTGGAGGATGAGCAGGTCGAGGGTGCCTTGAGGCAGTGGGGGCATAAGAATGTTATCCCTAAAGTTCTTAGGCATCAGACGGGAGCAGGAGCAAGAAGGTTGGCGGCCTCAGATGTGTCAAAGTGCCTCCAATGTGCGTGTAATAACGGCAGTAGTATGTGAGTAATAGTGGTATTGTTGGGCGTGGCCCCTTACTCTTCACGCCTGCTGGATGGCGCGATCGGCACCCTTTTCAAGCAACTGCCAGCCCTTCTGCTGGTTGGTCCCAGAGCTTCAGGGAAGACCACGACCGCTGCCAGACACTCGAAATCGATCGTTCGACTCGACGCCGAGGCAGAGGCTCAGGCGTTCAGGGCAGATCCGGACGCTGCGCTCCGTGGGCTTGCAGAGCCGGTCTTAATCGACGAATGGCAGATGGTGCCAGGCGTGCTTGGCGCTGTGAAACGCGCCGTGGATGCAAGGCCCGACCCCGGCCGGTTCATCATCACTGGTTCTGTTCGGGCTGAACTCGATGGTGAGTGGTGGCCGGGCACCGGGCGTGTCACGCGGTTGCCGATGTTCGGCATGACCGTTCGGGAGCAGATGGGCGCCGCTCCAGGCCGGTCGTTCGTGGATCGCGTGGCGGCCGGGTCGCCGCTGGAACCTGCGAGTGACACGCCCGACCTTCGCGGATACATGGACCTCACCCTTCAGAGTGGATTCCCCGAGCCCGCGCTTCGCCTGAACGGTGCGGCTCGCCAGCACTGGCTGGATAGTTATCTCGATCACCTCTTGACTCGCGACGTTGAATTGGTCGAAGCGGGCCGCGATCCCGTTCGACTGCGCCGCTACCTCGAAGCGTATGCGCTCAACACTGCAGGCGTCGTGGATGAACGGACGCTGTTTGATGCGGCCGGCATCAATCGCAAGACCGCCGTGGCGTATGACCGGCTCCTCGGCAACTTGTTCGTCACTGAGCCTCTGCCCGCGTGGACATCGAATCGGCTCAAGCGTCTGGTGCTTGGTCCAAAGCGGCATGTCGTGGACCCTGCGCTCGCCGGCGCGGTCCTGAGACTGGATACCAACGGCGTCCTCCGCCAGGGCGCGTTGTTCGGCCGGCTCCTGGAAAGTTTTGTAGTGTCGCAGATCCGCGCCGAGGTTCCGATCAGTGAGACGCGGCCACGCCTGTTCCATGTGCGGCAGCAGGAAGGCCGGCTCGAGGTAGACATCCTGGTGGAACTGGGCGGCGGGCGGCTCATTGCCATTGAGGTCAAGGCCGACGCGGCGCCAACCGCTGCCGCGGCACGGCATCTGATGACGATGCGCGCGCGATTCGATGAGGAGTTCGTGGCCGGTATCGTCCTGCATACCGGGCCCCGCACGTACATGCTCTCCGACCGGATCGTCGCCGCCCCGATTTCGACACTGTGGGCACGCGGGTGAATAGCCGCGAACTCAAGAAGGGCAGTGCGGAACTGTTGATTCTCTCGCTGGTGCGGACCAGGCCCGGCATGGGTACGACATCGCGAAGCTCATTGAGCTGAGGTCCGGTGGCGAGCTCACGTTTCACGCCGCCTCGCTCTACCCGCTCCTGTATCGGCTGGAAACACGCGGATGGATTGACGGGCGATGGGTGGAGAAAGCCGGCACCAGGCGCCGGCGGTTGTATCGGATCACTCCGGCGGGCCGGAAGATCCTTGCGGCGCAGCAGGAAGGGTGGAAGGCGTTTGTGGCGGCGATCAACCGCGTGACCGGAGGCGAACATGCGTGAGGTTGATCGAAGTCCGGGAGTCCCGCCCTTCGACGAGCTCAGGGCCGGCCCCCGGGATGCCCCGCCCGGAAGACGTCCTAAAGCGTCATCCGCAGCACGACTAGTCCCCTGGATCCGTGATTTCTAGGACAAGTCGAGTCATTGACCGTGGACCTGCTGCAGACGAAGGCCGAAGCGGCGCATGCTGTCGAGAATCTCGTCCGCGGTCTTGACCCAAGTGAACGGCGTACTGCGGTCGTTGTGCGCGGCGACGTAGGCGAGGATGGCCGCGCGGAGTTGCGCAATGCTCGTATGCGATCCGCGCTTGAGGGCCTTCTCAGTGAAGAGCCCGAAGAACCGCTCCACCAAGTTGAGCCACGAGGCGTACGTCGGCGTGAAGTGAAAGTGGACGCGGGGATGGCGGACGAGCCAGCGGTGAACCGGTGGGGCTTTGTGCGCGGAGAGATTATCCAGCACGACATGAATGTCGAGCGCGGGCTCGACACTCGCCTCAATGTCGCGCAGGAAGGCGACGAAGTCCTGGGCGCGGTGTTGCGCAGTACACCGCGTGAGGACCTCGCCGGTGGCGACGTTGAGCGCCGCGAAGAGATCGAGCGTGCCATGCCGGACATAGTTGTGGGTCCGACGCTCCGGCTGCCCCAGATCCATCGGCAAGATCGGTTGCGCGCGTTGGAGTGCTTGGATTTGAGATTTTTCATCCACGGAGAAGACGACGGCGTTGGCCGGTGGGGTCATATAGAGCCCGACGACATCCCGGATCTTCTCCACCAGCTGCGGATCAGGCGAGAGCTTGAACGATTCGGTGCGGTGCGGTTGCAAACGAAAGGTCCGCCAGATGCGGCCCACCATCGTGTGACTGATGCCCGCGGCCTTCGCCATCGAGCGCGTGCTCCAATGCGTCTCGCCCGCCGGCGTCGTCTCCAGCGTCTTGACGATGAGGGCCTCCACGGCCTCGTCGGTAATCGTGCGTGGGGCGCCGACGCGCGGTTCGTCATACAACCCCACGAGCCGCCGCTCGACGAACTGACTCCGCCATTTCGCCACCGTGGTCTTGGTCGTGCGCAGGCGTCGCGCCACGGCCGTGTCCGAGGCCTCGACACACGCCAGCACGATCCGCGCGCGAAAGGCCACCGCACGATTCACTCGCGCACGCTTGGTCAACCGTACGAGCGCCTCGTGCTCCTCCTCGCTGACGACGACTTCGGCTCGCGGACGGCCAATTTTCGGCATGCCCCTTTAGATCACACTTCGCAGATTTCTCCTAGAGATTTCGATTCCAGGGGACTAGTTGTATCGACAATCTGGAATCTGGAATCGGTAATCGTTATCGATCTGCGGTGATCGGGTAATCGGGCCATCTCAAAGCCATCTGGGAATCACTGGTCATCGCTGGTGCTCGAACTTATTGTCCGCAAGATTCCCAGATAGCTTTCAGATCCCCCGATTACCCGATCACCGAAAGATCGATAAGCGATTACCGATTCCAGATTCCAGATTTCAGATTATCGATATAATCCGCCCCTCCCCATGCCCCTGAGTCCCGGCACCCGTATCGGCCCCTATGAAGTCATAGGCCTGATCGGCGAAGGCGGAATGGGCCAGGTCTATCGCGCCAGGGACGCCAAGCTCAACCGCGACGTCGCGCTGAAGGTGTTGCCCGATCTGCTCGCCGATGACCCTGACCGCCTGGCGCGGTTCCAGCGAGAGGCCCAGGTCCTCGGCGCGCTCAACCACCCCAACATCGCGCACATCCACGGGTTCGAAGATTCCCTTTCGACGGGCTCAGGGCAGGCTGCAGCCCATGCGATTGTGATGGAGCTGGTCGAAGGCCCGACCCTGGCCGATCGCATCAAACAGGGACCAATACCGATCGACGACGCCTTGCCCATCGCGCGCCAGATTGCCGAGGCCCTCGAAGCCGCGCACGAACTGGCCATCGTCCATCGCGACTTGAAACCCGCCAACATCAAGGTGCGCGACGACGGCGTGGTGAAGGTGTTGGATTTCGGCTTGGCGAAGGCGCTCGATACGGGAAGCACGGCGAGCAGCAGCGCGATGAATTCGCCGACCCTGACTGCGCGCGCCACGCAGATGGGGACGATTCTTGGGACGGCCGCCTACATGGCGCCCGAGCAAGCGAAGGGTAAGAGCGTTGATCGGCGCGCCGACATCTGGGCATTCGGCGTGGTGCTGTACGAAATGCTGACGGCCGAGCGCTGCTTCAAAGGTGAAGACATTTCGGACACGCTCGCGGCCGTGTTGCGACAGGACGTGGATTGGGCCGCGCTGCCGGCCGATACGCCGCCGCGATTGAGACGCCTGCTCGAGCGTTGTCTCGATCGCGATGTGAAACAGCGCCTGCGCGACATCGGCGAAGCGCGCGTCGAGATTGCGAAGATCGAAGCGGGAGCGCCGGATGCATCTGTAATGATCGCCGCAGGCGCAGTGGCCACACCAGCGCCTCCGCGCCATGCCGTCATCCCCTGGGCCATCGCGGCCGTCGCCAGCATCGCCCTCGCAACCGCATTGGTGATGTGGGCGCCGTGGACTGAAGCGCCCCAGGCGCAGTCGATGCACCTGTCAATCGTGCCGCCCGCAGCCCTGGCGTATAACGCAGCGACCTTCGAACGAAGTCTGGCGATTTCACCAGATGGCACACGCATGGTCTATGTGTCAGCCCCTGACGGCAAGCTCGTGGTGCGGGCAATCGACAGTCTCGCGGCAGAGCCAATCGCCGGCATTACCGGAGCACGGCAGCCGTTCTTCTCGCACGACGGAAAGTGGATCGGCTTTTCGCAGGGCGCGACGGAGTTGAAAAAGGTCTCCGTGACTGGTGGCCCGGCAGTCTCGGTGGTCAAACTCACGGCGCCTCCGCGCGGAGCCAGTTGGGGGGCTGATGACACGATCGTGTTCGCCACGGCCGGTACGAGCCTGGGATTGCTCTCGGTGCCGGCCGGTGGCGGTCAGGAACCCAAAGAGTTGACCAAGCCGGTTTCCGGCGAAGGCGACCACCTCTTTCCTTCCATTCTGCCTAGTGGTCGAGCCGTGCTCTTCACCGTCGTCTCCACCGTGCCCGAGAATTCGCAGGTGGCCGTGCTCGATCTCACCAACGGTCAGCAGAAGATCCTGATTCGAGGCGGCAGCCAGGCCGAGTACGTCGCCCCCGGCTTCCTCGTGTATGGCGTGGCCGGCACACTTCGGGCGGTTCGGTTTGATCTGAAGACGCTCGAGGTACAAGGCGATGCCGTGCCTGTGGCCGACGGTGTGACCATGGGCCCAAATGCTTCGGTGCAATTTGCCGTGTCGGAGACCGGCGCGCTGACGTACGCGCCCGGTTCGAACACCATTGAAGGTGCCAGGCGCTCGCTCGTCTGGCTCGATCGCAAAGGCCAGGAGACGCCCATCAAGAACATGCCACTCCAGGAATATGCCGCGCTGCGTCTTTCGCCGGATAACACGAGCGTGGCCACTCAGATCAACAGCGTCCTCAACTCCGATATCTGGGTGTGGCGATTCAAGGGCGAGACGTTGGAGAAGCTGACACTCGACAACGCCGGCGACGGCGCGCCCGTCTGGACGCCCGACAGCCGCCGCATCGTGTTCCGAAGTAATCGCACTGGGCCGGACTATCAACTGTTCTGGCAAGCCGCTGACGGCACCGGCGCGGTTGAGCAGTTGACGACCGAGGCGACCAATCACGCACCCATGGGTTTTGCCGGTGCCAACCAGTTGCTGTTCACCGAATACGGCAAGAACAACAGCAACGATCTGGCGATGATGACGATGGATAAACGCCAGAGGACGCCGCTCGTGGCTACGCCGTTTGAAGATCGTAACGCCACCGCATCGCCAGATGGCCGATTCATCGCGTACGAATCGGCCAAGTCAGGCGACTTTCAAATCTTCGTCACAACATTTCCTGACGTGAACGGCGGGAGCTGGCAGATTTCCACCACGGGGGGCGTCAAGCCCGTCTGGTCCTCCGACGGCAAGGAACTCTTCTATCAGAAGCCGGGCGCAGGGCAGGGGGCCAGCGAGCTGTACGCGGCGCCCATCGCCACCACACCGGCGTTCAGCCGAGGCAATCCCGTCAAGTTATTCGACTTTCGTGGGATTCTCATCAGTTCCGGCTTCCCCTCATGGGATGTGTCGCGCGACGGCAAACGGTTCATCGCGATCAAGAACAACTCGGCATCGGCTGCGGCATCCGCGTCGGGTGTCGACCAGGCGCCTCTCGTGTTCATCGTCAATTTCGCCGAGGAACTGCGAGCGAAGCTCGGCGTGAATCGATAGACCGGTAGTCCGTACGTAGGGCGTCCCTTCAGGGGCGCCACATTGGCTCACCGGCCTCCTAGGACCCCTGTTTGCGATTCATCTGACCTGCGGAGTAACGTCGCTCTTTGATGTCGTCGCAGCCTCCGAACCGTCGCGCGTCCAAGCTGAAGTACCGCGAGTTTCGGCGTGCCTACAAACTCGGCACGCTCGACCAGACGGCAGAGGAGGAGGGACAACCCGGAACACGACCGAGTTCTTCGGAGGCCGGGTCTTTAGACCCGGCGGACACAGCTGCCCCCGACAAGAAGGTCAAACGGCGCGAACACCTGCGCGCCTACCTGCGCTGGCTCTGGCCATTCAGGTTTTCGGTCGCGTTTGTGTTTGGCCTGGCGATGGCAACCGCGGGCCTGCAGATGGTGGAGCCGCTGTTCATGCGCTTCATCATCGACGGCGTGTTGCTGAACACCGGACTCAACGACGGCGTCCGCCTGACCCGTTTGAATCTGGGGGGCGCGGGATTCCTGACGCTCATCGTCCTGTCGAGCGTGATCAGCGTCCTGAAGGATTACCGCCAGAAGCTGCTCAATGCGAAGGTCATGATCTCACTGCGGCGATCGCTGTTTGATCGGATGCTGCACCTGCCCTTGCCGACGTTGTGGGACATGAAGACGGGAGGCATTCTCTCGCGCCTGAGCGGCGACGTGGACACCACAACCGGCCTGCTGCAAATGGCAGTGGTCTCGCCGGCAGTCTCGTTGGTGCGGCTGATCGTGGCCATCAGCATCCTCATGGTGCTCAACTGGCGCCTGGCGCTGACGGCCATGGCCATCATCCCCGGCGCCATGCTCATGAGCGTCGTGTTTGCCAAACGCGTGCGGCCCATTTATCGGGTGGTCCGAAAAAGCGTGGAGAAGATCGACGGGCGCGCCGGCGAGACATTTTCCGGCATTCGTGTGGTTCGCGCGTTCGGCCGGGAGACGCGCGAGCTGCTGCTGTATCTGATCGGCCGGCATACCGTCGTGCGCGAGGAGCTGTTCGCGCAGAGACGAGAGATGGTGTTGTGGACGTCGTGGGGCCTGCTGGTCTCAGGTGTCAACGTGGTCATCATCTGGTTCGGTGGTTATCTCTACCTCCGTGGCGGCGCTTCCATCGGCGACATCATGGCGTTCCAGTGGTACACGTTCCTGCTGCTCAATCCGGTGTGGAACCTCGTCAATTCGTTTTCAGAGTTGCAGCGGTCGCTGGCCGCCATGGAGCGCGTGTTCGATGTCCTTGGGATGGAGAACGACAAACCGGACAGGCCCGATGCGCGCGTGGCGCCCTCGCTGGTGATTGAAATCCGGTTCGAGGACGTGGAGTTCGAGTACCGGCCAGGGCAGCCGGTGGTGCGGGAGTTCAACGTCGTGGTGCCGGGCGGCTCAGTGGTGGCGCTGGTCGGCCGCTCCGGTGCCGGCAAGACGACCGTGACAGACCTCGTGGCGCGCTTTCACGACCCGACTCGCGGCCGTATCGTGGTCAACGGCACGGACATCAGGGACTTCACGCTCAGGTCGTATCGTGACCTTCTGGCCATCGTGCAGCAGGACGTGTTTCTGTTCGATGGGTCCGTCCGCGACAACATCGCCTACGGGCGCCACAATGCGACTGACGCCGAGGTGGAGGACGCCGCCCGGCGCGCCAACGCGTCCGAATTCATCGTCAAGATGCCGGGCACGTACGAGACGTTTGTCGGAGAGCGCGGCGTGAAGTTGTCCGGAGGGCAGCAGCAGCGGCTGGCGATCGCGCGCGCGATCCTGAAGTCGCCCCAGATCCTGATTCTCGATGAGGCCACCAGCAATCTCGACACCGAAAGCGAGCAGTTGATCCAGGCGGCAATGGCCTCGCTGCTGGCGGGCAGGACGACGTTCATCATTGCCCATCGGCTCTCGACGATTCGGAAGGCCGATTTGATCCTCCTGATGGAGGACGGGCGCATCATCGAACGCGGTACTCACGATGAACTGATGGCGGCCGGCAAGGAGTACGCGGCCATGGTGGAGCGCCAGATGCAACAGCAGCAGAGTGAAGAATCGGGCACGGTCGCGGAAACGCCAAGTAGGGCGTGGTTTTAGCCGCGCCGGCGCTGGTGATATAGGTACCTTCACCATGATTGATGTGACTGCTGAGATAGAGATTGCTGCGTCCCCGGCCGACATTGCCGCTGTGATGTTCGACCCGCAGCGCAACACCGAGTGGATGAAGGTGGTAGAGCGGGTGGAAGTGCTGGACCCCGCGCTGGCCCCGGGCGCGCGTGTGCGCTACCACGGCGACTTCATGGGCAAGACGATGTCCTGGCTGACGACTGTTGAAGCCGTCCACTTCCCACACGTGCTGGAGCTGACGATCTCCGACGGCCCATTCGTCGGCTCGTCGCGAATCGGCATCCAGCGATCCGGCGGGGGATCACGAGTGCAGGTGCGTAGCACGGGCGAGGTCAAAGCCATGTCGTTCATCCCGGACGCCATGATCGCCGGGCCGATGAAGTCGGCCATCGAAGGCGACCTCGGCCGCCTGAAGGCCCTGATCGAGAAGTAGTACGTAGGGCGTCCCTTTAGGGGCGCCAGATTGCTCGGCACGACCCCAGGCTGGCGTGGCCCGGTGGCAGCGAATCGAGGCTACCGCTGATCGCCGGGACCTGGGCACGTCAGGACCGTGGCCCCGACCCTGGCAATCGACCGGAAATGCACGTCGTACGTCAGGACGGTCGCGCCATGACGCGCGGCAACAGCCGCGATCCAGATGTCGTTAGCGGGCAACGGGGTGCCCGCCTTCTTCAGGTCGAGGATGATGTCGGCGTACAGACCGGCTACCTGCTCGCTGACGGACAAGACTTCAACTACGGGGTGTGAGATGAACCGAGCGAGTTCCGATTGATTCGCCTCACCACGCTTACCGAGCCTGAACCCGACCGTCAGTTCACCCAGCACGATGACCGGAATACCAATCCAGTCAGCCCGGTCGATGAGCTCAACAACCTGAGCGTCTCCTCGCTTGAAATTGCTGTACGCCGATGTGTCCAGGCAGTACCGCATCACGCCCACATGTCATCGTCAACAGCCTCGAAGGGCGCGACCGCGGCATCAAAGCGTCGCTGGTCTTCTGCGCTCCATGTCCCGGCGAACTCCGCCAGCCCATTCCGTCTGGGCGCTCCGCCTGCCACGCCCAACGTGCGGCTGAGCAGGTCCAGGACCGTGCTGTTGAGGGATGCGTCGTTCTTCCGCCGCTCCCGGTCCAGCGCGTCGGCCAGTCGTTTCGGCACTTTGCGAATCGTCAGCGTTTTCATGAATGCACCACAATGACTTCAATGCATTCACTATCTGACATCGTGACAGCGAACGTCAAGAAGTAGCTGCTGCGGGTCTCGTCCTCGGAGGCCGGGTCTTCAGACCCGGCG
>JBKJJZ010000407.1:0-3984 GCA_046597705.1 Vicinamibacterales bacterium | reverse complement strand
CGGCGCGCGTCTACGTGTCGGTCTCCGATAACAAAGACAAGCCGGTGGCGGGGCTCACCGCCGCTGACTTCAAGATCGCCATCGACAACAGGGATCAGGAAATCCTCGCGGTGGCTCAAGCCACCGAGCCGCTTTCGGTGGTCATCATCACCGATCGGCTCGGGCTGGATCCGGCATACAGCACCTTCACGGTCCAACATGCGCTCTCCGGCTTCGTGAAAACGATTCGCACGGTGCCCGATAGCGTGATGGCGCTCACCACGTTCGACGGCCCAGTCGTGCGGATCACGGGTTTCAACTCACCGGCAACAGACCTCAACAAGGCGATCGCACGGCTGTCCACCTCCGCAACAGACGGCGGCATGCTGGATGCTGTGGTCGATGCCTGCGAACTCCTGCGCGACACAAGAACCGATCGTCGAGCGATCTTCGCGATGTTCGCAGCCTATCGTGCCGACACAAGCACCCAGTGGAATGACCGGACGGCCATGACCTTGTGGGCGTCGAAGGCGAGTCTCTGGGCGCTTGAAGTGCAAAGCATCGGAGGCGCCAGCGTGGGCAACGCCGGCCGGGAAGAAGTGGTCAGCCTGGGAAGCCGCATGAGCGGTGGGATGACCGAGAGCGTGGCGTCAGGGGTGGGCCTGTCGAACAAGGCGCAGCAGATGGCCGCGCTAATCACGACACAGTACGTGGTGACCTACGCCCCCGGAAGCGACGCCACGACAAAGACGCGCCGCACGGTGGCCGTCAACAGAAACGGCGTGCGGATTCTGTTTCCGACCTGGGTGGCTCGATGAGCTGGGGAACTGGGGAACTGGGGAACTGGCGGCTTGTCCGCCGTAGCTCGAAGAGCGTAGGCGGAAACTGGCGGAACTGACCAGGCCGATGATGTCGTAGGCGACGCGCAGGATGCTGCGCGTGCCTGTGCTGCGCGGTGCTGAGGTGTTGATCTGCACGGCCACGGTGATGCCCTGGTCCACGGCGTAGACCAGTTCTGACTGATACCCGGGAAAGAAACCGCTGTGCCCCCACACGGGACCGACGGGTGTACGCGGTCGCACAATCACACCAAGTCCATACATCGTCTGAGGTCCGAGCCGTGCGGGCACCGCGGCGTTGACCATCAGGTTGCGCATGGTCTCGGTGATGGGTCCGCCCGTCGCCGCATACAACGCGTGGCCCCATCGGGCGAGGTCAGCTGCCCTGGTGGCGAACCCCCCGCCGGCCCATTCGAACTGGGGACTAATCGCGAGCCGGCCGCTCACCATCATTTCGTCCGGCAGGCCCAGCGGATCATTCGCGCCGGCGTAGCCGTTCACGAGTCCGGGAATCTGCCGGCTTGTCTGCGGCACGATGCCGCTGAGCCTGAGCGGCGTCAGGAATCTCGTCCGGATTTCGTCATAGGCTTTTGTCCCGGTGATCTGCTCCATGATCATGCCGAGCACGATGTAATTCGTGTCCGAGTAATCCCAGCCCTGGCCCGCGGCAAACGGCGGCGTGCTGTCAAGCAGATAGGCCACCTCCTCTTCAGGCGACCACGCCTTGTCCGGCTGCGCGCGAAGGTCAGCGGTGAACTTCGGGTTCATCTCATAGCGCACGAGGCCGCTTGTGTGCGTCATCAGGTGCCGCACGGTGATCGAGGTGGCATTCGGCAGGCGCGGGAACCAGGGCCTGTCACCGAGATACTTCGAAATCGGGGCGTCCAGATCAAGCCTGCCGCTCTCGATGAGTTGCAGGGCCAGTGCGGCAAAGAACGTCTTGCCCGTGCTTCCGGCCAGCATCAGGCCGGCAGGCGTGAGCGGAGTCTTGACCGTGCGATCCGCCACCCCCGCGACGGCAGTCATCACACTGCCGTCCTTCAACACGATACCGACCGACACGCCAGGAACCGACGACTGAGCGTGCCACTCCCTGAGGTACGCCTCGACCCGAGCCTGTGGCGAAGTGGCCGGCTTGGGCACCTGCGCGGGAACAGCCTGCACGCAGAGCACGAAGCCTGCGAGCACTATCAGGGCTTTCATTTGCGTGTCCACGTGAGCGCCACGATGCCAGGCGCCCATGCGAAGGTCCACGCGGCCAGATGCCACAGATAGTTGCGTGCCTCAGGGTGATCGGTCCAGATGCCCGACACCAGGTAGAAGGTTGCGCCACTGCCGACCGCGGCTGCCAGGCCTGGAAGAATCCAGCGGGAGACGTGACCGAGCTGGTGGCGCAGCCACGCACTGACCGCCGCAAGCACGAGCCACATGAAGATCCATGCGGCAATCAACCCGCCCAGGTAACCCAGCGCGCCCACGACGCCGTAAAACGCCAGTGCGCCGGCCACGCCGGCAACAACGCCGCCCAGGGCCCCTCGAATCCATCGGCCGGTCTGCTGTCCCAGCACCAGTCCCACTGAGAGCAGCAGCGCCGCGCCGTGCACCACTCCGTGCATGGTCGTATGCCGAACGTTGTTCTCAAACCAGATGAAATCGCCGATCGTGGCGACCAACGCCACGAACACGACGCGCGCCAGAAAAATGATCGCCACAGACACCTACTCCGGCAAGTCCGTTCCCTTGGGCTCTGGCAGGAAGAAGCTGAGTGCGATGCCTGCGGTGTACACGGACGCGGCGACGATCGTGGCGGCCTTCGCCAACTGGATGTGCGGAGCACCAGCAAGGTTCGACGCCAGTGTCGTGGTCACAAACGCAAAGCCGGTGCCGAGCATGCGGCCACCTACGTTGGCGGCGAATCCCTCACCCGTGCCTCGCAAGTGCGTGGGATACACGCGCGGCAGATAGTTGCCCCAGAAACTGAACTGCGCCACCGTGAACAGTCCCGCGAAGAACATCCCGATCTTCAGAGTGCCGAGACTGGATGTCGGAGCAAACCAGAACACCAGGGGCACGATGATCAGTCCGGGCACCTGGAAGAGGCGAAGCAGGCCGCGCCGGCTGGCGATAAGGACCACGACCATTGCCAGAAGGGTGCGGCCCGCCAACCCGCCAATCTCCTGCCACCACTGAACTGATGCGGCCTGCTGCTGTTTGATGCGCCCGCTTTCGGCCCGCCACTGCGCTGCACCTGCGGGATCCGGCGGCATCGCACGCGCAGGCGCCATCGTCACCACCTCCGGCGTGGCCGGCACAATACGTGGCATGTGCTGAATGGCGCCGAACGCCGCGCCGTACGAACACGCGAACATCAGTGTGGTGACGATGGTGGTGCGCCGCAATTGGGGGCTGAACAATTGCGCCACACTCGGGCGACGGAGGGTTCCGGCTTGTTTCTTGGCGAGCCAGGCGGGCGACTCCGGCAGGAACGGCCGGATGATGATGAGCGGCAGGGCCGGGATGATGCCCGACATCAGGGTGTACCGCCATGCCGTGTGCTCACCGTAGATCGTGGGTAACGACGCCGCGTTCGCCAGGATCCAGGCGCTGGCTGCAGTGACCAGGGCGCCACCGAATGACGAGAACGCCTGCGTGTATCCCAGCACCTTTTCGCGCTGCTTCGCGTCGGTGAACAGCTCGGCCAGCCAGGACACGGCGGCCACAAATTCCACGCACACGCCGATGAACGTGAGACTGCGGAAGAACAGGAACTGCCAGATCGTGGTGCTGAACCCGGCTGCGAACGCCGAGAACGCGTAGAGAAGGATGCTCCACGTCAGCACGCGGCGGCGACCGAGTCGATCGGTGAGGTAGCCCCCGAGAAGTCCGAAGATGCCGCCGGCGATGGCGGGAACCCACAACATCACGCCGACCCAGTCGTTGTAGGCCGGCGTGCCAGGTGCCACATTCACCAGGTCGCGCAGGGCCGGCGCGATGATGAGCGGCAGCATCAGCAGTTCATAGATGTCGAACGCGAAGCCCAGCGAGGCAATCACGCAGATCAGCCACTGGACCTTCGTCAATCTTGGTGTCATAGGCGCGCCGTATTATGCGACATCGGCGCCCCTAAAGGGACGCCCTACGTACGGACGGGTGTTCCGAACGTAGG
>JBKJJZ010000341.1:0-5005 GCA_046597705.1 Vicinamibacterales bacterium | reverse complement strand
TCGATCGCGAGCCGATGACGTACGAATACCTCGACGGTGCCACGCGCGATCGCGCCCAGCGCGTCTCGCGGTTCCAGGACGACCCGGCCTGCCCGCTCTTCCTGGTGTCTCTCAAGGCCGGGGGCGTGGGCCTCAACCTGACCGCCGCGGACTACGTGTTTCTGCTCGACCCCTGGTGGAACCCGGCAGTGGAGGCCCAGGCCATCGATCGCGCCCACCGGATCGGACAGGCGCGCGAGGTGTTCGCCTACCGGCTGATCGCGGAAGATACGGTCGAAGAGAAGGTGCTGGCTCTGCAGCGCGCCAAGCGCGACGTCGCGGATGCAATCCTCGGCGCTGATCCCAGGGGCCTGCGCGCGATCGGCCGCGACGAGTTGGCGCTGCTGCTGGACTGAACCCGTCGCGGCTTTGCCCAAGAGAATGACGTAGCGGCCAGCGGCCAACATGCGTCACCGCTCCAGCGCCCCTTCCGACAGCAGCGACTGCGTGAAGAATCGAGCGTCGGCGGCGCGGTCACCATCTACAGCAGGGGCGGAATCCGGTAGTCTTTGGTGGTGGTCGGCCGGACAATTCTCCACTACACCATCACAGACGCCCTGGGCAGCGGCGGCATGGGTGTTGTCTATGGAGCCCAGGATGCGAAGCTCGGCCGGAAGGTGGCGCTCAAGTTCCTGCCGCCGGAACTGGCGCGCGATCGACCGGCGCTCGAGCGATTCCAGCGCGAAGCCCGCGCGGCCAGTGCCCTCAACCACCCGAACATCTGCACGATTTTCGCCATCGAAGAGGCAGACGGCGAGTACTTCATCGCCATGGAGGCGCTCGATGGCGAACCGCTGGACCGTCGCATTGCGAACAATCCGTTCAGTCTCGACGGCGTGCTCGATCTGGGCATCCAGGTGGCCGATGCGCTCGATGCGGCTCATCAGCGCGGCATCGTACATCGCGACATCAAGCCGGCCAACATCTTCGTTACACGTGACGGCCGTGCGAAAGTGCTGGACTTCGGCGTGGCAAAGGTCGGCACCGCGGGTTCGCCCGGCAACGTCGACACCGTCCTGGCCCCAGCGCTGGAAGCACAGCTTACCGGACCGGGGATGGCTGTAGGCACCATCGCTTACATGTCACCAGAACAGGCCCGCGGCGAAGAAGTTGATGCGCGCACGGACCTCTTCAGCCTGGCGGCAGTGCTGTACGAAATGTCCACCGGCCGGCCGGCATTTAAGGGCAAGACCTCCGCGATCATCTTCCAGCAGATACTCGGAGAGACGCCGGAGGCACCTCGCCAGCTGAATCCCGCCCTGCCGCCCAAGGTGGACGACTTGATCCTGAAGGGCCTGGAGAAGGACCGCGATCTTCGATTCCAGACCGCAGCAGAACTGCGCGGCGATCTGAAGCGGCTCAAGCGCGATGCGAGCGCCGGCAAACTGACGTCGGCGATGCCCGTGGCCACCAGCACGAGCGTGCGGCCGATCTCCAGCGGCGCCATCATCGCCGCCGAGGTCAAGCGGCGCAAAGGGCTCGTGACTGCCGGCGCGCTCGTTTTCCTTGCGCTCCTGATCGCAGCCGCCTACGGCCTCTACGCCGGCTTCACCCGGAACCAGCCGGAGACGGCTGTTGCACCGGCGGCGAACCTGGACATCACACGGGTCACGACCACCGGTCAGGCCACGGGATGCGGCGCCATCTCACCCGACGGCAAGACCGTCGTGTACTGCAACTTCGCCAGTGAGATGTTCGCTGTGCAGGTGGCCACTGGCGCATCGGTGTCGTTCGGGCGGCTGGCGGGAAACGCTGCGTTCTCTCCGGACAGCAACTATGTCTATATCTCCACTGACACCGACGACTATCCCCAGGGTGTGCTGCTCGCCATGCCGATCTTCGGTGGGGAACCCCGGCGGGTGCTCACGGATCTCGAGGGCGCCGTCGGCGTCTCGCCAGACGGCGCACGGCTGGCCTTTCTCCGGCGGTTTCGTGCCGAGCGCCGAATCGCACTGATGATTTCCGACGCCTCAGGAGCCAACACCCGGCAGCTCGCGAGTCTCAGCACCGATGGTGGCGGCTTCGCGCCGTTTGGAGTGGCGTGGTCGCCTGACGGGAAGTGGATCTCAGCGACGCAGGACTTCGAACGGGACAGCTTCACGATGCGCCCGATTCTCGTGGATGCCGAAACCGGCGAACTCAGGATGCTGGGGACACAGAAGTGGCTCCTTCTCGGCCGCACGGCCTGGCTGCCTGGCAACCGGCTGCTCTTCTCGGCCATGGAACGGCTGAACGGGCCGTATCAATTCTGGATTGCCGATCTCGCCGGCGGACCCGCGCGGCGGATCACGAACGAGACCTCGGGGTTCGGCAACATGAGCATCGGCGTCACTGCCGATGGCACGACGATCGCCACGGTGCCGTGGAACATCACCTCGAATTTGTTCGAAACCAACGCGGACGCGACGGCCCCTCTCATCCAATGGACCAGCGGCACGCGTCAGGACGGCGACTCGATCGCGCCTCTCTCTCAGGGAAGGGTGTACTTCGACGCATCGGACGGGACGAACACGAGTGTTTGGAGTGTTGACGCTCCGGGAGCGCCGCCACGCCGCCTGACGATGGATCCCGCGGTCGTGGTTTCGGTTCCCAGTGACGGCCGATTCGTGATCTTCACGGCCATCGTTGACAGCCAACTTCAAATCAAACGGGTGCAGCCCGACGGTACGGGTCAAACAGTGCTTGTTAACGCCGGCGCCCGATCGAGCGCCCGGGTATCGCCCGATGGACGATGGCTGTATTACCCCTCCAGGGAAGGTTTGATGCGCATGCCGGCCGACGGCGGTCCTGCGACGAGTATCGGCCAGGGAATCGACGGCGTGCTCGACATTTCGCCCGACGGCCGGCAGTTGCTCGTGGTTCGGACACCGCAGTCGACGACGAGCACATACCACCTGATCATCGACGCGGAGTCTGGCCGGGTCTTGTCTGAGATAGATCTCGACGGCAGCGCCGTCGCGTGGGGACGGTCAGCTGGCGTCATCGCCTATCTCGTCCGGGATGACAAAGGCGTTGACAACCTGTGGGAACGACCGATTGCCGGCGGAGCGCCACGTCAGCTTTCCGGGTTCACCTCCGGCCGCACTTCCAGCTTCGGCTACAGCCATGATCGGAAGCGGCTGTTCCTGGCGCGCGGCACGCGGACGGGCGATGTCACGCTGATCCGCGGCTTCAGATAGAACTACTCTGCCCGCGGCGCCACCGTGGGCTCCACACGAAGCGCCCGCCGAGCCGGAACAATGACACGCTCGCGACTACCGCCGAGCGCCATTCGCACGCCGATCTCCCGCGTCCTTCGCGACACGGTGAGTTTCCAGCGCGAAGTGTTTGCGCCGGCGGCCTCCCGTTCTGCCGTCGGTTCGCCGATCCAGGATCGGACCATGCCCTTCTGTTCGAGGCGATCCAGGGTGGTATAGACGGCGCTGATCGACAGCCGCCTGGCCGTCCTGGTTTCTATGTCGCGCCGAATCGTCGCACCGTAGGCCTCGTGCTCGAGCCGGACGATGGTGCCCATATGCTCCACGAAGTGGAGCATACGAGCAGGTCTCAGGATGGTTCAGCCCTTTTTACCGGCGGCGGGCGAGCCCCTGATCCAGACCCGCAATGAGCCGATCGGCATCGGCAACCGTGTTGTAGTGCGCAAATGACGCGCGCACAACGCCGTGTCCTGCTTCCAGACCCAGGTGTTCGATCAACCTCCGGGAGTAGAAGTCGCCGAAGCGAATACCGATGCGCAGCGGATCGATGGCGCGGACGATGCGCTCTGAGTCGTAGCCGTCAACAACGAAACTGATGGTGGGCACACGAACCGCGCGATCGGCGGACGCGGGGCCGATGATGCGCGCGTCCTTCCGGCCTCGCAGCCAGGACAACAGCCGATCGGCCAGGATCGACTCGTGATCGGCAATCGCATCGAACGCGGCCGCCATTCGCGCGCGGCGCGAAGCGCCGGCATCGGCGCCGGACCGCTCACCCAGTGTCACCAGATACTCAGGGATAGCCGTGGCCCCGTAAGACAGCTCGTAATTGGGATTGCCCGGCTGCAGTTTGCCCGGAATTTTGTCCACTGGCACAAAGTGATGCGACTGGTTCGCAAGCGCCCGCAGGCGATCGTACTTGCCGTATAACACGGCATGATGCGGACCGAAGACTTTGTACAGGCTGAACACGTAGTAGTCCACATCCCACGCGCGCACGTCCACGAGGCGGTGCGGAGCGAACGCCACGCCGTCGATACACACGGCGGCGCCCTGATCGTGCGCGCACGCGGTCACCGCCGCGATCGGAATCAGTTGCCCGAAGATGTTCGATGTCTGCGTGCAGACCACCAGCCGGGTCCGGGATGTCATCAACAACTCGAGGTCTGAGATCTCCAGCGTCATCGTCTCGCGATTGAGATGCCACGGACGCACGATGATGCCGTGCGCCTGTAGCGCGAGCCATGGTCCGATATTGGCTTCGTGGTCAATCATCGAGACCACCACTTCATCGCCAGGCGACAACGTGGGGGTGATGGCGCGCGCCAGGGTCTGGAGCATGACCGTCGACGACGGCCCGAAGACGATTTCGTCGGGCCTGGACGCGTTGATGAGTTCAGCGATCGCGGACTGCCCCGCGTAGAGGCGCTCTGCCGCGAGCGTGGATACGCCGTAACTCGCACCAGTCTGAACGCTCGACGTCAGGAGGTACTCGCGGACCCGGTCGGCCACCGACTCAAGTACCTGCGAACCACCGGCGTTGTCGAGATATATCCAGGCGTCGCCATCGTCCGAGAGCGAGGGAAACTGCGAGCGTGAAAAGGCGAGATCGAGCGGCATGCAGACTGACATTGTATGCGTTGCAGACGGCGTCCCGGGGACACTCGGAGTGCTAGACTGCGCCATGCGATCCAGTCTTCGAATCCTTGTTTGCGTTGCGGCGTTTGCCCTTGCGTTTGTGTTCACGCGCGTTGATGTAGCGGCCCGCT
>JBKJJZ010000165.1:0-2648 GCA_046597705.1 Vicinamibacterales bacterium | reverse complement strand
CGGCGAACTGGTGACCAACGCGCCGGGTGAAGAAGTCCGGCGCCTGCTACTCCTGACCGACGGCCAGGCCAACGAAGGCGAGACCAACCCCGATACGCTGGCCGCGTACGCCGCCACCCTTCGCGAAGCCGGAGTGCAGACCACCACCTTCGGACTGGGACACGACTTCGACGAGGTGCTGCTGGCGAGCCTCGCACGCGAGGGCGGCGGCAACTTCTACTACGTCGAGGCGCCGGCGCAGATCGCAGACTTCTTCGCCAGCGAACTCGGCGAAACCCTCGAGGTGGTCGCACGCGACGCCGAAGTCATCGTCACCGGCGGCCCGGGCGTGCGCTTCGCCTGCCTCCACGACTTCCAGACGCGTCCCGCGTCAGTTGGCGCGGCTGAAGCCACGCCCTACGGATCGGGAATCCACATCCGGCTGGGCGACCTCGTCGCCGAGCAACAACTCACCGTGCTGGTGGCCGTTGAGTGCGAAGCCGGCGTCGAGGGCTCCACCCTTGGCGCATTTGTGGCACTTACCGATCGCGATAACGTGCTGTTCCGCGCGCCGATGCTGGTTGAATGGCAGGTCGCTGACGCGGACGCCGACCGCAATCAGCGCGCAAGCGTGCCGGTGCTGGTGGAGGTGGCCACGGTCATCGCGAGCCGGGCCAGCGAGGCCGCACTCAATGCCAACCGCGCGGGTCAATACGATCGCGCGCAGGCAATCATCACCGACGCCGCAGCCGCGATCCGCGCGCTGGGCGACTTCCCAGAGGTGCTACGCATCGCTGACGAGCTCGCCAGCGAGATCATGGTGGTCTCATCGCAGATGGAGATGCGCGAGATGAAAATCATGCACTCGCGCTCGGTGAATGCGCTGCGCAGCCGGGACGCTAAGGGACAGGCGAAGCGGCGGGCGCAATCGCCCAGTAGCCGGGTCTGACCCAGCGTCCGAGCAATTTGGCGCGGCTAAGGCAGTTTTCAGTTGCCTGTAGTACGTAGGGCGTGGCTTTAGCCGCGCCAATTCACGGCGCCCCTGAAGGGACGCCCTACGTATCGCACCTTCTGGCGGCTACACACATCTGAAAATGGCTCTAAAGCCACGCCATCCGAAGACCTCGATCCGGCCACCGAAGATCGCTCGCGCTGGCACGATCTTCTCGCGTGACGACGTCCAGCGACGATGGTAGCGTCGTCGTCAGAAACTGCCACATGAGCGGCCGTGGAAGTGGCGGATTCTCATGCTTCTGTCCCCGGTGATCCGGAGGCACAGATGGCAGAAGTGGTGGAACGAGTGGCGAGGCTCGAAGAACAGTTCGAGGCGGTGGCTCAGACCCTGACCGACATCAAGACGTCGCTCGTGCGCGTCGAAGGCCGGCTCGATGTCGGATTGAGCGAGTGCCGCAACGAGATGCAGTCTGGCCTGGCCGATGTCCGAGGCGAGCTACAGACGGGTCTCACCGATGTCCGAAGCGAAATGCGGACGGGCTTCGCCGAGGTCAAGCAATCGATCGCGCGATTGGACGAGCGCCTCGATAGCGGACTGAACACTGGCCGCAACGAACTGCAGACCAGCATCGCAGACGTCCGGCACGAACTGCGGGCGGAATTCGCCGGCGTCCGCAGCGAAATGCAAACGGGCTTTGCCGAACTCCGCCTGGAGATGCGCACACAACTTCGGTGGGTTCTGGGAGGCATCGGCGCGGCGGCTCTGACGATCCTCGCCGCTATCCTCTCGGCGGTGTTCGCCCTGAGGACGTAACGCCGACGCAATTACGTACGATACCCTTGCGCCTCCATGTCTCTCGTTGCCGGCAATCGAATAGGTCCCTATGAAATTGTCGGCCCGCTGGGCGCAGGCGGAATGGGCGAGGTCTACCGCGCTCGTGACGCGAAGCTCAATCGCAGTGTCGCGATAAAGATTCTGCCGGAGGCGTTTGCAGACGACGCCGAGCGCCTGGCGCGCTTCAACCGCGAAGCCAAGGCACTGGCCGCGCTGAACCACCCCAACATCGCCGCCATCTACGGGATGGAAGGCAACGCGCTGGTGATGGAACTGGTCGAAGGCGAGGACCTCTCCGTGATCATCGCGCGACAGGGCGCGACCCCGAGCGGGGGTGGGGCCCCGCGAGGAATCCATATTGAGGACGCCCTGCCGATCGCGAAGCAGATCGTGGACGCGCTCGAAGCCGCGCACGAGCAGGGCATCATCCATCGCGACCTGAAGCCCGCCAACATCAAAGTCCGCACCGATGGCACGGTGAAGATCCTTGACTTCGGCCTGGCCAAGGCGATGGATCCCGCAGGCACGCCCAGCATCGACGCGATGAACTCACCGACGCTCACAGCTGCCGGCTTCGCGCAAGGCTACGGCGGGCCAGGCACGCAGATGGGCATGATCCTCGGCACCGCCGCCTACATGGCGCCCGAGCAGGCCAAGGGCCGGGCGGTGGACAAGCGCGCGGACATCTGGGCGTTCGGCGCGGTGCTCTTCGAGATGCTCTCCGGTACGCGCGCCTTTGGCGGAGAGGATGTCTCCGAGACGCTGGCATCGGTGCTCAAGGACCAGCCCGCGATCAGTTCCCTTCCCGCGAGCGTTCCGGCGTCGGTGCGCCAGCTTCTGCATCGCTGCCTGCAAAAGGATCCGCGTCAGCGCCTGCGCG
>JBKJJZ010000270.1:0-7885 GCA_046597705.1 Vicinamibacterales bacterium | reverse complement strand
GGCGCGTTCTACTTCCTCGAGATGAACACGCGCCTCCAGGTGGAACATCCGGTCACTGAGATGGTGACGGGTATCGATCTCGTCCACTGGCAGCTGCGCATCGCCATGGGTGAGCGGCTCACCATCGATCCGGTGCGCGCGCTGACCCCACGCGCCCACGCGATTGAATGCCGGATTTACGCCGAAGATCCCGACCAGGGGTTCATGCCATCGCCGGGCCTCGTGCGCGCGATCAGCGTACCGGGTGGTCCCGGCGTACGAGACGACCGCGGTGTCGCGTCAGGCTTCGAGATCCCGCTGTTCTATGACTCGATGATTGCGAAGTTGATCGTCTGGGGCGACACGCGGACGGAAGCCATCGGCAGGCTCACGCGGGTGCTCGATGAGTATCGCGTGATCGGCGTGCGAACAACGTTGCCGTTCTTTCGGTGGCTCGTCTCGCAGCCAGAGTTTGGCACCGGCGCGTTCGATACCACCTACCTCGACGGGTTGCTGGCATCGCGCAAGGGACAGCCGTTTGTAGAGCCCACGGACCGTGACGCGCAAGATGCGGCCATCATCGCAGCAGTGGCCACGTGGTTTCGCGCGCATCAAGCGTCGGCGGGCAGCGCCGCAACCCAATCATCCGGAGCCTGGCAACGTGCGGCCCGCACGGAGGCGCTGCGATGAAATTCGACGTCGAAGTGGCGGGGCGCCTTCGTACGGTGGTCGTCGAACGGGTCGCCGAGAGTGGCCGGTTCCAGGTGCTCATCGACGGTCGAGTGCACGACCTGGAAGCGCGTCCCACCGATCTCGGCTTGTCGATCCTGTTCAGTGAGGGCGGCCGGTCCGTGGACGCCGCCGCCACGCCCCACAACGGGGGGGAATGGCTGGTGCAGCTGCCGCACGTGGACGTGCCGGTGGTGGTGGACCGTCAACGCCACGCGCGCGGCGGCCAGCGGACCGCCGGCGGCGCGGGACAGCAGCGTGTGAAGGCGCCGATGCCCGGGCGAATCCTTCGTGTGATGGTCAAGGTCGGTGATGAGGTGGCACATCGCCAGGGGCTCGTGGTCGTCGAGGCCATGAAAATGGAGAATGAACTGACCGCGCCCAAAGCGGGGAAGGTAACCGAGGTGGCCGTTACCGAGGGGATGTCAGTCGAAGCCGGCCGGTTGCTCGTGGTCATCGAGTAACGCGGGCTCGGGTAAGCTGAACGGGTGACCGAGGCAGAGACTCAGGCGGGCCTTCCAACGCCTGCCCCGCGCCGGCGATGGAAGGCCCTTCGGTGGTCACGGCGCATCTTCCTCGTACTGGCCGCCGTGCTGGCCGCTCTGCTCGTCTCTCTGTTTACCATCGATCTTGGTCCCTCACTGAGAGCACGCGCCGAACGCGAGGCGACAGCGTATTTCGAACGGCCCGTGCACATCGGGGAACTGAGTGCCTCGCTGCGCCCCGGAATGTTCGTGGTCAGGAACGTCTTGATTGAGGGCCTGACTCCGGATGCAGCGCCGTTCCTCAAGGCCGATCGCATCGAGCTGCATATTCCCTGGTCAACGCTCCTGCGCCGCCAGCTTGTCGTGGAGGCCACGATGGATCGTTGGGCCATCACGATGGAGATGTTTCCCGGCAACAAGAGCAACATCCCGAGACTGAAACCGCGCTCAACCGAACCGGGCCGGTTCCAGACGAACATCAACTTCATCTGGGCACGTAACGGCTGGTTCCGGCTCATTGACCACGCGCAGCCGTTGGATTTCACCGCGGAAAACGTGGCCGTCAATTTCACCCGCGACCTTCGGCTCGACAAGTATGTCGCCACGCTCACGTTCAAGGGCGGCGTGACCAACATTCTCAGCTACGAGCCGATGCGCCTGGACTCCATGTCGGCGCGGATGAGTTTTGACGCCGGCAACATGATTACCGTCCAGGGACTCGACCTCGTCGCCGACGGCACGCGCTCGCACATGACTGGCGCGCTGAACCTGAACAAATGGCCCGAGCAGTATTTTGATATTTCGACGGTCTTCGAGGTCGCCCCTCTGAAAGAGATCTTTTTCTTCGGCCAGAATTTCACGGCGCGGGGCCGCGGCGAGTACAAAGGCCGCTTCCAGAAGTTTCAGAGCGGAAAATACGACGTCACCGGCATCATGAAGGTGCCCGGGCTCAACGTCAGCGGTTTCGATTTTCCGGGGATGACCGGGCATGTCGTCTGGATGCAGAACCGCCTCGAAGTCGTGGGCGCCCAGAGCAGGTTCTACGGCGGAGCCATGCGCCTGGACTACGCTCTCACGACGTTGGCAAACGCTCGCGGAAGTCTGGCGGACCTGTCGGCGACTTACAAAGCCGTGGACCTGACGGAGTTCGGTCGCGTCATGAACTGGCAGGGCATCGACCTGGCCAGTCGTGCTGACGGATGGCAGACCATGACCTGGCTCAGCGGGCATTTTGACGACATGAAGGGCGATGGTGAGATCCGCGCCGTGACGTCCGACGGCCAGGCGGTGGCGGCGCCGCAACTGGCGGCATTTGTCAGTGACCCTGCCGGTGCCACACCCTTCGACCGGCCGATGGGGCCGATCCCTGTGAGCGGCAAGGTGTCCTATCGCCTGACGCCGACGCTGATCGATATCACCGACGGATGGGCCGCCACGCCGGACACTCATCTCTCGTTTCACGGCACGACCGGCTGGCACGACAACGCGATCATTCCCTTCCGGGTCGTCAGCACGGATTGGCAGGAGAGCGACCGCTTGCTCGCCGCGGTTCTCACCGCGTTCGGGTCCCGCACGAGTCCGATCGCAATCGGCGGGCGCGGTGTCTTCGATGGCACCATGACTCGCTGGTTCAGCCGGCCGCTGATTACCGGCCACTTCGTGGGCGAGCGTATGCGGGCGTGGGACGTGCTGTGGGGTTCTGGCGCCGCGGACGTGTCGGTGGAGAACAGCTACCTCACCGTGTCGAACAGTTCCATTGGCGACGGACAGGCAAGGATTGCGGCCAACGGCAAATACTCGCTCGGTTTTCCCCGCGCGGACGCCGGCGAGGAAATCGACGCGCGGATAACAGTCGATCGCTGGCCGCTCGCTGATTTCAAGACATTCTTCGAGCTGCAGGATTGGCCCGTCGAAGGCACGATGTTCGGCGATGTGCAGATCTATGGTCGATATCGCGGCCCCGAGGGATTCGGGCTGTTGCGCGTGGAGCCAGGAACGGCGTGGGAAGAAACGTTTGATTCCTTCACGGCGCGGCTGTCGTTTGAAGGTGATGGCATGCGGATCGATGGTGCCGAGGTAAAGAAAAGCACCGGATTCGTGCGGGGCGCGGGCTATGTCGGCTGGCCTCCAACACCCGAAGGCTGGGGCACGTACAGCTTCACGTTCGATGGCGAAAAAATTCCGGTCGAGTCCCTCGTCAGTTTCACGGTGCCTGATGCGAATCTGACTGGCGTGCTGAATTTTACGATGCGCGGCAGCGGCAGTACCGAGCATCCGCGGTACGAATGGGACGGACGGGTGGCCGACCTCTTCTGGGGCGACGAGGGTATCGGGCAGGCGACCGCGCACATGGTCATCGAGGAAACGCTCATGACGATCGACCGCCTCGACGTGGCATCCGATCGATTGTCAATGTCGGGTTCGGGCCAGGTGCAACGCAATGACACGTACGACGGGAGTTTTTCCCTCCGCTTCAATGAAACGTCGGTCGATCCATTCCTGCGTTTCATGGCACCGCAAATGTCGCCCTACACCCAGGCCGTGGTCAGCGGCGCCGTTCGACTCGACGGCGAACTGGCGAATCTGTCCAAGCTGAATGTTGACCTGACGTTGGACCGAGCCGACCTGAAACTGTTCGACTACCTGCTCTCGAACCCCATGGGGCCGGCTGGCACGCGCGTGCCCTTACGGATGGCCTTTGCGCAGGACGTGCTGACGATCTGCGGCGTCGTGCCGATCACGACCACTGGCCCGTGCGCTGGTTCCACAGGCGCGTTTACCCTCTCGGGCGAGGGGACAAGCCTGACTCTTGGAGGCCGCATCGACCGCGCGCGCTCGACGATGGATGTGTCGATCGACGGGACGGCGAGCCTCGCCGTGCTGCAGGGCGTCGTCCAGGATGTGCGCAGTTCCGGCGACGCGACCATCGCCGCGCGCGTGACGGGGACTTTCGAAGCGCCGGTGTACGCCGGCAATGCCAGCATCGCCAACGGCCGGCTGCGCCACTTCTCGTTCCCGCATAGCCTCGACAGCATTCACGGCGGCGTCCAGTTCGATGCGTCGGGCATCCGCCTTGATGGCTTGCGGGCCCGGATGGGCACCGGCGCCCGCACAGGCGGGGGAGAAATCACGTTCGGTGGATCGATTGGGCTTGAAGCGTTCATGCCGAGCACGCTCAATGTCACCGCCAGAGGCGATGGGTTGGATCTGAGATTCCCGGAAGGGTTCCGCTCGATCGTTGATGCCGATTTGTCGCTGACCGGGACGATGAAGGACGCGCTGGTGGCCGGGCGCATCACCGTGCGCCAGGCGCGCTACACACGCCGGCTCCAGAGCAACGCCGGACTGCTCGGCTTCGCGGGACTGGGTGGCGACGCACCGACGGGAGTGGTCGGCACATCGGCGTTGCCGGAACTGCCCATCCGCTTCGACCTCGACCTCGTCGGGCAGCGCCTGACCGTGATCGATGACAGCGATGCCACCGTGATTGTGTCGCCCGACTTGAAGCTGACGGGCACGGTCACCAGGCCCGTGCTGGCGGGACGCGTGGACATCGATCGCGGTGAAACGGAATTCCTCGGCAACCGGTACACGGTGGGCGGCTCGGTGGAGTTCACGAATCCCGATCAGATCGAACCGTACTTCGACATCGAGGCGCGGACGCAGATTCGGCAGCCCTCGCAGGACTATCGACTGGACCTCCGATTTACCGGCACACTCTCCAAGTTCACGTACACCCTGGACAGCGATCCGCCACTGTCGCAGGGCGACCAGCTCGCACTCATCCTGGGCCAGAATCCCAACCTGGATCGCGCCGAGCTTCGGACGCTCGAGTCACCGCAGGACGTGCAGAACCAGTTGATGCAGTCGGTGGTGGCGCAACTGGTGGCCAGTCCCATCTCGACCCAGGTTGGAAGAGTTGTGGAGCGAACCGGACTGGTCGATACGTTTACGCTGACTCCGCTCCTGGCGCCGGATGCCACACTGCAGCAGCTCAACCCGGGCGCCCGCGTGACGGTTGGGCAACGCATCTCACGCCGCGTGTATCTGACGTACTCACGTTCGCTCGATAACACCAGTCTGGAGTACGACATCCTCCTGTTGGAATACGCGCAGAACGATCGGATGTCCTGGGTGCTCTCGCGCAACCAGGACGGCACCTTCGCGCTCGACTTCCGCGTGCGGTACCGCTTTTGATGCCGCTCCGAATCCTTCGCGCCATGGTCTTCGCGCTGCTCGCCGGCGGCGCCAGCGCGTGGCCGGCGGTCGCCGGCGAGGTTCCGCAGGTGGCCGTGGCGCAACAGCCGCCCGTGCCGGATCTGGCCCCCTGGCTGGGCCGCACAATCAGTTCCATTCGCCTGGAGATCGAGGGCGAGACCATTGACAACTCCAGCTTGCTCGCGCTCCTCGAGGTGCGGACGCGCACGCCGCTGGTGGAAGCGGCCGTGCGAGAAGGGCTGGCGCATGTGCGGGGCCTGGGCCGTTACGAGTCAGCCACGGTTGTCGCGCGGGCCGAAGGTGATGGTGTGGCGCTCGTGTTCTCGCTCATCCCGCTTCATCCCATCAACCGGTTGGAGTTCAGGGGTTCAACCGGACTTGATAGCCGCTCATTGGAGCGGGCGGTGCTTGAGCAGGCCGGCGGACGCCTGACGGCTGCCACCGCCGAGGCAGCCGTGGAGGCCGTGCGGCGCGCGCTCGCGGATGAGGGGTTCGTTCGTCCCGGTGTCACGCCTTCGTTCGAGCGGACTCACAAGCCGCATGGATCGACGCTGGTTCTCACCGTGGACGCGGGTGCCAGGCACCGGATCGGCACCATCAAGTTTGAAGGGACTTCTCCGCTGGATGCCGGCGAGATTCTCAAAGCGCTGAACATTGCATTCGGCGAGCCGTACCGGCGCCGCGCGATCGAGGATGCGTTGCGGACCGTGGCTGAGGGACTGCGCACCCGACGGTATTACGAGGCGTCGGCCAACCACTTCCCGACCGGAGAAGGCGACGTGGTCAACTTGACCGTGACTGTCGAGGCCGGGCCCATCTTCGACATCATCGTCGTGGGCGATCCGCTGCCGTCCGGGGGTGTGGATCAGTGGGTGCCGTTGCGCCGGGAGAATTCCGCCGATGAAGATCTGCTCGAAGACTCGGCATTGCGAATCAAGTGGGCGCTGCAGGCCCAGGGCTATTGGCGAGCCAGCGTGGACGTGCGTCCTGAAGAGCAACCCGGCGGCAATCAGGTCATTGTGACCGTCAAGGTGAATCGCGGCCTGCAGTACTACCTTCGCGACTTGGCGATAACGGGCACGGCGCATTTCACCGCAGACGCGGCGCGAACGCTCCTGGACATTCCCGTTGGTGGGGAGTTCAGAGAAGACGTGATCGACCTGCGCATACGGGCCTTGATCAACGCCTACGCGGCAGACGGGTTCAATGCCAGTGTGACCAAGATCATTGAGGAGAGTCCCTCGACACGAAAGAACGGGGATGGCGAGGTCGTGGTGCGTCTTTCGGTGGTCGAAGGGGTCCTGCGCACTCTGGGCGCGGTGGTGGTGACCGGCGCCAGCCAGATCTCCGAAGCCGACGTGCGAAGAGTGATTCGCTCGCAGGTGGGCCAGCCGTTCCGTGATTCGCAGATGGGACAGGACACCGATGCCGTGTTTGCGCTGTATCGCAATGCCGGTTTTGAGTCGGCCGCTGTTCGCGTGGACCTGGCTGGTGAACCAAACTACACCGCGACATTCTCCATCCTCGAGGGACGCCGCACGATCGTGGACCACGTGCTGGTGTCGGGGAACGTGCGCGTGCGCACCGATACGATTCTGGGACAGGTCCTGCTCAAGCCCGGCGAGCCGTATGGCCAGGCGGCCCGCGCGGAGAGTCTCCGGCAGCTCAATGAACTTGCCATTTTCCGGCGCGTCACCATCACGCCGTCGCCCGCGATCAGCGCCGACGATCGCGTGGATGTCGTCGTGCAGGTGGAAGAAGCGCCGGCCACCACGCTTGGGTATGGCGGGGGGCTGGAGTTTGGCCGAACGACGCGGACGACCGCGGAGGGTTTCGAAGACCGGTTCGAGTTCGCTCCCCGTGGCTTCTTCGAAGTGGGACGTCGCAACCTGTTCGGAGGCAACCGCTCGATCAACTTGTTCTCACGCGTGAGTCTGCGACCCAACAACGATCCCGACGACCCGGCCAGGGACGGCAAGGGTTTTGGCTTGAGCGAGTACCGCGTGACCGGCAGCTATCGCGAGGCGCATGCCTGGCGCTCGAACACCGACCTGGTTGTCACGACCAGCGTCGAGCGCGCGATCAGGACGTCGTTCACTTACGTGCGCCGCGGGGCCAGTGCGGAGGCGCTGCGGCGACTGACTCAGAAAGTCAGTGTGTTTCTGCGTTACGCACTCGACTCGACCCGCCTGTTCGATACGAGAATCTCCGAACAAGACCAGCCGCTCATCGACCGGCTGTTCCCACAGATTCGGCTGTCATCGTTTTCGACCGGCCTGGTCTGGGACCGTCGCGACAACATCCTGGATCCCACCGCCGGCGGCTGGCTCAGCGCGGATGCGGAACTTGCCACGCGGTCCATTGGCTCCGAGGTCGGCTTTGCGAAGACGTTCATGCAGGCCACGGGGTTCAGGCGGATCACCCGCGCCGGTCGCGTCGTCCTGGCAGCCCGCGTGCAGGTTGGCCTGGCTCGC
>JBKJJZ010000246.1:0-10743 GCA_046597705.1 Vicinamibacterales bacterium | reverse complement strand
GCGCGACGAACAGTACGACCCGGCGTTCCTGCAGTCGATCATCGGCGCGGCGATCAAGATCACCCTCGCGCCTGGTGGGCGGCAGACGCAGGACCTGAGGGTCAGGTAGGACACTGTGCTGAGGTGCTCCAGTGCTCTCGTGCTCCAGTCTCTGGAGGCCGGTGGGCCAAGCGGGCCACGACCGTGCGGCTCCGGCCGGGCGAAAAGACGACGCTCGCGCTCAAACCCTGAGCGACGACTCGGCACGGGCTGAAGCCCGTGCCCTCCTGACACATGGAGCACGCATATGACTCTCGTTGTCTTGACCGCATTCATCATCAGCCTCGGCGCTGCCCAGGAGCCGGTACGTGTGGCAGCGAACGGGGCTGGCGTAATCGCCGGCCAGGTGGTTGATGCCACATCGGGCCTGCCTGTCGCCGGAGCAACGGTGGCGCTCAGCACCGTCGGCCGGGTCGTGATCGAAGCCACGATTGACGCCGATGGATCAGTGACCAACGTCCATACGCCGCGGGTGGTGGTCGATTCTCAAGGCCGCTTCGTCTTCGCCGCCCTCCGCGCCGGCACGTATGACGTATCGGCCACAGCACCGGCAGGATACGCCCAGGCATTGGCTTCGGTGGACCTCGGGGCTGATGAACGGGCCACGGACGTGGCCATGTCCATGCGGCGCCATGGGAGCATTTCGGGAACGGTGCGTGATGACGCCGGTGATTCAGTTGCCGGCGCTCCCGTGAGCGCGTTCCTCAGGACTATGTTCCTGGCACGGCCGGTGTTGCTTCCGAAAGGTGGCGCGACCGCTGATGATCGCGGACAGTTCCGAATCCCTGATCTGCCGGCTGGGGAATACGTCATTTGTGTGTGCAGTGATCACTCGCTGCCGTTCGACACAAATCTCCTGCCGCGGCTTGGTCCCAGGCCTCCATCTGCGGCCGCGTTGACTCAGAGGCTGGTGCATTTCGCGCCGATGTTCCACCCACGCAGCACGGTCCCGTCCGGCGCCACGCCGATCCGGCTTGGCGTAGCCGACGACCGCGCTGACATTGACATCACCGTGAACGTGGCCGCACCGGTCCGCGTGTCAGGCCAACTCCAGGGAGTCACCGTGAACGCGTCCACAGAGATGACCTTGCTGCTGGTGCCTGAGAACGATCTGCAGACGCTTGGTGCCACCGCGTTGTCTCCGGTCCAGGTAACCGCGGATGGTGCGTTTGAGTTCGCCGGCGTGCCACCGGGCCGATACTCGATCGAAGCCTTTCCGAAAAATCCACGCAAGGGCCTGTGGACTTCGATGCCAATCGCGGTAGGAGAGAGCGACATCGCGGACCTTGCCGTTGCGCTGCGATCGGGCGCAGCGATCAGCGGGCGTCTGGAATTTTCTGGAGCATCGACCCGGCCCGCCCCTGCAACCCTCGAGCAGTCGCAAGTCACCCTGCTCCCAGTGGACTCGACGCCACGTCTCATTCAATCGGGCGGCACCGCCATGTTGATCTCACCCTCCGCAACCGTTAATCGCGAAGGAATGTTCCGGATTGAGAATCTCCCGCCAGGCCGTTACGCGGTATCGACAAGCAGTATTGGCCCGTGGCGCGTCGATACTTCTGACGCTCTGGTTACCGTGAGCGACAGTGATGTGACCGGCATAATGATCACGATGTCCGATGTGGCGTTCGCGAGGCTCGAAGTCGCGGTCGAGCTTGACCGTTACGAATCGCCGCAACAGGTCAGAGTGATGGTATTCCCCGCCGATACCGCGACATGGGCCGAACCGTTTCGCCACACCGGGCGTTTCTATCTGTCGTCGAGCAGCACTCGAACGTTTCGTTTTCCGAGCGTGCCGGCGGGCGACTACTACGTGACTCGTGACACCGCCGACATGAATCTGACGATCGAATCACTTGAACTCTTGTCGCGCCGCGCTACTCGCGTCACCCTCCGGCCGGGCGACATAACCGCGGTGCTGCTGAAGCGGTAGCAAGCCAATTTCACGGCGCCCCTGAAGGGACGCCCTACGTTCGGCACGGAGCGCCTAGTCCGAGAATTCCTTCGCGAGCTCGACGAACTCGCCGTCCGGATCAAGTTCCCGATACTGCTGCCAATGCGGCCTGGCCTCAGCGGACCGGCCGAGTTTTTCCAGCGTCACAGCCAGGTAGAAGTGCGCCTCTGGATACATGGGATTGATCGCGAGCGCTTCCCGGTAGGCCACGACGGCATCCGGGTATCGCGCCAGGTCATGATGGATGTTGCCAAGGTTGAAGTAGGCCTCAAAACATTCGGGGTCGATGCGGATCGACTTTTCGTAGATCGCGTCGGCCTCCACCAGTTCGTCGCGCTCGTAGTGAATGTTCGCAAGGTTCACCAGCGCGGGAACCAGCAACGGATCGAAGAGCAGCGCGCGCCGGTAGCAGGCTGCAGCGCCCTCGAGATTCCGCTCGTCGCCGTCGTCGAGTTCCGCGCCCTCGAGGAAATACTTGGCGGCCAGCTGGTAGTTTGCGTTTTGAATCGCCTCGGTGCGCTCCGGCGTGCGTCCGGCAACGATGTTGGCAGCGACGTCCCGCCGTTTTTCCGGCAGTGAAACGACGCGCGCTCGCGGGCTGTCTGTCCGTGGAGGCTGAAAGTCGAACGCCAGCTGACCCGTGCGTTCGGCCACCATCGCGCGCAGGATCGCATTGAGCGACACGCCGCCTGCGAGGTCCGCCGCAGCGGCCTTCACCACATGCAAATCCGAGAATGAATACCTGCCCGCAACGGACCGGATGAGCCCCCACTTCTCCAGATACCGGAGATGATCGTCGCGCAGGCCCTGATACATGCCCTGCAAATCGCGTGAGGAGTAGTACTGCGCGCGCAACGTGTCCAGATCGGGCAGTCCCGCGGCGCGGCACAACTCGTCTTCAGTCATCACCCGGCGCACACGCGGGGGCCACTCCCCCGGCAACGGATCGCCGGTGGTGACGATGATGGTGGTGTTGGGTGTGAGGGAGAAGGCGCAGCTGGCGCCCAGGCGCTCGATGACCGAACGCAGGTCCTTGCGCGAGAGCACACCGCCCTTGCCCACAACCGAGACATGCTCGCCAGTGAAGGGCCGATCGAGGGAAAGAATCGCTGGCATGCTCACTGGGACAAAGGCCTTTACCTGTGGCCGATGTTAGCATTCAGCCCATGCTTCTGGCTGGCGACATTGGCGGCACCAAATCACTGCTCGGGTTGTTCGAACGCGATCGCGAACGGCCGCGGCAGCTGGTGGTCCGTGAATACGCCACGCTGGACTTCGACAGTCTCGACGAATTGACTCAGGTCTTCCTCGACGACACGCGTGGTTCGTCGTCTGTGGATGCGGCCTGTTTTGGAGTGGCGGGGCCGGTGACCGGACTTGTGGCGCGATTGACGAATGTGCCCTGGCTGGCGGATCTGTCATTTCTCGCCGAACGCCTCGGCGAGGGCGCGGTTCAGTTGTTAAATGACCTTGAGGCCATGGCGTACGCCGTAGCCGTCCTTGAACCGCATGAGATCGCCGTGCTGCAGGATGGCGTGGCCGTGGCTGGTGGAAACGCGGCGATCATCGCCGCCGGCACAGGTCTGGGCGAATCGCTGCTGCACAACGTGGATGGCCAGTTCGTGCCGTCGGCCTCCGAGGGGGGTCATGCGGACTTCGCGGCGCGCACGCCCAGGGAACTGGCGCTGGTCGAGCACCTGACGGCGATCTATGGCCGCGTGGACCACGACCGCGTCATCTCAGGTCCCGGCCTCGTGAACATCTTCGGCTTCACGCACGGCGTGATCGGCACCGCCTCGGGTATCGCGTGCGCGGAGGTTGGCCGCGGCGTGGAAGAGGCCGAACTGCCGGCGGCCATCAGCGCGTGTGCACTGGCCGGGCGGTGCGAGCAGTGCGCGGAAGCGCTGGACATGTTTGTCGAAGCGTATGGGGCGGAAGCGGGGAATCTGGCGCTGCGTTCGATGGCGACGGCCGGCGTCTACCTTGGCGGCGGCATTGCGCCGAAGATCCTCCCCGCCCTGGAGTCCGGCGCATTCCTGGCGGCGTTCTCGGCCAAGGCCCCCCTGACGGACCTGCTGCGCACCATCCCCGTATCGGTCATCCTCAACCCGGCTGCCGGCTTGCTGGGCGCGGCGGTGCGCGCGGACCTGATTGACTTGCTCCGGGCCGGGTCGTAGCATCCACACACCGTTTTCAGACGGACGATCCCGGTTTCTTGCAGATGGAGGACAGATGCGTCACAAGTTGGTAGTCATCGCGGTGTTGGGGCTGTTATTGGCTCCGATCGCTGCATTTGCCCAGTCCACGGGCGCAATCGCCGGCAAGGTCATGGGCAGCGACGGTGGGCCGTTGCCCGGCGTGACGGTGGAAGCCGCGGGCACCATGTTGCCAGCCGGTCGGATGGCGGTCTCCGGCGCCAACGGCGAGTATCGCCTCGAAGCGCTGCCGCCTGGCATCTATAAAGTCACCTTCACGTTGTCGGGCATGCAGACGGTGACGCGGACGGCGCAGGTCCAGCTCTCGCAGGATACGTTGATCAATCCTACGTTGTCGGTCCAGGGTGTGACTGAGACGGTCACGGTCACGGCCACGGCCAGCGTTGTGGATCCGGGCTCAGCCACCATCAAGAGCGGGGTGTCAGCCACACAGATCGCATCGCTGCCGGTGGGGAATGAATACCGCGACCTCCTGAAGTTGATCCCGGGCGTGCAGTACTCGCAGGATTCCATTCGCGGACCCAGCTCCGGTGGCAGCGGCCAGGACAACGTCTATCAGTTCGACGGCGTCAACGTGACGCTGCCGTTGTTCGGCACATTGTCCGCCGAGCCGTCGTCGCACGATATTGCGGAGGTCACGACGATCAAGGGCGGTGCGCGCGCCATCGACTTCGACCGATCCGGCGGCTTCACAATTGACACGCTGAGCAAGTCGGGCTCCAGCCGTCTGGTGGGCGACCTGAGCTACAAGTTCCAGAACGCCGGTATGTCGGCTGCCCTCAAGAGCGGGCAGGTTTCCAGGTTTGAGCAGGATCGTACCTGGATGACCGCCAGCCTGGGCGGCCAGCTGTTCCCGAACAAGGCGTTTTTCTACGGGTCGTATTACCGCCCTGAGATCACGCGCCAGAACCGCGCGAACCTTTACGGCGACCTGCCGCAGTTCGAGCGCGTGCGCAACGAATACTTCGGCAAGGTCACGCTGACGCCGGTGCGCGATGTGCTGGTGAATGTCAGCTACCGCGACTCGAAGCGCAAGGATGTGAGCAACCTGTTTGCATCGAACGCCTCGAACACGACCGGAACGACCGAAGAGGCGACCCAGAAGATCACGATCGCGGAGGCCTCGTGGGTGATCGGCGGGAGGAGCGTTGCCACGGCGAAGTACACGCGTTTCGACAACGCGTCGTTGGGCAGGCCCGATTTTGCGTCGAGCGCGTTGGCGACCGATGTCGTCGGCAGCCGTCTGGATGTCGCAAACCTCACCACGCAGGGGTTGGTGTCGATCCCGAGCCCTATTTCGGGCAACACGGCCTTCAACAGCTTCCTGCAGCCGTTCATTGACAAGTATGGCTACGTGAATGCCAGTGGCGTGCGGACAGGCGGTGCCTTGAACGGCTATGCCAGCCAGACCAACGACCAGAGTTTCTTCCGCGATCAGATTCAGGCGGCTTACAACATCACGCTCGGCACGTCGGCCACCCACGATCTGCACGTCGGGTTCCAGTGGTATGAGGACTCCGAAGAACTGCTTCGCTTCTCCAACGGATGGGGTGACATCACAATTCCCGGCGGACGCGTGAGCGTCTCCGGCACACCGGTTTTCTTCACGGCAAGCTACCAGCGGCAATTGGCGGGAGGCAATGCCCGCCTCGTGTCGAAGTACCGATCCCGAAACGTCGAGTTCAACGACAACATCCGGTGGAATGACTGGTCATTCAATCTGGGTGTGATCGTCAGCAACGACACACTGTTCGGCCAGGGCCTGCGCGAGGACTCGACCAAGCTGTCGGGATACGTGGCCGCCCCGGCCAACCAGTATGAGATGTACGACATTCCCTGGAAAAAGATGGTGCAGCCGCGGGTGAGTGTGGTGCGCAGCTTGAATGGCACCGATACGGTGTTCGCCAGCTATGCCCGATACAACCCAGCCGCCAGTTCCCTGCCTCGGGCGGCCTCGTGGGACCGGAATTTCATCGGCACGTTCATCGACGCTCACTTTGACGCCAACGGCGTGCTGTTCGCTGCCGTGCCCCGCGGCTCGTCATCCGGCAAACTGTTCGTGCAGGACATGACGCCGCGATCGGTGGATGAATTCATGATCGGCACCAGCATGCAGATGAGCGACAGGTTGACGGCGCGTGCGTATGGCCGGTATCGCTCCGGCAAACACTATTGGGAAGACACCAACAACACCGCGCGCACGGCCTTCAACCCGCCGGCCGGCATTCCGCGCCAGTTGTACATCACCGATTTGACCGCTCGGACCGCCCAGATTGGCAGCGGCTCCAGCTACGTCATCGCCGAACTCGATGGCGCCTTCACGAAGTACTACGAGGCGACAGTCGAATCGGAATACCGGTCGGGTGACGTGTTCCTGCGCGGGTCGTACACCTGGAGCCACTACTACGGCAACTTCGATCAGGACAACACCAGTTTTGATAACGATGCCAACCGTTTCATCGGATCGTCACTTCTCGCCGACGGCGCCGGGCGCCAATTGTGGGACAACAGAGAGGGCGATCTGAAGGGTGACCGGCGTCACATGCTGAAGCTGTACGGGTACTACACGCTGCCCTGGAAGGCGACCGCTGGCGCGTTTGTGGTCGCACAGTCGGGCCAGCCGTGGGAAGCGTGGAACTATAAGGCGTACTCGACGCTCACGAGCAGTGTGGCAGACGATATCCGCAACGCAGAGCCCGCGGGTTCGCGACGGACGGCCGCGCACTGGCAGGCCGACGTGAATTACACACAGAACTTCCGGTTTTCCGGACGGTACAACTTCCAGATTGCGGCGGATCTGTTCAACGTGTTTGACAAACAGACGGGGTACAACCCCCAGCCGAGCCAGAACAGCTCGGTCTTCGGCCAGCCACGGTCGTACTACTCACCGCGGCGTCTCGAAGTGGCGGCACGGTTCCAGTTCTAGCGTCGCAGGCGACGTACACACGAAGGCCCGACGGGGTTTCCCCCGCCGGGCCTTTTTTTGTGTGTGTCACGAAAAAGACGTCGGGAATTTTTTCATTGCGAAAAGATTCCCGACGTCTTTTTATTTGAACAGGCGCTCGGTGGCGATCAGGCGGCGGGTGTGGGCGTCGGCGCCCCGGCGCGCGGCCTCGATGCGAGCGGCGCGGTCCGGCTCGTTGAGCAGCACGCTGACCTGCGCGCGCTTGAACAGCGCCATCGGACGTTCCGGGTGATTCACCGGCACCAGGTCCAACGCCCGCCGCGCGTCGTCCAGGCGACGCGCGGCAAGGTAGAGGACGCCGAGATCGAGGTGCTGCGCGAAGGCCGCGCCTTGCGCGGCCTTCGCGCGTTCAAATGCCGCAATGGCCGCGTCTGTCTGCCCCGCGGCCATCGCCATCCGGCCCAGCTGCACCAACTCGGCCGGCGATGGCGACCGCAATGCATGGATGCGGTGGCGCAACGCCACCGCATCCGGCAGCCGGCCGGCGCGCTCGCGCGCGACGGCCAGCGCTTCCAATGCCGGCAATCGTTCAGGTGACTGCGCCACAATCTGCTCCAGCATCGGGACCGCGCGCATCCAGTCCGGCCCCCTGGCGTAGTGCAGCGCGAGGTACAGCTTCACGTCCTGTGACTTCGGCGCCACGACGGCCGCGCGCTGAAACGTGTCGAGCGCCAGCGCCTCCTTGCCAAGCGACGAGTACGCCGTCGCCAGGCGCATCAGCGCATCGAGGTTGAACGCATCCGCGGCCAGAATCTGTTTGAGCAGCGGCACCACCTCGGCGTACTGACCGCGCACGAACCTGTTCGACGCCTCGTCGATGACCGGAAACAGCCCGGTCATGTCAGCGGCTCGAGGCGCATCGCGCCGGACAATCGGGGCGGTCCCGCCGCTCACATACCCGAGGCTCGCGAGCTTCTGTCGAGCGTCGTTATCCAGCTGGGCGGCTGGCGCCGACCCCGCGGTGTGCGAGGGCGCCGCAGCCGGGTCGATCGACGGCACCGGGTAGTCATCGAGCGCCGCGCGCACGGGGGCAGACATCGATGCGGACGCACCCATGTCGCGCACCTCGCCCGGGTCGGCCACCACGTCGTAGACCTCGGTGCGACCAGAGAGAATGGCCTTCTGCGTGCCCGAGACCGTCATGATCTGCGGCTGCCAGCCAAACTGCAGAAACGGCTTCATCGCCTCGCCGATGACAACCTCGGGCGAAGGCGCCGCGGCCCTCAGGCTCTCAGGCGATGGCCGGCCTGCCAGGTCCAGCAGCGTGTGATACACGCGTCTCGTGCTGACCGGCGTTGCGATCACTCCAGCGGCGACTCCCGGCCCAATCACCGCCAGCGGCACATGCATCGTGGACTGGTAGAGCAACTGCCCATGAAGCGCCTCGCCGTGATCCCCCAGTCCTTCGCCGTGGTCGCTGGCGATAATGATGGCGGGCGTTCCGCCCGCGGCGGTCACTCGTGCTTCGAAGCCTTCTACGAGGCGGCCCAGCTGCTCGTCCATCGCGGCCACTTCCGCTCGGTAGGGTTGACCAGGATAGCGGCTCCGGTAGGGCTCCGCTGGTTCGTAGGGCGCGTGCGCATCGAAGTAGTGCACCCAGACGAACAACGGCCTCTGCCCCGTCGCCTGCGCCAGGTGCGCCAGCGCCCGATCGGTCGTCTCGCGCGATCCTCGTTCCGCGCGCCCGTCCGGCATCTCATCGTCGTACACATCGAACCCGCGCGCGATGCCGAATCGCCTGGCGAGCACGAAGGCGGAGACAAATGCTGACGTCTGGTAGCCCGCCTCCTTCAGGGCCACCGCGGCCAGCGGCTGGCGGTCAGACAGGAATCTCGCGTTCTCATGCACGCCGTGGCCGGCGGGATAGAGGCCGGTCATCATCGAACTGTGGGAGGGCAGCGTTTCAGGGACCGTGGCGTATGCCTGCGTAAAGGCGCGACCCCTGGCGACAAGGCGGTTGAACGCCGGCGTGTCCACACCAACCGCTCCGGGCCCGATCGAATCAGCGCGCGTGGTGTCGAGAGTGACGAGGAGGATCGAGGGCGGAGGGCCGGCGGCAGGGGCCGGCGCGGGGGTGGATCCGCCACAACCGCCGGCAAGGAGCGCCATCGGGAACGCGACGATGACGGCACGCGGCCGAGCTCCGAACCAGTTCCTCATTTCCGCCAGTTCCGCCAGTTCGTCATTTCTTCCACAGGTCCGCCAGCCCCGGCTCCTTCATCACCTTCTCGATGTCGGCGATCTCCATCGGCAGGTTGCCCGAGAGGTTCTCGTATCCGGTGGCCGTGATGAGGATGGCGTCCTCCAGCCTGATGTAGATGCGTTCGTCACCAATCGTCAGCGCAGGCTCGATCGTGAGGACCATGCCCGGCAGGTAGACGCCGTCGAACGTCCCGCCCGATACATCGTGTGCTTCCATCCCGAGCCAGTGTCCGAACGATTGGCCGGGCTTCGCGTAGCCTGCCACAAACCGCGTCGCGGCCTCCTTGATCTTCGGGTCATTGAACGTGAACGTCTCGAGCACGCGAGTCATCTTTGTGTAGGCGGCCGCGAGCGACTCGGAGGCCTGTCCTGGGCGGATCGACGACATCAGCGCCTGATAGAGCTTCACGTAGATGCCGTACAACTCGCGCTGCCTCGGAGAAAACGTGCCATTGGCTGGAAACATCCGCGTGACGTCGCTCGTGTAATTCGACACGTCAGGCGCATAGTCCATCAGGACCAGATCGCCATCTTCCAGCCGGCTCTGCGCCGCATGGTAGTGCGGCCAGGCGGCGTTCGTCCCGGTCGCCACCAGCGCGAAGTAGCCGATGCCCTGTGCGTTGTGGCGCTTGAAGATGTAGTCGGCAATGGCCTCGAGTTCGTACTCATACATGCCTGGCCTGGCGGACTTCATCGATTCGAGGATGGCCAGGCTGGCCAGGCGCGTCGTTTCGCGCATGACCTTGATCTCCTCCACGCTCTTGATCATGCGAAGCCGGTCGACGAACGGGTCGAGGTTGAGAATCTCGGACTTCGGCGCCGCCGCGCGCAGCTTCTCGCGAAACACGGCATCCTTCGACGCGCGCCCGTCCCACGGATCGGCCGCCACCGCGCGCTCGTGATTGGAGATGCGATCAGGCGCGGCCGCTCCCAGGGACTCGCTGCGGAACGGGAAGTAGATCGACCGCCCCTCTGCAGCAAGGGCCTTCACCACGCCGTCAAACGCGGTACGGTCCACAACCTGCTCGATGCCCGTTATCCGCGCCGCTTCGTCACCGGGCGCAAGCAGGGGGCCTTCCGATCGGTCTGACGCCGGGGTGCGCGCCGGCAGGAACAGCGTTGTGGACTTCGCTCGACCGTCGATCAGCAGAATCGCGCGAGGCACCTCAACGCCCGACAGGTAGAAGAACTGCTTCCCCTGCTGGAACTTGGTGTACGCGGCGGGCTCGGTGGCGCCGGCAAGAATCGCCACGCCGTCACCGACGGCCTGCATGACTTTGGCGCGGCGAGCCTGGAACTCCCCGGCAGTGAAGGTGCGCGTGAACAACAGCTTTTGCGCGACCAACGGGAAGGAAGTGGCGACAAGG
>JBKJJZ010000163.1:0-41735 GCA_046597705.1 Vicinamibacterales bacterium | reverse complement strand
GCCGTGCAGCGACAGAGCCTCGAGGCCGAAGGCATCGGCGTGAACGTGGCGCTTCTGATTGGCCACGGCAGCGTGCGTGGTGCGGTGCCCAGCACCGAACCACGCACGCTGCCGTGGCCAATCAGAAGCGCCACGTTCACGCCGATGCCTTCGGCCTCGAGGCTCTGTCGCTGCACGGCAATATCGATCGGCCCGCCACCATCCGGATTGCCGACGATTGTCGTCACACCCTGCGCCAGCAGCACGCGGGCATCTCTTAGCTCAGGACGACGCAGCGCGCCCGCGGCGTGAGAGTGCACGTCGATGAACCCGGGCGAAACAACCAGCCCTTTGGCGTCAATCACGCGCGTCGCCTTGAGGTCCACCAGGCGCCCACGCGCGACAATCCGGTCTGCCCTGACCGCTAGATCCTCTCGCAGCCACGGGTTCCCCGATCCATCGAGCATGCGCGCGTTCGTGATCAGCAGATCGACGGCCGGGTCCTGTGTCAAGGAGGGCGTCCCTTCAGGGGCGCCAATTCCCGGCGTGAATGTGGCCGCCACCAGAACCAGCGCGGCAAGGATTCTCATGTGTTGTATTGTGCGCCCAATGAACAACGGACCCGGGCTTTCACACGTCTAACCGCCCTATGGACACCATCCGGCACGATCTCAAGTTCGCGGTCCGGTCCCTCTTCCGGCAACCGGCCTTTGCATTGATTACCATCCTGACCCTGGCGTTGGGCATCGGCGCCAATACCGCGATCTTCTCGGTGGTCAACGGTGTCCTGCTTCGACCACTGGACTACCCCAAACCAGGCCAATTGGTCTTTGTCACGAGCCAGTTCCCCACGCTTGGCTTCGATCAGTTCTGGGTGTCGGTTCCCGAGTACGTGGAGTACCGCAACAACACGCAGTCGTTCTCGTCGGTCGGGGGATACACCGTCTCGGCGGCAAACCTCGGGACGGACCCACCCAGCCGCCCGGTCCGCGCTCAAGTCACCCCCGAGCTGATGCCCACCCTCGGCGTGCAGGCACTGCACGGCCGCGTATTCACGGCGCAGGATTCCCGCCCCGCCGCGCCCCCGGTGGTGATCCTGTCCTGGGACTTGTGGCAGCGAGGTTACGGTGGCGACGCAAACGTCGTCGGGAGGCCGATTCTCATCAACGGCACGCCAACCGAAGTCGTGGGAATCATGCCCGAAGGCTATGACGTGCACGACCAGAAGGTCGAACTGTGGCAACCGCTCACCATCGACCCGGCAACGTTCGCGAATAGCCGCGGCGGCCACTTCCTCTATCTCGTGGGCCGGCTCAAGGACGGCATCACCATCGAGCAGGCCAGGGCCGACACGACGCGCCTGGTCAATCAGTGGCGCACGATGGTCCCGCAGGGACACGTCCCCAGCGTTCCTCGTCACCAGATTCGTCTCGACCCACTCAAGGACGACATCGTGGGCTCCATCCAGCGCGCGCTGCTGATTCTTCAGGCAGCCGTGGTGTTCGTGCTGCTCATCGCCTGCGCGAATCTGGCGAACCTCTTGCTGGCCCGGGCAGAAACCCGCCACCGCGAATTCGCCGTGCGCTCGGCCCTGGGTGCCGGCCGCGCACGCCTGCTCCGGCAGTTCGTGACTGAAGGCCTCTTGCTCGCCACGCTGGCGTCGATTGTCGGCACGGGGCTGGCGTGGGCCGGCGTCAAGGCGATGATCAACGTGAATCCGGACGCCATTCCGCGCGCCGCGAGCGTCACGCTGGACGGCCCCGTCCTGGGGTTCACACTGATTACCGCGATCATCACCGGCGTCATCTTCGGCCTCGCGCCGTTGCTGCACCTGACCGATCGGCTCTCGATCTCATTGCGCGACGGAAGCCGTGGCACCACCGCGAGCGGATTCCGCAAGGCGCTGCGCGGCGCCCTCGTGGTCTCGCAGGTCACGCTCGCGGTGGTGCTCGTCGTCGGCGCGGCCTTACTGGTCCGGAGCTTCATCAACCTCACGAAAGTGGATACCGGTTTTAATCGGGCGCAACTCGCCACATTTGGTCTGGTGCTGCCGGCGCCAAGTTATCCGCCCCCGCGCCGCGTCCAGTTTTTCACTGACTTGCAGACGCGCCTCGGGGCGATTCCCGGCGTGAAATCGGTGGGCGCGATGACCGGACTGCCGCCCAATAGACCGGTGAACGCGAACGACACTGACTTCGAGCACATATCGCCGCTGCCACCGGGCACCGATCCGACGACGTCGAACCAACCGCCCGAGAACGTCGACTATTACCAGACCGTCTCGCCCGGCTACATCGAGACGATGGGCATCCCCATCGTCAAGGGCCGCGGGTTTGAACCGGCAGATGTGGGCGGAGGCCCTGTGGTCCTCATCAACGAGGCGCTCGCGCGCCGGTTCTATACCGACCGCGATCCGATCGGCCAACGGCTCAAGCCCGGCGGCGCCACGGAGTGGTTCACCATCGTGGGGGTCGTCAAGGACGTCAAGCAGGGCGGTGTGGATCAGGACGCGGGCACAGAGCTCTACTCGCTGGGTGACCAGCTTCCCAGGCTCCTGGGGTTCGCACCAACGAACATGAACCTGGTGATGCGCTCGGAGCTGCCCCTCGATGCCATCGCGCCACAGATTCGCGCTGCAGTCCGCGGGCTCGACGCATCCCTTCCAATCGTCAGGTTGCAGACGATGGAGGAAGTGTTTGGCTCGGCGGTGGCAAGGCCGAGGTTCCTGACGGTGCTGCTCGGTGTGTTCGCGGTGCTGGCGCTTGTGCTTGCGGCGGTCGGCACGTACGGAATACTTTCGTATCTGGTGACAGAGCGACAGCAGGAGATCGGCATTCGCATGGCACTGGGCGCGGCCCGGGGCGGCGTCTTGTGGCTGGTTCTCCGGCAAGGACTGTTGCTCGCAGGTCTTGGCTTGGCGCTCGGGGTCACAGGCGCCATTGTCGTTGGCCGCTACCTTCAGACCCTGTTGTTCGGAATTTCACCAAGCGATCCGATGACGATCATGATGGTGGGTGGCGTCATCATGATTACGGCCGTCGTGGCGTGCGTGATCCCGGCCCTTCGCGCCACGCGCGTCAATCCGCTGGACGTGCTGCGGGGGGACTAGACCCCCCAAAAAGACGTCGGGAATCTTTTTCACAACTGCCCGTGCAAAAAGATTCCCGACGTCTTTTTCTTATCTCCCGAACCTCGGATTGACGACGTTGTTGAAGAGGGAACCGAAGGTGTAGGTGAGGCTGAAGTTCAGTTCCACCCGATATCCACTCTGCAGTTCGCGCAGCCGCAGCAGAACTTCTTCGGGCGTCGCGCCGCGACGCGGCAGTGAAATCTGGTCGCGAATGCGCGAGACCTGGGCTTCGATGCTGACAGACAACCCCCGGATGATCCGGAACGACAGATCGGTCTGCGCCTCCACCCGGTACATGCCGAGGTCGTGAAGATACTGCGAGGCCTCGAGGCCGATTTCCAGGGAGCCCCATTTTCGTTTCAGGTCGAGGTCCGTGGAGAGCTGGTGCTGCCCCACCGTCTCCCGCAATTTGTCGAAGAGCGTGATCTCGTTGTAGCGCGCGTGGCGGACGCCGGCCTTGTACTGGATCACGAGCTGTCGAGAGGCGTATTCGCGGTACGGAAACACGCTGTATTCAATCGCGGGCATCGCGCGGGCCGAGCGCTTGGTGTTCCCGAAGTCCGACGCCTCAACGCCCGCGTCAAGACCGACGGACCAGTGTGGCCCGAAGCTCTTGGCCGCGAAGCCTTCCAGTTTGCGGCTGTCGCGCGACACTTTCAGGGGCTCGTCTTCGTCGAGATCGAACTGTTCCGTGTTCTTCTCGACGCTTGCGCCGAAGAAGATCTTCCATGCTTCGGTCACGCGAGCGGCTGAGGCATTCAGGCGCCATTCGGTCTCGCGCGTGCTCTCTTCGGATTGGAATGAACCGCCACCCCCGATGCGATAGACCCACAAGTTCCACGGGTCGTTGGCCGGAGGCGGGCCGCCCTCGGTCTCTCGCGGTTTCACCGACAACTCCAAGCCGGCCGGGAGACCGTCGATCGCCATATAGCTGAGGAGTCCCACAGTCACTGCGTCAAACACGCCCTGCCTGCGGAGTTCCTCGGGATCGCCCGTCATCGAAACAGCGCGGAGGTCCTTGTCCTTGCTCTGGAACCGGCCGACTCCGACGAATCTCAGCGTGTACTCGCGGCCGCCACCGCCCGTCTCACGGGCGGTGGAAAACAGGTGGACGTCGGCATCTTGGGCCTGACGCACGAAGTCCACCCAGTCGATCTCGCTGCGGAGGTACTCGGGAAAGCATTCGTTGCAGTCGAGAAAGACTCGCAGCCGCTGCCCCTGCCTTGCCGCGCTTGCTGCCGGCGGGGCCGGTATCGATTGACCGAGGGTGACGTCAGGCGTGACGAGGAGTCCGCCGATGATGACGACGGCGCCTGCGAGCCGGTTCGCGAAACACATAAGGGGTCTACTCTCCTCGCAGTGCCTCGATCGGGTCCACTCTCATCGCACGCCTGGCAGGCACCCAGCTGGCCAGGCCCGCGACCAGCAGCAGGAACGAGCCGACCAGCGCGTAGCTGAGTGGGTCTGTCGGCGCCACATTGTAGAGGAGCGACACGGCGTTCTGCGTCAGAAACGCCGAAGCGACCAGGCCAATCCCGACGCCCACGCCCGCGAGCATCACGCCCTGCCAGACGATCAGTTTCTGCACGCTGTTGGCACTGGCGCCCAGTGCCATCCGGACGCCGATCTCGCGGGTGCGTTGCGAGACGGCGTATGACAACACCGCGTACACCCCGACCGAGGACAACAGCAAGGCGACGCCGCCGATGATGGAAAACACCCAGCCGAAGATCGCGAATTGCCAGAAGCTGAGTTGCCGTAGTTCCTCCATCGTATGCACGCCGAAGATCGGCACGGTGGAGTCGGCCGCGCGAATCTGCGCGCGTACTTCCGGCATGATGGCGGACGGAGAGCCCGTCACCCGCACCGTGAAACCGGTGTTCAGGCTCTGCTGATACATGTACGGCACATAGACTGCCGGCAACTTCCCGTCGTCAGGATCGATGTCGTCATGCTTGATGTCGTCAATGACGCCGATGACCGTCAGCCATTCGTCGGTGTCGCCCGAGTTAGTGACCCGCAGCCGGTGGCCGACAGGAGACTTGTCAAGGAAGAACCGGGTGGCGAGCGTGCGGTTCACAAGCGCCACCGGCGTGCGCGCCCATCCTTGCGCGGCGGTGAAGTCCTCGCCGGCCACTACTTTCTTTCCGAGGGCGCGCAGGAAGCCCGGCGTCACGCCGATAAGTTCCGTATACGGTTCGCGACCGGCTTCCACGGCCACGCCGTCAATGTGCAGATTGCCGTCTCCCCCGCCGCCATCCAGCGGAACCATATTGGAGGCAAACACGCCTTCAACACCGGGCAGGCTTCCGATGCGGTCCACCAGGTCGTGCACGCGTTGGGCCTTCGCATCAACAGGCGTGTACGCCTCTCCCGGCAGGTAGATGCGGAAGGTCATGAGGGGCTTGCCGTCAAACCCCACTTCATAGTCGTCGAGGTTGACGAACGTGCGCACGAATAACGCCGCACCGACCAGCGACACAATCGCCAGCGCCACCTGGGCCACGACCAGCGCGTTGCGCACCAGCGAGCGGGTGCCGCTGTTGCCGCGCGTGCCTTCCTTCAGTTCGTCGTGCAAGGTGCCGCTGGTTGCCTGAAAGGCCGGCACGAGGCCGAAGACCACTGCCGTGACGATCGAGGTGACCACCGCGTACACGATGGAGCGCCAGTCGATGCGCCACTGAATGTAGTACGGCACTTGATCCGGAGGCATGGCGGATGTCAGCAGTTGCGTGCCGACGTAGGCGATGGCCAGGCCCAGCGGCACGCTGAGCACTCCGAACACGACACTTTCGGTCAGCAGTTGCCGGACGATTCGCGAACGCCCGGCGCCCAGCGCGGCGCGCACGGAAATTTCGCGACGCCGCACCGTGGCGCGCGACAACAGGAGGTTCGCCACGTTCGAACATGCGATGACCAGCACCAGCGTGGCGGCCCCCATCATCAGCCAGATCACCAGCGACACATCGTTGGGGATGAATTCGTCGCGCAGGTCGCGGACCTGCGCACTCCAGGCCTTATGCGTGGCCGGGTACGCCGAGGCGAGACGGGCCGCAATCGCCCGCGACTCTTCGTCGGCCTGGGTCAGCGACGCGCCGTCGGCGAGCCGGGCATACACACGAAGCTCGCGCGACTGGCGACCATGGGTGTGGACCAACGGCGTCACTGGTACCCAAAGCTGCTGGTTTTCGGGAAACTTGAAGCCCTTGGGCATGACGCCAATCACCTCGTGCGGCCGCCCGTTGAGAAGCACGCGCCGGCCGACGACCTTCGGATCGGCCTGGTATCGCAAAGTCCAGACCTCCTCGCTGAGCAGCACCACGTCGGGCGCACCTGCCTGATCGTCGGCTGGGCCGAGGTGGCGGCCGACAGTTGGGGTGATACCCAACATTGGAAACAGGTCCCAGGAGACCGCCGCAGCCGCGTAACGTGTTGGCTCGCCGCCATCTGACAAGGTCAGACTCCGATTTGTCGCGGCAGCGATGGACTGCAGGCGGGTGGTCTGCGCGCGCCAATCGGCCAGGTCCAGATACGAGATGCCGGCCTCATCATCGTCCGCCTCGCGGTTGGTGGCGTACAGGACCACCAACCGATCCGGCCTGGCATAGGGAAACGGCTGGATCAGGACGCCATCCACCACCGAAAAAATCGTCGCGTTGACGCCGATGCCTGTGCCCAGACACAGCACGACGACCGCGGCAAACACCCGCTGGCTGACCATGGTGCGAAGGGCGTAGCGAATGTCTTGCAAGAGCATGCTGGCAGTATACGGACGGCCCTCCGGTGACGTTCGTTTGGAAGCGCCAATTCCGGGCACACGGGGCCGGTTTGACGGGGTGCCGTTACACCTTCTAAAATCGTTGATTACCGCGTGGTTGCGGGCGTGTTCCCTGTTTTTTTACACGCTCGTGTTTTGTGCGGTCTTGGAGGATGGATTAAATGAAGGACCGTTACGTAAGTTGTGTTCGTTTTCTCGTGCTTGCGATGCTGCTGATTCTAGGCAGCACCCCAGCGTTCGCGCAGGGCTCCTCGGCCTCGTCCCTGTCGGGGTCGGTCGTCGATGCGGACGGCGGCGTCATTCCTGGCGCGACCGTCACTGTGAAGAACAACGCCACGGGCGTTGTCATCGAAGCCGTAACCAATTCCACCGGACAGTTTTCGTTCCCGGGCCTGAACGCAGGCACCTACACCGTGACGGTCTCGCTGACCGGGTTCAAGACGTTCGTCGCCAACGAGGTCCGATTGATTTCGTCGACGCCCGGCTCGATCGTCGCGAAACTTGAAGTGGGCGCGCTGACGGATGTCATCGAAGTCAAGGCCCGCTCCGAAATGATCCAGACGCAGTCACCGACCGTGTCTTCGACCCTGACGACGGAGCAACTCCGGGAACTGCCGTTGGCTTCGCGCAATGCGTTGTACGCGCTGGCGATGCTTCCGGGCGTCTCGTCGCCCGGCAACAACCTGCGCAGTTCGATCATCAACGGCCTGCCGAACAACACCGTGAACATCACCATTGACGGCATTGGCACGGGCAACGCGCTGCAGTCGGGTGACGGCTTCTTCTCGATGGTCACGCCCCGCATGGATGCGGTGGAAGAAGTGACGGTCACAGGCGCGGTTCCCGGAGTTGGTGCCGGCGCGGGCTCCGTGCAGGTCGCGTTCGTTACCAAGTCGGGCTCGAACCAGTTCGACAGCAGCGCGTATCTGTACTGGCGCGACCAGCGGGGGTTCGGCAAGCTCACCACGAACTACTTTTTCAACGAAGTCGCCATCTCGGCGGCCAACCCTAACGGCCTGCCGAAGAATGACGTCAAGCTCTACACGTACGGGGGCCGCGTGGGCGGTCCGATCATCCTGCCAGGCTACAACGGGCGCGGCAAGGCGTTCTTCTTCTTCAATATGGAGCACCAGCGCGCGCCGTCGTCGGCCACGCGGACGCGGACCATCCTGAAGGACTCGGCCGCGTCGGGCGTTTTCACGTACGACCGCACCGTGAACGGCGTCGTCACTCAGCAGACGGTCAACGTGCTGGACCTGGCAAGAAGCAACGGACAGATCACCACGCTTGATCCTACCGTCATGGCGATCCTGGCGAAGATCAAGGCCGCGACAGGCACGGAAGGTACGATCAGCTCATCGACCGCTCGCAACACGGATACCTACACGTTCCAGCCGGGAGGCCGCGGCGACCAGTACGCGCCCACGGGCCGTATCGACTACAACCTGACCGATAAGCACCGCATCACGGGTACCTATTACTGGCAGCGGTTCAAGAGCAACCCGGACCTGCTGAACAACGTGGAAGTGCGCTTCCCCGGCTTCCTGAACTACGGCACGCAGAACTCCTACCGCACCACCGGTTCGCTGGGCGTGCGGTCCACGCTGACCTCGAACATGGTCAACGAGTTCAAGGGCGGATGGCAGTGGTCGCCCAACGACTTCTTCTCCAACATCACACCGGCGATGTTCGAGGATCAGGGCGGCTACAGCCTTGGCTTCCCCCTGATTACCGGCGCCACAGCCCGCAACGGCGCGGCACCCCGCAATACGACAACCTGGAGCGTGAGCGACGATCTGAGCTGGCTCAAGGGCGCGCACAGCTTCACCTTCGGCGGCTCGTTCAGCGGCGTCCATAACCGCCTGAACGGTTACGACAACGTCCCGGTGGTCAACCTCGGCCTCAACACCACCTTCGATCCAGCGGCGGGCCTGTTCTCGACCGCGAACTTCCCGGGCGCGACGCAGGACAATCTGACGGACGCGGGCAACCTGTACGGGTTGCTGACGGGCCGCGTGACGTCCATCAATGGCACGGCGCGATTGGATGCCGCCACCGGCAAGTATGTGTACCTTGGCGACCTGAAGCAGCTGGCCAAGGCGTACGCCTTCGCCGGATACGCGTCGGATTCCTGGCGCGTGTCTCCGACGCTGACCGTCAACGGCGGTGTCCGGTGGGATGTGCAGCTGCCCTTCCAGCCCGTCACCAAGACGTTCTCGACGATCACGCTTGCGGACCTGTGCGGCATCTCCGGCATCGGCGCCGGCCCGGATGGCCGCGCCTGCAACCTGTTCCAGCCAGGATCGGTGAGCGGCAAGGCCGTGCCCACCTACATTCCGTACGAAGTGGGCAGCGAGTCGTACAAGACCAACTGGAAAAACCTTGGCTATAACGCGGGCTTCGCGTGGCGGCCGAACGTCGAGGGCGGTATCCTTCGCTCGATCCTCGGCAACCCCGACCAGGCCACGATTCGCGCTGGCTACTCGATGACCTACAACGTCGAGCGCTTCGATCGCTTCACAAACAACGCGGGCGCGAACCCCGGCGGCGAGACCAGTGCCAACCGAAACGCCACTACCGGCTTCTGTCTCGTGTGCCCCGGCGAAAGCTGGCCGCTGCTCTTTAGTGAAAGAAATCGCCTTGGCGCGCCGGCATTCCCCGAGTCGCCCGTCTACCCGATTGTCGCGACCACCGCGAACAGCCTGAATATGTTCCAGGCCAACCTCAGAACGCCGCGGGTCCACTCATACTCGGTGGGCATCCAGCGCTCACTGGGTGACGACATGGCGCTCGAAGTGCGCTACGTCGGTAACAAGAACAAATTCGCGTGGGCCGAAGAGAACTGGAACGAACGCGTGCTGTTCGAGAACGGCTTCTACGATGAGTTCCTGCTGGCGCGTGCCAACCTCGCCGCGAACATCAAGGGTGGCAAGGGCAACACGTTTGCCTATACCGGCATCCCTGGAACCTCGCCCCTGCCAATCCACCAGGCGTACCTGAGTGGCCGGTCGGGCGCGAACGTCACGAACCCTGCCATGTACACGTCAACGTCGTACACCAACAGCGCGTTCTACAACCGGTTCAGCGCATTGAACCCATCCGTGGCCGCAGCCGCTGGTGCACTCGACACCACCGCGTTCCGCGCGTTAGCGCTGACGGCGGGCCTGCCCTCGAACTTCTGGGTCATGAACCCCGCCACGGGCGGCGCGTTCATCGTCCAGGATCGCGAAGGCAGCCGTTACAACAGCATGCAGGTGGAACTGCGCCGGCGCCTCTCGCAGGGGTTGCTGGTCAGCGCCAACTACACGTATGCCGTCCGCCACAGCCTGTCCCTGCAGTCGATCCGCTTCGACCGCATCGAGGTGAATTCGACCACAGTCCCGCACGAATTCAAGACCAACTTCACGTATGAAGTCCCGGTCGGCCGCGGCCGCCGTTTCGGTTCGGACATGAACCCGATCATCAACGGGATCCTTGGCAACTGGGAATTCTCGGGCAACGCCCGCTTCCAGTCCAACCGCTTCCGGCTGAGCAACGTGAAGCTTGTGGGCATGACGGCGGACGAGCTGTCGCGCGAGTTCAAGATCCGCATCTACAAGGATGCGGTGACGGGCTCGACGACGGTGTACAGCATGCCGGCCGACATCATCGCCAACACCCGGGCCGCGTTCAGCACCGACCCGACCACGGCCACCGGCTATAGCGCGGCGTTGGGCGTGCCCACGGGCCGTTACCTCAAGCCGTCGAGTGACGCGTCGTGCGTCGCCGTCTACCGCGGCGACTGCAACGCGCCGGACATCGAAATCAACAGCCCGCTGTACACGAAGGTGGACCTGCGCATCAAGAAGTTGTTCCCGTTCCTGAGCCGCGGCAGCCTCGAAGTCAACATCGAAGCGCTGAACGCGTTCGCGAACATCAACTTCAACCACGCCCTGAACCCGGGCTCAGGCACGGGCACGTTCCAGGTGACAACGGCCGCGACCGACATCAACACCTCCGGTGACCCCGGTGGCCGCGTCGGCCAGATCGTCTTCCGTATCAACTGGTAAGCACCAGGCCGTAACGACACACGAGGCCCGGACGGGATTCCCGTCCGGGCCTTTTTCTTTGTACCGCCTCATTGAGGGTTGAGGATGGAGGGATTGAGGATGGCTGATCGGAATTGTCGGATTTGCAGTCCGGCTATCCGGCCATCTCAATCGACAATCCTCAGTCAGCAATCCGCGCAATCCCGATCCTCAATCCCTCAATCCTCAATCCTCAATTCCACCGGCCCCAGAATCCCTCCGGCGTACAATGCCCGGCGTGAGTGGGAAGTCGTCACGCACCACATGGATCATCGTCGGTCTGGTCGCGATCACTCTCGTGGTGTTCGCGAACGTTCGCACGTTTGACTTCGTGTCGTACGACGACCCCTGGTACATCACCAACAATCCGAACGTCGCGGCGGGCCTCTCGTGGCCAGGCGTGAGGTGGGCGCTCACGACCGGCTATCTTTTCTACTGGCATCCGGCAACGTGGCTCTCTCACATGGCAGACGTGCAGCTCTTCGGCGTGAGCGCGGGCGGCCATCACGTCACAAACCTCCTGCTCCATATCGCCGGCACGCTCGCGCTGTTTGGCTTCCTGCGCAAGGCCACGGGCGCGGAGTGGCGCAGCGCGCTGGTGGCTGCGCTGTTCGCCATCCATCCACTTCACGTGGAATCGGTCGCCTGGGTGGCTGAGCGCAAGGACGTGCTGAGCACGTTCTTCCTGATGCTGACGCTGTGGGCGTATGCCGGCTACAGAGAGCAGCGAACCACGCAGCGGTATCTCCTCGTAATCCTGTGCTTCGCCCTGGGACTGATGGCGAAACCGATGCTCGTCACCCTGCCCGTGCTCCTGCTCTTGATTGACGTGTGGCCGATCGGCTGCCTGAGTTGGGACTCGACCGATCGGCGCGCCGCATTGATGGCGCTGGTCCGCGAGAAGGTTCCTCTCTTCGCGATCGCCGCGATTGTCGGCGTCGCGACGTTTGTCGTGCAGTCGCAGGTCGGCGCGGTCGGCACGATCGCGCAGCTGCCCATAAGTTTCAGGGTGTCGAATGCCGCGGTCTCGTACGTGCGATACGCGTGGCAGATGGTCTGGCCATCTGGCCTCGCGGTGTTCTATCCGTATCCGCCTCACCTGCCACCCTGGTGGCAGGTCCTTGGCGCGGTCGCTGCGCTTGTGGCTGTGACGATGGCGGCCGTTCGTTGCGTGGAGCGGCGGCCATACTTTCTGGCCGGGTGGCTCTGGTATCTCATCACGCTGCTCCCCGTCATCGGCCTCTTCCAGGCCGGCGATCAACTGATGGCGGATCGGTTCACCTACGTGCCGCTCGTTGGGCTCTTCATCATCGCGGTGTGGGGCGGCGCGGACTTGCTGGCGCGCCAACCACGACTGCAACCAGCCGCAACAATCGCCTCGCTGGTGATCGTCTTCGCTTTTGCGGTGGTGGCGCACAGGCAGGTTCAGTTCTGGCGGAACAGCGAAACACTGTGGCGCCGCGCGCTCGCCGTGACCACTGGCAATCATCGCGCTCACGCAGGGCTGGCCGAGGTCTTCGAGCGGCAGGGCAAGACCGAGGATGCGATAGCCGAGTATCGCTCGGCGCTGCGCATTGTGGCGGACCAGGCTGAGTGGCGAAACAACCTCGGACTCTTGTATGCGAGGCAGAACAAGGTGGCCGAGGCGCTGGGACAGTTCGCGATTGCCACTCGCGTGCGGCCGGACTTCGTTGACGCCCACAACAACCTGGGCGCGATGCACGCGCGCGCGGGCCAGTACCAGGCCGCCATCGCGGCATACACAGAGGCCATTCGCCTGGCACCCGGCAACGCGCTGGCACACGGGAACCTGGCGCGCGCGCTGGCCGGTGAAAGCCGCATCACGGACGCGATCCGCGAATGTCAGGAAGCCATCCGGCTGGACCCTGCCAACGAAGAATGGCGGCGCCTGGCCGCTTCTCTCTCCGAGCGCACTGGAAAATAGCCATTCGCGAGGTATTCTGGAGAATGACTTGGCGCACCGTCGTAGCCGCCCTTGCGGCGGGGGCCGTCTTCACGGCCCACCCTTCCGCGAAGCAGTTCGTGCTGTCTTCGCAAGACCGGGCCAGACTCATCGCCGTGGATTTTGTGGCGCTGGGGGTGAACGGGCTGCCAGTCGCCGACCTCCGCGCGGACGAAGTCAGCCTCCAGATCGATGGCCGCCTGCGGCCGATCCGTTCCCTCGAATACATCTCACTGGCATCAACGACTGGCCCCGCCACGTTGTTGCCCTATGGCAGCAACTCCCAGACAGACAGCGGCCGAAGCATTGTCCTGGTCATCGACCAGGAGACGCTCACTCCAGGCCGTGAGTCCGCTCTCAGAGAACAGATCAATGAGTTCTTGCGTGGCCTGGGTCCAGACGACCGAGTCGCCCTCATGACGGTGCCGTACGGCGGGCTGAAGGTGGACTTGACGAACGAACATTCGCGCGTGACGCAGGCCCTGTCCACCGTGTCTGGCCAGGCGGCGAGAATCGAGTCGGCCACCGACGCCCTGTGTCGCACCACCCGCACGCTTGCGGCGCTGCGCGGCACGCTGGATGACTTGCGCGGCGACGAAGCGCCGGTGGCCATGATTCTGTTCTCAGGACAGATGTCGGCGCCCCAGGGCGTGTCGGCGGCGCCGGCACCTTCCAGCGCGATGCAGACGCTTGCGCCCTGTCAGTTGCGGACCGACCAATTCAAACAGGTGAGTGCCGCCGCCGCCGCGGCCCGCGCGCAGTTTTATGTCGTCCAGCCCGAATTGTCCGTGGTTTCCGAGACCCGGGCGGGTCTGGAGCACCTGGCCGGCGTGACGGGCGGCCTTCTCCTTCAGCTGGGCGGAGGCGAGGATTCGGCTCTTGCCCGCATTACACGGGAATCTGCCGGGTATTATCTGGCGCGCATTGAGCCGGAACCGTCAGAGAACGCAGGGGCGATTCGGAACATGCGTGTCTCGGTGACTCGCCCGAATATCACGGTCCGCCAGCGCCCCCAGATGAGCGTCGTGAGAAAGGCGACACGGTTTGTCAACACGGCCGCCACCACGCTGCTCGACATGATGAAAACAGCGCGGCTCTTTCGCGATCTGCCGCTTCGCGTGTCCGCCTACACTTCCCGCGAGCCTGCTTCAACGATGGTGCGGGTCATCACGTTGTTCGACTCCGCGGATCGGTCGGCCGCGCTCAACACCGCCATGGTGGGCCTGTTTGATGACTCTGGCCGAATGGTAGCGAGCCGCCAGTTTTCGAGCGCGGAACTGGCCAGTTCGCCCGTCGTCGCTGCCTTGACTGTGCCGGCCGGACACTATCGCGTTCGGGTGGCCGCGGCCGAAGCCACTGGGCGCGGTGGTGCCGCCGACTACGACATGACTGCCGAGCTGGCCTCAGCCGGGCCCCTCACGCTGAGCGCGCTCGTCCTTGGGCTTTCGCGCGGTGGTAATTTTTTGCCGAGGCTGGAATTCGGATCGGAAGCCACGGCGATAGCCCAGGTGGAGGTGTATAGTGCTGCCGCAGGCGAATCGGTCGGCGCGGTGTTTGAGGTGGCGCGGACCGCGAACGGCCCGGCGCTGGTGACGCTGCCAGGGGTCTTTGCAGCCACGGCCGACCCCGACCGTTTCATCGCGAGCGCAGCCCTTCCAATTGGCGCGCTGGCGCCAGGTGACTACGTCGTGCGGGCCACCGTGGCGGCAGAGGGCAAGGCAGGTGGCCGCGTGCTTCGTGCCCTGAGGAAAGTATCCCGATGACTTCATCGTTTTTCCGTCGCATTCTCGTGCTTGTCGCGCTGGTGGGAGTTGCACACGCTGCAAACAATGCTCAGGGTCGCGTGACGCAGGCCGTGGACTTCGTCGCCGTGAGCGCCGACGGCAGTCCAGTTACGAACCTGACCGCGGACCAGATCACGATCAAGGTCGATGGCAAGGAGCGCGCGGTTTCGTCACTGGAACTTGTGCGGTACGACGCCCCGAATAGCGTGTTGCCCGCGCCGTTCGCCACCAACGCCGCGGCCGATGCGGGCCGGGACTTTGTGGTGGTCATTGATGAGGAGTCGATGGCGCCAGGCACGGAGAATCCGGTGAGGCACGCCCTGATGCTGTTTGCCGAGGCGCTCCCAGCACGCGATCGCGCCGGCTTCTTTACCGTGCCCCGGGGCTCGCAGTCGCTCGCGCCAACCACCGACCGCGGCGCCTTCAGGACCGCCGTCACTGCTCTTCAGGGACGCAAGCCGGCCTCGAACACCAGCCGCACGGGATCGTCGGCTCAAGCCAACTCTGGATGTCACGGCCGTGACGTCCTCACGGCGCTCTCATCCATCGTCACTGCCACCAGCCGTCCTGTGGGGCCCACGCCTGTCGTCCTCTTCTCGGTCGCGATTGCCGCGCCGGATACCGCGGTAGCGGAGAGGGTGGCGTCGCCGGTGCAAGGACTGGCGGTACTGGAGTCGCAGGCATGCAGGCTGACCCAGCGCGAGTTTCAGGTCCTGGGACAGGCCGTGGACAGCGGCCGTTCACAGTTCTTTGTGGTGCGACCTGAAGAAGGCGACATGGCCGGCGCGTCCGAGGGCCTCGAGAGTGTGGTGGGCGTCACCGGCGGCCGCATGCTGGGACTGGGCCGCGCCACAGATGACGCGATGGCGCGCATCACGAAGGAAACGGCCGCGTACTACGTCGCCACCTTCGCGGTCGAGGATAGTGAACGCAATGGACTCAGCCACCGGCTGGAACTGAAGTCGACGCGCCCTGAGGTGACCGTCCGCAGCCGCCTCAATCTGATGATGGCCAAGGCCGGCAGCGCGATGACGCCGCAGAACATGTTACGGACGGCCGCGGTGCAGACCGGATTCGGCCTGCGCTCCCTGGTTGTGGCGTCTCGCAATGATGGCGATGCGAAGAATGCGGTCAAGCTCTTCGGCCTGGCCGAACCCTCCGACCCGTCCGTCAAAGTCACCTCAGCGGCGGCGGGTGTCTACGACTCGGCCGGCAAGCTCGTCGGTCAGTGGACGGCCAAACCCGAGGAATTGCAGCGCATGCCCTTCGCCGCCGCGCTGGTCGTGCCCACAGGCATCTACCGGGTTCGTATGGCGGCCGTCGATGCACAGGGCCGGGCGGCCACGTCGGACTACGACATCAACACTGAACTGGTCTCGGCCGGCGTCGCCAGCCTGGGTGGCTTGCTCATCGGCTCGTCGGCGCCCTCATTCGCACCCCAGTTGTTGTTCTCGAAGGAACCCGAGGTGGTGGCGTATTTCGAACTGTACGGCCGGCCTGACGGTCAGTTCGAAGCGATCGTGGAACTGGCGGACACGGTGGACGGCAAGGCGATCGTGTCTGTTCCACCCACACCAGCGGCCACGGCGGTGCCCGACAAGTTCATGTTCACCGCCAAGCTGCCGATTGCCTCGCTCAAGCCCGGCGACTACGTGGTGCGCGCCCGGATTACGTTTCAAGGCCAGCCCACAGGCGTGCTGATGCGTACGATCCGGAAACAATAGCCTCCGGGCAACGAACCGGACGCTCCGGGGTTTAGTAACGAGAGACCCGCGCGCGTGGCAGATACCGACCGCCTCTTCGCCGACCACAGGAATGGTGTGTTTCGGTACCTCTGCCGGCTGGTGGGCCACGCCGAGTCTGCGCGCGACCTGACGCAGGAGGTGTTCCTGCGGGTCACGCGGGCAGGCCTACCGGAGACTGACGCGGGCGGTGAGCGGGCGTGGGTCTTCCGCATCGCGCGCAACCTCGGGCTGAATTTCCTGCGCGACGGCGCCCGGCGTCCATCGTCGCCGATGCCGCTGCACTTCGTGGAGCCATCGTCGGCGCCCACGCAGGAATTGTCGATGGTGCTGGCCGAGGCGCTGGCCGCACTCGCCGAGATCGACCGCGACGTGTTCCTGATGCGCGAAGTTGGCGGACTCAGTTATGACGAGATCGCGTCGGCATGTGACCTGACGACAACGGCGGTGCGGTCGCGGCTGCATCGCGCGCGACAACAGTTGCGAGAGGCACTGGCGCCTGCCCTTCGGCAAACGCCCTGATAATAGTGATGATTCATTCACAGGAGACACGGATGGATTCCCAATTAGAGGCCTTGGCGGCATGGGTGGATGGTGAGCCCGTTGCGCGAACTGACGTCGCCGTCGCACTGGAAACACGCGAAGGCCGGGACTACGTGCTGGACCTCATGGCGCTTCGCCACATGGTGACGGTCACGACGCCGACGCTGGCCGCGAAGGCGCCGGTGCGCCCCGCGCGACAATGGCCGGCGATTGCCGCTGCCGCGGCGGTGGTGTTGTGCGCGGCGGGCGGCTTTGCCGCAGGGCGGCTGCTGACGCCGGTGCCCCCGGCCTCGCCAGGTGGCATCACGCCGATCAGCCCACCCGCCTCGATATCCGCGCCCACGCCAACGCGCGTGATCCAGCTCGAAGAGGGTCCCAACTGGCGCGAGAGCGGAGGCAGCTGAGATGTGGACCCTGTTTCTCGTTGCGGGGTTGTTGACGACGCAAGTGCAACAGAGTGGCGCTGCGGCGGCTGGCGCCGTGCGCACAGAGCTGCCGCAGGAAACACAGGCACGCGTCACGGCGATGGTGCCCAATCGGGCTGACCCGCTGGAGCTGACGATTAGCTCACCGGTGCAATTGCCGAATGGGCGCCGCATGGGTGCCTCCATCCGGCCCGCGGCCGGCGCGGAACCGTGGCTGGTCTACAGCAGGGGCCATCTGTGTCAGTCCGTGATCACGCATGGTCCCGTGCCGTCAGACGCCACGGAAGGGTGGAAGATCACCGTGAGCGAGCGCTCCCGCACAGCCACGCAAGTCATGGTGGGTGTGACGTGGTCTCGCATGTGGGAACGCGGCCGGGCAGTCCCGAGCGGGTCAGGTGGCACCAGCGAGTTGACGCTGCAGCGTGGCGATCGCATCGCGCTCGATACCATCACCCGCACCGCTGAGCCGGGCGTGTGCGCTGGCACCATGAAGAGCCTGGAGCTTCAGGTGGGTGCGGCCACTATTAGTCCTCCCGCGCCTGCTGGCGATTCGCCCCTTGATGGCATCGTGGATGCCGAACTCTGGATGGTGCACCAGGCGCCAAATGGCACGGAGACGGTTGAGCATCAAATCGTGCGGTTGATCAACGGCGTGATCGGGTTCAGCTTCAAAGGTGGTTCTGTTGACACGTCCGATGGACCCGTCTCGCTTGAACTGTCAGGGCAACTTAAAGCCGTACGTCGTGAAGACGGCAGTCGCGGACTGTGGGCGTCTCTTACGCGCGCAGTGACCCGGCAGTCCACCGGTGCGACGTCGATTAACGGGCCCACAACAACCATCGTGGGGTGGCTTGCGCCTGGCGACGTGGTGTCGCTTGATCTGCCGCCGTTGCAAATGTACGCAGCCGCCGCGATGGGTGCCCGCGGAGGCGGCAGCGTTGCGGCCGGGGGAATTGCCAGGAGCGGTGGCGGTGGAGTGGGCGGAGGCGTCATGTCCGCCGCCGGACGTGGCGGCCCGATGCCGCCGAATCTGCTCGAAGGCCATCGCCTGTCACTGCGCGTGCGTCTGGCCGAGAGTCGCTGACGCGTCGTCGCAACGATTCGCTGACGGCGGGGTTGTTAGAGGGCGAAGGGAGCACCAACAACATGCGAAACATGTCTTTGGGCATCACGGCATTTGTCGTGAGCGTAGGAATGATCTCGGTCGGCGCGCAGGGACGGAACTTCTCTGGCACGTGGGTGATTGACGGCGATAAGACGATGGCGGCCATTCAGGCCTCCGGTGAAACCGGGGGGGCCATGGTCGCGCGAGGCGGCGGTGGAGGTGCGGGCGGTGGCGTGGCCGTCGGCGGAGTCATGAGTGGCGGCGGCGGTGGCAGTGTGGCGGTCGCTCGCGGCAGTGGCGGCGGAGGCATGGGCGGCGGCGTGGCATCCGCGGGGAGCGGTGGAGCCGTGATGTCGGCGGGTGGAGGCGGCGGACGCGGCGGCGTGGTGGTCAGCAGCGACACCGTTCTGTCGATCGACGCCAACACGTTTTCGACCGACATCGGGGGCATCCACACGAGCTATCCGCTCAACGGCAGCGAGGTCACCGTGCAGTTGCGTAGCGGCGAAGCCAGAGCCCGCGCATCATGGAAGGGCGACACGCTGGTCATCGAGCAAACGATCGATTCCCCGAACGGACCAGTGACATCGACGACGTCGTGGTTCCTCGAGGGCGATTCCCTCGTGCGCCAGACTGCTCGCAAGACCTACTACAAGCGCAAATAGGCGCGCACGCCGCAATTGAGAGTTGAGGATTGAGGATTGAGGATCGGGATTGCTGACGGCTGATTGTGGATAGCCGGATGGGATTGTCGGGATCGTGCGATCGGGCAATCCCTCCATCCCTCAATCCCGATCAGCAATCCGCAATCCGCAATCCGTCCAATCCCGATCCTCAACCCTCAATCCTCAATCCTCAATCCCAACCGGCTTCCCTAGCCCCACAGCCCCGTGGCTGACGCGATGAGTCCATTCGCCGCCATCTGAAACACATTCGTGCCCTTGCCCCGCGCGGCACCGTCCGGCCCAACCGCGGTCCAATTGGCCAGCACGATTCCCTGGCACTGCCGAACGTCACCTTCGCGCATCAGCTTCATGCCGGGCATGAACCGCTGCGCGGCTGCGATGTGCGGCAGCAACTCCGGGAAGCCGTCCACGCAGCTGAACTGATCGCGGAACTGCACCGTCGGTAAGGCAACTGACGCGAGCATGGCCTCACGCCTCGCCGCATCGGGTTCCGCCCAGGCGCCAAACCAGGTATCCACTTTCTCCGCGGCGCCGGCATGGACCAATGCGGTCACGACGTTGGCGAACAGCGAGAACTGGAAGCGCCAGCCCTGGACGTGCTCGTCACGCACCGGGGCCTCGGCGAATTCGTGGTGCAGCCGCACGCGCGTGCTCCCCGCTTCCTCATCGAAGGACATCGTCACGCGCGAGGCTTCGAGCGCCATCGGCTTGCCGCTATTGAACCCGTACGAAAACACCACGCGCTCCGGCGCGGCAATGTCCAGGATTCGTCCACCCGCCTCGATGCCATTGGGGTGACGGATGTAAACCGTCCCGCCGACTTTTGGATCGATTGTGGAACCCGCGCCCCACCACGTCGCCCAGCGTGATGAATCCGTGAGGAATGAAAACACGGTGGCACGCGGCGCGTGAATCAGGATCGAACGGTCAAGGGCGTGCGGCAAGGCAGCGTCAGTCATGGTCAAGTCCTCTTACGGGTTGATCGCGGAGTCCGCGATGTTCGCACGACGCATCCGCGGGCACCAGCCTTGGGTCCGCGGCGCGAGTGTTCGAGTTCGGCAAGCAATTTGAGATTCCAGAGGCTGTCGCGCCACATGCGCTCGAGGAGCACGGCCATGGGACCGCAGGCCTTGCGGTTGGCGCGATACCGCCTGAAGCGCCCGTCCACGCGGCTATCGATGAGACCGGCGGTGACCAGGGTGCGCAGTTGCAAGGACACGGCGCCGAACGTCACGTCCCCCAGCGCCTGGTGGATTTCACCAGCAGCCAGCTCCCGCCGCCAGGTCAGCCGCAGAATCTCCTGCCGGCGGGGCGACGCCAGGGCCATCAGGACGGGAGCAGACAGCGCCATGGCGCTGTTACTTTAGATCAAACTAAAATGATGAGTCAACGCGGCAGTTCGCTTAGCCACTGCCGCACCTGGTCGTCCCACGAAGCCTGCTTCGACGACAAAGTGCCATGCATCGTCTCTCGGTCGTATTGCGCCTGGGCGCCGGCATCGGTCTTGAGATACGGCACCATCAACTGGTCGCGGGCTTCGTCAGGCAGTTCGCAGGGCTCCACCAACGCCGCCAGTCCGCGGCGGGCCCGGCGGGCCTGGACTTCGCTCAAATCGAAGTGTGTCCTCTCGTGATTGAGCGTGCGCTCGGACGCGCGATCCAGGAGGTGTTCTGCCTTTACCCATGATTGCGTGGGAAGAAAATGCGACTCCACACTGAATGAGAACGCGGTCCCGAGGCACTTCGCCTCGTAAGCGATGATGTAACTGGTGGTGGCCATCATCGCGCTCATCATGTTGGGCCGGCCGCGGTAGTCCGACCATGTCAGCTGGCGCGTAGGCGACCACACGAATGAGCCGGCCATGGCGTCGAGTTCAGCCGGAGGTCGCGCGCCGGCGGTGACTGCCACTCCGCCGATCCACACCGACACAATGCCGCGAGTGTTCCGGATGTCGTCGAGCGGATTGCGTTCAAGGACCACGAAGTCGGCCCACGCGCCCGGCGTCAGCGCGCCCAGGTCAATCACGCGGAGCGCGCGCGCGGCACCCGAGGTCGCGGCTCGCAGGACCTGCGCGGTGGACATGCCCGCGTCCTTCATCATGGTCATTTCCACGTGCTCGAAGTATCCCTGGAAGCGTTCGGGAAAGGCGCCTGAGTCCGTGCCCATGACGATGAAGAGTCCGGCGTCGCTCGCCTTCTTCAGATTGCGCTCTGCGACGCGGAGCGCGGCCTTGTAGGCCTGGGCGCTCTTCGACTGTGACATTGCCTGCTGACGCGCCGGTTCCTTGAGCCGCGCGACCATCGCAGGGTCAGCCTCTGTCAGGAAGAAGGGGTCGTCGAAGAACTTGGGCGTGGTTCCATAGGTGAACGTTGACACTTCGCGCGTCAATGTCGGGCAGTACGGAACGTCGCGCGCCTTCATCAACGAGATGAACTCCTCGTCGATCTCCTTGTCGCGAATCGAGTGGGCGATCATGTCCACGCCCGCCTTCAGCAACGCCTTCGCATCGTCGAGGTAGAAGACATGGGCGGCCACACGCAGGCCGCGTGTGTGCGCTTCGTCGATCACGGCCTGGAACACGTCCGGCGTCATCTTCCGGGCGGTGCCGAGGTTGTCATCGACGCGAATCTTGATGAAGTCCGGCTTGAGCGCGGCTACTCGGGTCACCTGTTCGCGCGCGGCTTCGGGAGTAGCGCCGCTGATGATGTCTCCCGACAGGAAGATTCGCGACCGTCGGAGTCCCTCGGCGGACCACGCGGACTGCGCCTCGCGGGCGCGAAACGCGGGCGCCTGTTCGCCGCCAAGGCTCAGCACCGTGGTGATGCCGTAGCGCGCGAACACACCCAGTTGCCGTTGCGTGTTCTCGTCAGTGTACGCACGAGCATCAGGGCCCGCGACGTCAGACACATGGACGTGCGCGGCGATCATTCCTGGGAGGACGAAGCGGCCGTCGAGATTCACACGTCTTGCGCTCGTGGGCACGCTGATTGACGAGGGCGGTCCGGCCTCGACGACGCGGCCGTCTTTGACCAGGATCAGAACGTCCGCAACTGCCGGTTTGGGATCAAGCGTGATGAGGCGTCCGCCGGTAAACGCCGTGACAGATGCCGGGGCCGTTTGTGCCCAGGGTCGGGTGCCCCCGGTGGCCAGCACCAGGGCAACAACCACGGCGAGCGTTGTGAGAGTTTTCAAGGCCCTGCCTCCGAAGGACCTATTGTCAGGCAATCGCGAGCATTCGGTCGAGGGCAATCCGGGCTCGGGCCTGGATGTCGGGCGGCACCTCAATCACGTGCTGGGTCTTGCGTAAGGCTTCCAGCGTGTCTTCCAGCGTGATTTCGTTCATGTGAGGGCAACGCACTGAACACATCCGCAGCATTTCCTTGTCGGGATTTGCCGCGGCGATGTTGTCACCCATCGAACACTCCGTCAGCAGCAGGTACCGCGGCGCTTTGGTGCGTTCCACGTACCCGATCATAGCTGCGGTGCTGCCTGTGAAGTCCACGGCATCCACAACCTCCGGCCGGCACTCGGGGTGCGCCAGGATCACGGTGTCGGGCACCTGCCGGCGAATGTTCTGCACGTCTTCGAGCGTGAACTTGTCGTGCACCTCGCAGCGCGCGGTCCAGCTGATGATGTGGCGTCCCGTGGCCTTGGCGACATTCCTGGCCAGGTATTCATCAGGGAGCAGGATGACGGTGTCGGTCTTCAAGGACTCGACCACTCGCGCCGCATTGCCGGAGGTGCAGATGATGTCGGACTCCGCCTTCACGTCTGCCGAGGTGTTGATGTAGGTCACGACGGGAACGCCGGGGTACTGCCGCCGAAGCGTGCGGACATCCTCGGCGGTAATGCCATCGGCGAGTGAGCACCCGCCTCGCGCGGACGGCAGCAGGACCGTCCGTGTCGGATTCAGGATCTTGGCCGTCTCAGCCATGAAGCGGACGCCGCAGAACACGATGATGTCCTTGTCGGTCTTTGCGGCCTGGCGGCTGAGTTCCAGCGAATCGCCACCGACATCGGCGATGGAATGAAACAGCGCCGGCTCCATGTAGTTGTGGCCCAGGATGATGGCGTTGCGCTCCACCTTCAGCGCGTTGATCTCGGCAGCCAGCTCGGCCTTGTAGCGCAACTCCACGTCGGGCACCACGTCCCGAAGGCGCGCGCGCAGGTGGAGGTAAATCTCGTGTGCCGACTGCGTGGCTGGCGCGATTGAGGTAATCGTCATGACACCTTGAGACTGAGGTCGAGTGCGCGCACGGAGTGGGTCAGCGCTCCCACTGAGATAAACGTCACGCCCGACTCAGCATAAGCACGGACGTTGTCGAGCGTGATGTTGCCCGACACTTCCAGGGGCACGCGCCCACCAACGACTGCGACGCATTCCCGCACATGATCCACATTCATGTTATCGAGCAGAATCCGGTCTGGCGCAAGTGACAGGGCCTCGCGCACGTCGGCTGACGTCCGGCACTCCACTTCCATCGGAAGCGTAGCGTGCGGTCCACGACGCACTCGTGCCACCGCTTCGGTAATCGACCCGCACACGTCAATGTGGTTGTCCTTGATCAGGACCATGTCGAACAGACCCATACGATGATTGTCGCCGCCACCGGCACGGACGGCCGTCTTATCCAGCACACGTAGGCCAGGTGCGGTCTTTCGCGTATCAAGAATGGTAGCGCCCGTGCCCTGGACCCGAGAGACGAACTCGCGCGTCATCGACGCAATCCCGGACATCCGCTGGAGAAAGTTCAGTGCGGTGCGCTCCCCTGCCAGTAGCGCGGCGGCCGGACCGCTGATTTGCGCCACCCGCGTACCGCCTTCGACCGCAGTGCCATCGGCAACAAGTGCGCTCATCACCACTGCGGGATCCAGCTGAGCGAAGACTTCCGAGGCCACGGCGATCCCCGCGATGACCCCCGCCGCCTTCGCGACGATTACAGCCCGAATCTGGAGGTCCGGCGCAAGGATGCTGAGGCTGGTGGCGTCACCCGATCCCACATCTTCGGCCAGAGCGAGGCGGACGATACGCGCCATGTCGAGACTTGCAGGCATGGGTATCTTTCAACGATACCATCGAGTTCAGGCGCCCCTAAAGGGACGCCCTACATGCAGGGGCGCTGCAGGGGCGCCTCAGTCCGAGCGGTACGTAGGGCGTCCCTTCAGGGGCGCCTCAGTCCGTACGTAGGGCGTCCCTTCAGGGGCGCCTCAATTGGCGCGGGTGGCGCCAGCCTATTTCCTGACAGCGCGATCGATGAACTCGGCGATGTTGTTGTGGAGCGCCACGCGGTCGGCATCCTGCAGATACATCATGTGGCCCGACGGGTAGTACTTCATCGTGATGCGCTTGCGCACATCTTCGGCCACGCCAAGATGCCGGAACGTGAACTCGGTTGGCGCGAACGGGGTGGCCATGTCGTAGTAGCCATTCTCTACCTGCACCAGCAGCTTCGGGTTGGTGATCATCGCCTGCGCCAGGTCGCGCTGCACGTTTGGTGCAGGCGGAAAGCCGCCGGCCCCGGCGGCGCGCGTCCAGTTCCAGCCGCTTCCAAGCCGGGTGTTGCGATACTGGCGGTCGCGGCCGAACTTGAGTTCTTCATGGTTGTAGTGATTGACGACAGCCGTGTACGCCCCGCCTACGGCTGCCATGAAGGGATCCGATTCTGCGTTCTCCGTCAGCAGGTTGAACGTGGATGCCGTGAATCGCGCGTCGATGCGACCGGCAGTCAGCCCACGGCTGCGCATCAACTCGGCATTGAACTGACCCAGCTTGACACGCAGGTCGGCCTTCATCAGGTAGTCTTCGCTCAGACCGGTGAATGTCGATAGCTTCTTCGCCATCGCGGCCTTCTCAGCCGCTGACAGGGCGCTGCCCTTGAACAGGGCCGCCGCATACTCGCCGGCCGCGAACCGACGGGCATCTTCCAACAGCACCTCCAGCGAGGCCGGGCGATCCTTGAGCACCTTGAAATACCAGGCGACTGCCGCGTAGCTGGGCAGGTAGTGCGTGTAGACGCGATCGTCGCCGTCGGCGAAGGTGATCGTGGACAGGTCGAGGACCGACGAAATGAGATCGATGCCGTTGAGATGAACGTTGTAGCGCTGTTGCAGGAGATTCCCCAACACCGCCGATCGGAATGTGCCGTAGCTTTCGCCAATCAGGAACTTCGGCGAATTCCATCGCCCATTACGGCTCAGGTACGTGACGATGAATTGGGCGAAGGCGGCCGCGTCTTCGTCCACGCCGAAGAAGTCGGCTTCCTTCCCTTTGCCCGCTGCCCGGCTGTAGCCAGTGCCCATCGCGTCGATGAACACCAGATCAGTTTTGTCGAGTAGCGTCTCCGTGTTGTCCACCAGCCCGTACGGCGCCGGAGGCGTGAACTCGCCGTTCACCGTGACTGCGCGGCGTGGGCCGAACGCCCCCATGTGCAACCACATCGTGGCTGACCCCGGACCGCCGTTATAGAGGAACGACACCGGTCGCGTGCCAAGGTCCTTGACGTCCGTGCGCGTGTAGCCCACCGAGTACAACAGGCCAGTCGGCTCACCAGCGTCGTTTGTCAACATCGTGGTGCCGGCGGAGGCCTGGTAAGGAATGGTCTGGCCGCCGACGCGAATCGTGTGTTGGGTCACGGACCAGGCTTCTTTTTCTGCGGGCTCGCTCTGCTCGACCCGAGGTGTCGATTGGACCCGGACGCTGACGACGAGCAGTAGAAGCGCGAAGACAAGACGTTTCATGCGTGAGAGGTTACCAGAGGATTACACTACAGCGCGATGGTTCCTCAGGATCTGTGGCTCACGACCGAACGCCTCGCGCTGCGCCGGATGACCGACGATGACCTGGACTGGCTTGCTGCGCTTTACAGCGACCCCGACGTCACCCAGCACCTCGGCGGGCTGAAAACACGCGAGCAAGTGGCGAACATGATGCGGACGAGGGTCATCGAGTACTACGATGCGAATCCAGGCCTGGGCGTCTGGATGACGATCGAACGAGCCACCGGTGAAGAGGTGGGATTCCACCTCTTGAACAACATTCAGGGTGAGACGATCATCCAGGTCGGTTACGGACTGTTGAAACCGGCCTGGGGCAAAGGGTACGCGACCGAGATGGCATCGGCCGTGCTGCGCTACGGCTTTGCGGACCTGGACCTCCCGCGCATCGCCGGCATCGCGAGTCTTCCGAACGTGGCGTCCCAGCACGTTCTGGGAAAGATTGGCCTCGAGCGAAATGGCGAGCGCGAATTCAGTCATCCGGCATACGCGTCAGCGGGCCCTATGGCGTGGTTCGAGCGCGAGCGCGACGACTGGCTGGCTCTGCACGGTACACGTCGCCGCGGCTAGTCACTTTCGGTGAGACCAAGCGTGTGCGCGGCGGCGCGAAGACGGCGGTCCGCAGTCCAGAGTGGCTGCTTGCTCAACTTCGCGCTGGCAAGCAGGTGGAGGTCGATCCAGCCGAGTCCCGTGCCGAAGAGTCGGTGACGTTCGACGAGCGCATGTGCTTCTTCGGCCGTTGCCACAACGACTGTCGGCAGGGCGAACAACAGCGTCAGGACCTCCGCCCGCTTCGCGAGAGTGCCGCAGGCCAGTTCGCCGATCACAAACGGGTGCGTCATCACCAGTCCCTCGTCGAGCAGGTATTCAAGGTGGTGGTTCGACCGCCGCAGATGATCGATCCACACCGACGTGTCGACCAGCATGGGGTGACCTACCGGGACGAACGCCGACGAGGCGGGGCAGTGGCTTTGCGGTCGGATCCGCCGAGCGCGGCGAGGCGCCGCGCGCTCTCTCGCGCAATCAGGGCACGCAGCCCTTCATGAAGCACGGCGGTCTTCTCCGTAATGCCGGTCAAAGTCTGGGCGCGTTCCACCAGTGATGCGTCGAGCACAAGGGTTGTTCGCATGCATATAAGTATGCATGAAAAATCAGTCTTCCTGACGCGGGCGATCGAAGTCGATCTTGACGGGACGCGTGTCCCCGTCATTCACGTCGACGACCTCATCATCGGCAGGATGCTTGCCGGGCGGCCGAAGGACAGGGTGCGATACGCGTCCCTTCAGGGGCGCCGTGAATTGGCGCGGCTAACACTACGTTGTCAAGTCCCCTGTGGAATTGAGGGTTGAGGACTGAGGATTGGGATGGCCGAGTGCTGATGGCGTGAGTGACGGATGGGATTTGGGATTGAGCGGCCATGCCCCCTGCCCCACGCTCCGCCGTTCGTTCAATTCCGATCCCCATTCCCTCAATCCTCAGTCCTCAATTCCACACGGGACATCTGACAAAGTAGTGCTAAATCCACGCCCGTACTACGTACTATCTTGCTGGGCCAGGTGCGCCCTGAGGAGTTCGATGTTCCGCGTGTTGGCCTTGAACCCGATGTCGAATATGTCCCCCAGGACCGGAATCGCACCGAAGAGCGCATCGACAAACATGTTCGCCACCATCTGAGCCACCAGTTCCTTGGGCAATCCGTATCTGAGGCTCTTCAGAACGATTGACCCGGCGACGACCGTTGATGCCGCGTCGCCGACGTACGGCACAAGTCCCAGCAAGGCATCGAGCCCCACACCGCCAATCACGGGAAGCTTAATGGCGCGATCCATCAGCCGCGCAGTACGGTCCAGGCGTTGAAGGAAGGCCGCTCGCGCTTCTGGGGTTCCGAGCCCTCGAGCGGTGGCAACGCTGCGAATCTTCCGGCCCGAGCGGGTGTTCGATGCGGATGTGGCGGCGACTTCTAGCTGCCGCGCGACCCGCGCCGAAATGCGCTCGGCCATCCGGACGAACACAAACCGGACCACGACGTACGCGATGGCTGCCAGGATCGCGAACAGCACCAGCCCGGCCGCCAGGAACTGGAGAATATGGCCAAGCATCGCGTCATCCTCCGCTGATCTGAAACGCCGACTTCATCAGCACGACCACGTACGGGTTCCAGGTCGACAGGACGTAGTAGATGGTCAGCTCCGAATCCCGGCGGCGTGTCCAGCGCTCGACGACATAAGGCGCGTACGCGCCGCCGCGCTGCGCTTCAGGATTGGCACGGCCCGGACCGATCACGGGGCCGGCCAGTCCGTCCGGCGGGTTGGTTCCCGGCACGTGGATGAACGCCCCAAGCACTCGATCGCGGAAAGGATCGAGAATCACCTCGGGGGCACTCCACGGTCCCCACGGCGTCGCGGCATACGAGAACTCGACGCCGCGCCTTGCCGGAGGCCGGCTGTCGTACGTCATGAGCCAGAGGCCGGGGTCCGGACACCACGTCACGGAGAGGTCCCCCATCGTTCCGTTGCGCACGATCGGCACGGCGTCGCTTTCCTGGTCGCGCCAAATCGGAGCCCCCGAGGGGTTCAGCCCGGCGAAATAGCGCGTGCCCCCACCGCGTTCGAAGCCCGCGACGGGCACGATGGAAAGATAGGCATCGCTTGCGCGATACCGCCCCGTGCCAAACACGAGCACGAACGGGCCGCCCGGCGGGAGCCCTTCGATGGGCGAGGGCTGTACGCGAAGCGACATCTTCACGAAGTGCCCCTCCGGCAAGCTTGAAATAGTTCGCAGCGGCTCGAACGTTGACGGCGGACGGAACTTCGTCAGCACCGATCGATCGGTCCAGCGCTCGTTGGTGTGGTTCGTGCTGACCACGACGTACATCTGCCCGGCCAGGCTGATGCCCGCGGCCGGCACCTCGAAGGCGTCCATCTTGAGCCCCGCGGGTTCTATCGTCAGATAGGTGTTGGCGCCAGCACGCCCGCGGCCGCGTCCCCGTCCCATCCGTCCGGCAGGCGGCGGTCCCGTCATGAAGTCCATGCGCACGCCCGTCTCCGGATCGCGCGTGTCGGTGGTCCCGATCGTATCCAGGACATGGCTGTAGGGGCCGAGCGTATCGCCGAACAGGAAGTGCGCGCGTCCGGCGTGCTCGAACGACGAACCGAGGTCGGTCCCCTCGACGCCGTATCCTGACTCCGTCTGGCTCCGAGTGGCGGCCTTGCGCTCCTTGTCGTAGTCGCCGATGAGCTGCTCGACTTTGACCGTCGAGCGGGGAATATGGGTGAGGCGCGGCTGGCTGGTCGCGGCGGATCGCCCCTGCGAACTGAGGCCGGCGACCCCGGCGGCGGCGATGAATGCGAGCACGACGTGGGGCGTTTGACGCATGGCGCAGTGTAGGCAAAGCCCTTGGTCACGGCAAGGGCGGCCGAGGGCACTTCACCAGCGATTCGGTGTCGTTCGACTGACTCTGTTCGGTTCTTTCGCCGAGACGAGGCAACCCCGGGAAGCGACGTGGATCTACTGGTGGAGTTCGACAAGCCAGTATGAGGTTGCCTTTTGAAGAGTACCGAAGTTCTCTCGTCCAGTTGCTCGACAAGGTCGCATGGAGTTACGCACACCTGATCGAACGCAGTCTGCCCGCCTTAGCTGACTCGGTGACCGGCGGGAACAACGTCTCAGGCCTTGTCGGTCGGCACGCGTGAAATACGGGCGCGGCCGGGCTCGACAACGACGAACGCCGAAGTAAAACGGCCGCTGAGTTTCACGACGACGTCAACCACTGTCTGGGCAAGGGTTCCTCGGGCTGACGAGGGGAACCGAATCAGAACAACGCCTGCAGTCTGAAGCTCACCTGAAAACGCGAGCAAGCCGAAGTCCTTGTCTTCAGTAAGGAGTACGCGTGATTCGGCAGGGCCATGGCCAAGACATCTTCGTCGTCAGTGCCTGGATTGATTTCGGCGATTGCGGAGACATCGTGGCTGGCTGCACGAAGAGCCCTAACCACGCAGAAATCGCAACTCTCGTCAGCGAGGAACCGCACGGTCAGGTCAGTCGCGCCGATCGCCCTCGTCGCCTCCGACGAAGACCACTTCTTCGTGGGCGAGGGTGTCTGCGGCGAAGCGAATAGCCGCATGAATGTCCTCACGAGTCAGGCGGGGATAGGCATCCAGCACGTCAGCCTCGGAGGCCCCCTCGCCCAGTTTGCGCAGGACGAGTTCTACGGGAATCCGGGTGCCTCGCAGCACTGGCTTGCCCAGCATGACACGGGGGTTCATTTCGATGCGATCCGTGAGCGTCATGGTGACCAGAATACATCCCTTTCCTAGACATGCTGGACACTCTGGCACCGAATACTCGTGCTCCTCGCGGCTCTACGGCTGGGTGACGAGGCCTATGCCGTGCCAATTCGGGCGTTGATCCTCCAGGAAACGGGCGCCAGCCTGTCGAGGGGGACCGTGTATGTAACCCTCGAACGCCTCGAGCACAAAGGCTATGTGACGTCCTGGTTTTCCGAACCGCAGGCGGTTCGAGGAGGCAAGTCTCGCCGCCTCTTCCGGGTTAATGCCGCCGGGATCTCGGCAGTCCGCGCCGCCAAGGGCGCGGTTGACCGTCTGGCCGCAGGGACCATCGTCGCGTCGCCTGAGCGAGGTCGGAGATGAAAAGGTCTCGCGTCATCAGACTTGCGGGCTATCAGTTGGCAGGTTCCGACCGGTCGGAGTGACTGCCGGAATGTCGCCAGACTCCTGGGTTCGAATCCGCACTTCCGCGAAATCTGGCCAGATTGGTGCGCCCGGCAGGACTCGAACCTGCGACCACCGGCTTAGAAGGCCGGTGCTCTATCCACCTGAGCTACGGGCGCGTGACTGGCATTGTACCGCCGGCATCACCGCCGAGACGGAATCGGCGCGATGGCGTCAGAAAGCGGCCCATCCAGTTCGTCGTAGACCCGGTGCATGAACCACTCGACCAATTGCTCGCGAAACGCCTGGTTCCGACCGGGGTCGTCACCCGTCAGCACCACCATCAAATCTCGCAGCGTGGGATACACCTCGTCTGACGCCTGGAAGGCCGTCAGACGCCGCGCCTTCGCACCCGAGCCGAACGCAATGAGTCGACGGAAAATATCGAGAGTCGCGTGCAGCAGCTTCTCGTCACGCAGAACGTCCCCGTGGCCTGGGACGATGGCAGTCGCATCGAGCGCCTCCATCCACTCCAGCGTCTTGACCCATCCGGACGGATAGACGCTGAGCGCGAACGAGACGGGATTGACCAGCAGATCGCCGGTGACCAGCAACCGTTCCTTCGGCAGATAAAGAAACGCATCGCCCGGAGTGACCGCGCGGTCCCTGTGATGGACCTGCACTTCGCGATCGCCAAGCTGCAGCGTCAGCTGATCGGTAAACGTCACGTCCGGAAACGTGTGATGCACTCCGCGCTTCTGCGCGAGGAACCACTGGTGGGCCGAGATGCGTTCGCGCAGGGCCGTCGCTTCCGGCGATGCGGTCATCGACGCCAGCTGCTTTTCCAGCATCGCGATGTATTCGGGCAATTGGGAATCCAGGCCCGGCTGATTGAACGCCAGCGCAGGCCCCATCATCATCTGGCGTGTCTTCTCATGCGCGATGACCCGGACATCGGGAAAAGCGCGCCCGTAGACCTCGGTGCCGTACCAGTGATCCCAATGCCAATGCGAGTTGACCACGTAGCGCACGGGCAGATTCGTCAGCGCACGAACCTCGCGCAACACGGCTTCTGCCGCGGGGGGCGTCCCGTTGGTATCGAACATCAAAACGGCATCGCGGCCCACAATCGCCACGGCGTTGCCATCAAGCCCCACCTCGCCGTACGGCGCGGTGCGAAACAGGAACACACCAGGCGCCACTTCAGTCTTCACCGGCGCGGGGCGGACCGGCGCCTGCGCCGCCACCGCAATCATCACGCTCGCCACCATCGCCATTGCCAGACACGAATGCTTCATGCCTTCAGTAAACCTCAGGGGAAAGTTCGGATGCGGGCATTCAGCGTTCGCCAGCGCGTTCCGGACGTGCGAAGATCCAAGCGTGCCCGCTCTGCCCCGCTTCGCGCTCACGGCGCTGACTGTTATCGGCGCTCTCGCCAGCGTCGGCGCCGGCCCGCACGCCTCAGCCCATACTTCGATGCAGAACGCGGGAGTTGGCGCGGCTAAAGCCACGCCCTACGTACGTCTCACACCCGTCCTTGTCGAACTCTTTACCTCCGAAGGATGCTCGAGTTGCCCGCCCGCAGACAACCTGCTGCGGGACCTGATCGCCACTCAGCCCGTCGAAGGCGCGTTCGTCATCGGTCTCAGCGAACACGTGGACTACTGGAATCGATTGGGCTGGACCGATCCGTTCTCCGACCGGGCGTTCAGCGAACGTCAGTCGGCCTACGCGGCGTTCGCGCGATCCGCCGATGTGTATACGCCGCAGATGGTGGTGGACGGCCGCGCGTCGTTCGTGGGTTCGAATCGCGAACGCGCACTGAAAGAGATCGCCGCCGCCGCCGCCCGTGCGAAAGCAGCCATCGAGTTGCAGTGGAACGACGACGGTGATCTGGATGTGCGGCTTGGTCCAGGCAGCGTCAAGGCCAACGTACCGATCTGGATGTCGATCACGGAGGACGGACTGACCGTCAAGGTCGCGAAGGGGGAGAACGCGGACCGCACGCTCATCCATGACGGAGTGACTCGACGGCTCGACCAGGCCGGACGCGCGGACCGCTCCGGCGCCTTTCGCCAGGTCGTTCCGGTGAAGCTTGGCGGCGCATGGCGTGTCAGCGCGACACACGTCATCGTCTTCGCGCAGGAAGCCGGTGGGCCGATCACGGCACTCGGAACGATTTCGCTCCGGGAGCGGCCGGCGAAGTGCCGGCCGACTGTCACGCCGGGCACCAGTACGTGCGTCGGCCGTCGGTCTCCATGCTGGAACTGATTGGTGTGGCGCATTTGAAGCACGGCCGGCCGGCACGGCCGTAGACCCAGTTCTTCTCGCCCGGATTGAGCCGGCCCGTGGTCACTCGCCCTGGCGCGGCGCCCACTATCGACTCCTGCTCGACATTCAGTCTGATGAGCGCCTGACCGCGCGTCAACAGGCACTGGAGCGCCAGGTCACTCACCTGCTCGACGGGTACGAACGGATACACGCCGCACATGAAGAGCAGCTCCGACTTGTAAACGTTTCCCAGACCGGCCACCGACTGTTGCCGCAAGATTGCCTCGGCAATGTGTCGCGCCGGTGCGTCGCGTATCCGCCGCTTCGCCTCTTCGAGATCAACATCCGCCGACAGCAGATCGGGGCCCAACGCCGTCACCCGCGCGTGCCGTTCGAGTTCCTTCGTCGTGATGAACTCCGCGTCGCTCACCGAGAACGCGATGGCAATCCACTCGGACGTGCTGATCACAATCCGCGCTTCACGACGAGGCGCACGCCATCGTTCTCCCGGTCGATAGATGTGCCAGCTGCCGTGCATCCGCATGTGTGTGCGAAGCACCAGCTCGCCCGAGAGCGCGATCAGCAGGTGCTTGCCTCTCGCGCTTGCGCTCTCGATGGTCCGGCCGGCGATAGGCTCGCGCCGGTCCACGACCGCGAGCTGCGCCAGCTGGGTCTCGAACGCAGTGATGGTCAGGCCCGCCAGCGCACGATGCAGCGTTCTGGCCGCCCGGAAGATGGTGTCGCCTTCAGGCATCGCGCTGCAGGTGAAGTCCGGTGATGGCGCGCGAGAACCCAGCCGCTTCCAGGTGCGGCGCGAACGCGTGCGTGCTCGCCGGCTCGTCGTTGATGGTGGTGATGAAGACCGCTCGTCCGCCCCGGCCGAACGCCGCGAGTTGCTCGGCTGCCGCCCGTGCTCGACGCGAGCGGAATGGCTCAACCTCGGGCAGACTGACGGTCAGTTCACGACGGCCGCGTGCGACATAGACCGTCATCTCGCCATCGACCAGAATCACGGAGGCCCCGACGATTCTCGCAAGTTGGGGCACAGGCCACGGCAATGATGTCCCGTACGGATTCGCGGGATCCGTTGCCGCCATGATCGCGATCTGCGGTTCCTCCTGCAGTTCCCTGAGCGATCGCAGCAAGTCGAGCGCACCCGGCAACGCGAACTGCGTCGCACCCAGGCCGGCGACGAAATATCCCCTCCGCACCCGCCCCGCATCGTCCATCGCTTTGAGCGCGGGATAGATGCCGGAAAAGCCGCCCTTGAGTCCCTCGCTTGCCAGCGCTTCGCGGGTAAGCACACCGTGGCGAGCCAGCAATTGCCTCGACACCGCTGTGATCCGTTCAGTGCCGCTGATGACCGTTCGGGGGACCTGCGCCCATCGGCCCTCTGCCTTTCGCGGTGTCAGCCTTCGCGAGCGGAACGTCGAGTGGGGCTGTTGAGGACGACGGCCCTTTTCGTGGCGCGCGGTGAAAGCTCGCAAGGCCACAAAGGTATCGTTCGCCAACAGCCCTCGCCAGACGAGAGACCAGAGCGCATCAACGGTCTCACCGGGATAGCCGCCGCCGATGCCCGTATGAATCGCATCGAAGAATGACGCGCCCTGCCGGCTGAGCCAGTCGAGAATCGCGTCCTCGCGCTCCGAGTTCTTCTCGAGAGGTTTGTCCTGCACCAGCGCCGGCGCCTGATCGGTCAGGAACAAAGCCACGCGACCATCGCGATGCCCGAGCGGTTCCACGCCCACCCACCGGATTTCACCCGCGGCTGCCAGCGTGTCGAGCCACTCCGGCTCATAGTCGGCCAGACGGGCTGGCAGGATGTCCGTCTCCACGATCGATGCGGGCAGCGCGGCGCCCTGGAGCTGTTCGATGACATCGAGCAACGCATCGGGTCCGCGTCGCCGCGACCCTATGGCGTGCCAGGTGATCGCGAAGCGCGCCAGGGCCGCCGGCTCCACGGCCTCCACTTCCTTTCGTAGCCGCGCAAGCGATCGCCGCCTCAGTTGACGAAGAACATTCGCATCCACGAACTCGCGGCCAGTTTCGCCAGGACGGAACTCGCCTTCGAGCACGCGTCCGCGTTCCATAAGGCCGGCCAGTGCGGACCGAACGGCGACCTCGGACATCCCGAAGCGTTGCGCGGGAGCGGCGGGCGTAAACGGCCCGTGGGTGCGCGCGAAGCGTGACACCAGATCGCCTGCGGGATCGGCCACCGGCATGCGGAGCGCTTCGGGGATCCCCTGAGGCAACGGCGTGCCGAGCGCGTCGCGGTAACGGGCCGCGTCCTCAATCGCCACGAACCTCGTCTCGCCGGCAATTGGCAGCGACACGATGCGGCGATCCTTCTGCAGCGCCGGGATTGCGGTTGCGGCGAGGCCGGCCTCGGCGCGCGCGTTCAGTTCGTCGGTGGAAAGATCGCCGATCTCGAGCAACAGGTCGTGGATGGCATCAACTGAGCGAGCATGGCGCACGGCGTCCAGATGCTGGAGCTGTACTTCGAGGGCCGCGATCTCGGTCCGGTCCAGCAGATCGCGTAGTTCGGCATCGCCGATGAGCTCGCGCAGTTGCGCCTGGTCGACCGACAGCGCCTGCGCACGCCGCTCGGCCAGCGGCGCATCGCCGTCGTACAGGAAGTTGGCGACGTAGCCGAACATCAGCGAGGCGGCAAACGGTGACGGTGTCTTGGGATCGCTCACCTTCAGGTGAATGCTCCGCTTGCGGAGTTGGAGCAACGTATCGACGAGCGCGGGCATGTCGAAGATGTCACGCAGGCACTCACGATAGGTCTCGAGCACCACAGGGAATGATCCGAACCGGGCGGCCACGGCCAGCAGGTCGCCGGCCTTCTTGCGCTGCTGCCACAGTGGGGCGCGCATGCCCGCGCGGCGCTTTGGCAACAAGAGCGAACGACCTGCGTTCTCTCGGAACCGCGCAGCAAACAGTGCGGTGCCACCAAGTTGCTGAAGCACCAACGCTTCCACTTCCTCCGGGTCTGGAATCAGCAACTCCGCGGCTGGTGCGGCATCCACGTCCGGCAGCCTCACCACGAACCCATCGTCTGACCACAGCGTTTCCACATCAACGCCCAGCTCGCGACGAATCTTGCCTGCCACGGCCATGCACCACGGCGCGTGGATGCGCCCGCCGCGTGGCGACAGAAGGCAGATGCGCCAGTCACCAAGTTCGTCGCGCACGCGTTCAATCACAACGGTGTTGGCGTCCGGCACTGCTCCACCCGATGCCTGATCGCGCACGTAGCGAACGAGGTTCTCGGCGGCGTTCTGCGTCAAGTCGTGGTCGCGAGTCAGATGCGTCACCGCGGTCGCGTCGGGCCAATTCGCAATGTCGCGGGTGAGGGCGCCGATGGCCAGACCAAGTTCCAGTGGACGGCCGGCGCGATCGCCTTTCCAGAACGGCATCTTCCCCGGCTGTCCAGGCGCGGGAGTGACCAGCACGCGATCGTGCGTGATCTCCTCGACGCGCCAACTCGAGGCGCCCAGCACGAATACTTCTCCGGGCTTCGTCTCGAAGACCATCTCCTCATCGAGCTCGCCAACACGAACGCTCGCCCGTTCCGATGAGGCAAGAAAGACCCCGTAGAGCCCCCGGTCAGGAATCGTTCCGGCATTCGCGATGGCCAGCCGCTTGGCGCCACTGCGCGTGGTCAGGTTGCCCGTGGCGCGATTCCACGTGACGCGCGGTCGCAGCTCGGCAAACTCGTCGGACGGATACCGTCCCGACAACATGTCGAGCACGCCGTCGAACGACGACCGGCTGAGCGACTCGAACGGCGCCGCCCGCCTGACCGTGTCAAACAAGTCCTGGTCCCGAAGGTCCTCGACGGCCACCATCGCGACGATCTGTTGCGCCAGTACATCAAGCGGATTTCGCGGATACCTCGAGGCCTCCACGCGGCCCTCATGCATCAGCTTTGCCACGGCCGCCGACGCCAGCAGGTCACCGCGAAACTTCGGGATGATGACGCCCTCGCTAATCGCGTCAATCCGATGCCCGGCGCGGCCGATGCGCTGCAAGCCGCTCGACACCGACGATGGCGCCTCGATTTGGACCACGAGATCGATGGCGCCCATGTCGATACCAAGCTCCAGAGATGACGTCGCGATGAGCGCCGGGAGCGTGCCGGCTTTGAGCCGATCTTCGATGTCTGTCCGCTGCTCGCGAGCGAGTGAGCCATGGTGAGACCGCGCGAGCGTCTCGCCCGCCAGTTCATTCACCGCGGCGGCCAGCCGCTCAGCCAGACGCCGGCTGTTGACGAAGATCAACGTCGACCGGTGCGTGCGGATCAGTTCGACAAGCCGTGGATGAATGGCTGTCCAGATCGACGCGCGGTGCGTGGCTGACGCCGGGCCGCTTGCCACTTCAACGACCTCGCCGATGCGCGAGAGATCCGCGACCGGCACTTCGACCTGCAGTTTGATCGGCCGGCGGACGCCCGCATCAACGATCGTGACGGGCCGGAAGGTACTGGGCCGCGACGCCGGCGCTCCGAACTCCTCGTGAATCGTCCTCGCGGGCTTTCGTGCGGGCTTTCGACCGCGCCGGGTTGACCGTGGGTGCTCGACACCACCGAGGAACCTCGCCACCTCGTCGAGCGGCCGCTGAGTGGCCGACAGGCCGATGCGCTGCAGGGGCCGCTTGCCAAGCGCTTCGAGCCGTTCCAGCGAAAGTGCCAGATGGGCGCCACGCTTGGTCGGCACCAGCGCGTGAATCTCATCGATGATGACGGTTTCAATCGATGCGAGGACCTCGCGCGCATTCGACGTGAGAAGCAAGTAGAGCGATTCCGGTGTGGTGATCAGGATGTCCGAAGGGTGCCGCTGAAAACGCGCCCGCTCGGCGGCGGGCGTGTCGCCTGTACGAATTCCGATGGCAGGAAGGTTGACCGCGGTGCCCATCGCTGCGGCAGCCTGGCTAATCCCCACCAGCGGCGCCCGCAGGTTGCGCTCAACGTCAACCGCCAACGCCTTGAGCGGTGAGATGTACAGCACGCGACATCGCTCCCGAACGGCAGGCACGGGCTGGAACATCAGCCGGTTCAGGCACCAGAGAAAAGCCGCAAGGGTCTTTCCCGAACCAGTCGGCGCGAGGATCAGGGTCGAATGGCCGGCACCGATGGCGGGCCATCCGCTGCTCTGAGCGGCCGTCGGTTTATCGAACACTGCCGTGAACCAGCGCCGGACCGCCGGTTCGAACTGGGACAGAGGCACACTCTCATGATTTCACAGCCGCTGAGGCAATGAGGCAATGAGGCAATGAGGCAATGGGGCAATGGGGCAATGGAATGAGGCACAATTCCCCCAATGCGCCTTCGCGTACTGACGCTGCTCCTGGTGGTCCTCAGCATTGGGGCGAGTTCCCCCGGTTTGTTGCGCGGGCAGACGCTTGCCGCCACCCGCATCATCGATGTCATCGCCACCGATGCCACCGGCGCGCCGATGACAACCCTTCAGGCACAAGACCTGATGCTTCGCATCGACGGGCGTGTGCATCCTGTGCTGGACCTGCGCCTGATGGCGCAAAGCGCTGCGATCGTCGCGCTACCGGCGCCATACGCCACCAACCAGATCACGGGAGGCCGCGACATCGCTGTGGCCGTAGACGTCACGCGCTTCGAGGGGGCGGCTCTGCCGCAGATGAAAGACAGTATCAACGCGGTGATGGGCGCGATCGGCGCGCGCGATCGTGTCAGCATCATCGCGCTGGCGGAGGATGGGTTTGCAACGGACTACACGAGCCGGCCGGAGATCGTTCGCGCCATCGCGGGGAAACTTCCGGCCACCGCGCAGCCGATGCAGGACACCAAAACACTGGAGGCTGCAGCCGTCGCGTCGCTGACGCTCCTTGAGCGGCGTTGCGCCATCCTCGCGGTTGATCCCGGCCACAAGACCCTTGTTTTCATCGCGCCATCATTCGCCACATCGTCACCAATCCGCCGTGCGATTCAATCCCTGGCGGTCGTCGTGGCTCAGCAGCGCATTCAACTCGTCGTGATCGAGCCGCGTGCAGGTGCAACGCCTTCGGTGGGTTTGACCGCACTGGCCGCAGCCACCGGAGGCACGCTGCTACAGTTCTCACCCAACCTGGCCACCAAGCTCACAGACATCGCGGGACGGTCCAGTGCGAGATACCAGCTGCAGTTCGCGCTCACCTACGATGAGCAGGACGACAAACTCCATCGCGTGCAGATTCTCAGTCTACGGAAAGACACCCTGGTTGCGGCGCCGCCGCAGGTCTTGATTCCAAGAGGCGGCACGGCCGCCGATCCGCTTGCCGCCCTCACGGACATGCTGCGCCAGCCTCGCGCATGGCGCGACCTGCCGTTGCGCGTCGCGGTTTTTCCGGTCCTCGACGTGGAGCGCGACCGGCTGCGGCTGCTCGTCCTTGGAGAACCGGAAGATCAGGTGCGCCCACTGGCCTGGGCGCAGTTCGCGCTCATTGCGCCCTCGGGCGCCGTTGTGGCCGAGTGGAAGGCCGAAGGACCGGATCTGGCAGCGCGGCCCATCATGACCGCGGCACTTGCGGCCACGGGCCCCTACCGGCTTCGCATGGCCGCCTCGGAGCTCTCGGGACGCCGGGGCGCGGTCGATTACGAGTTTGACGCGCGCCTGACACCTGCTGGCGCGTTTGCGCTGGGGCCGCTGATGTTCGGCGGCATCGCCGAGCAGGCGTTCATTCCCGTGCTGCAAATGCCGGCCGACGGACCCGCCGTGATGGCCTACGCGGAAGTCTATGGACGGCCGGCCTCAGCGGACACGCTGGGTGCAACGTTCGAGGTCGCTGCGTCCGCTGATGGCCCGGCGGTTGCGACCATCGCCGCGTCAATCCGCACGACGCCCAGTGACGATCGCCGCGCGGCGCTGGGCACGATCGATCTCACCGCGCTTGCGCCCGGTGATTACCTGGTTCGATCGATCGTCACGCTCAACGGCAAGGAGATCGGCCGCGTGACCCGTACGCTGCGCAAGGCCGCGCGGTGACCGAGCGGCTTCGCGCAGCCCTGATTTGTCTCGCGCTGGCCGTCCTTCACACGTGGCCGCTGGCGTCGGCGCCGCATCGGCTCTCGCTCAATTACAACGCGGACACCCAGCTGAATACGTGGATCGTGAGCTGGATCGCCCACACGCTGCCCACGCACCCGTCCTTGTTCTGGCAGGGAAACATTTTCCAGCCTGGCGAAAACGCGTTGATGTTCTCCGAGCCGCTGGTGGTGCCCGCCATCGCCGGCGCGCCCGTACTGTGGCTGGGCGGTTCACCTGTTCTGATGTTCAATCTGCTGCTGATCGCGGGACTGACAGCAACGGCCTTCGCTGCGTGGTGGGTTGTGACCCGATGGACTGGATCGCCGCGGGCGGGACTGGTGGCCGGCGCGTTGTTCGCCTTCAATCCCCACCTGCTCACGCGCATGCCGCATCTTCAAGCCGCGCACGCCTGGGGACTGATCCTCGCATGTTATTTCGCGGATCAGGCGTTGCGAAGGCGGGGCCCGTGGTGGCCCCTGGTGATCATCTGGCCGCTCGTCGCGGGCACATCGTTGCACTGGCTCCTGTTCGCGTCAGGCGCCGTCGTGCTCTTGGCGATCGTCACTACGCTGGAGACCAGGAGCGTCGCCGGCTTCATCCGGCTTGCCGCAGCAACCGTCGCAGGCGCACTGCTGTCGCTTCCCGTGTTGTGGCCCCACATGACGAAGGGCATCACGCGCCCACTCTTCCAGGTCTCGGACTTCTCTGCCACGCTGGGGGGCTACCTCACGTCGATGAGCCACGCGCACCAGGGCTGGAGCAGACGGTTTTTCACCACGGACATCGACGTCTTTTTTCCCGGCTTCGTCGCCATCGCGCTCGCGGCCATCGGCTTCGCGACCGCCTGGCAGCGCTACACACCAAAGCCCGTGCGGACTCGCGCCGTCTGGCTCGCGGTGCTGGCAGCCGCGGGAATGGTGCTCTCTCTCGGCACGGCGACGCCGGTGTACGGCTGGCTCTATGAGCTGCTACCGCCGCTACGGGGCATCAGGGCCGCCGCCAGATTCGGCATCTGGTATCTGATGGCGATCGCGGTCCTTTCGGGCTTCGCCATCGCGTGGCTCGAACGTCGTCTGCGACCGGCGGTCGTGCCCTGGATGGTTACGCTGGCGGTTCTGGGGGTCACGGTCGAAAACCTGATGGCGCCCATCCGCACCACCCATTTTAAAGGGCTGCCCGCCGTTTACTCAGCGCTGGCCCGCGACCCCAACCCGGTGCTGCTGGTTGAATTCCCGTTCTTTCCGCCGGACGCCGCCGCGCTCAACGGCGAGTACGACCTCAATGCGACCGCGCATTGGCGGCCAATCGCAAACGGTTACAGTGGCGTGACGCCGGTGTCCTATCGAGAACGTGCAAAATCGCTATGGTTTTTCCCGGATCCGGGAGCCGTGGATACCCTTGTCAGCATGGGAGCCACGCACGCCATGGTCCATCTGGAGGTTTTTGCCAATGAAACCCCTAAAGTGATCCGGGCGCTGGAGCAGCGGCGGGACCTTCGCCTGATTGCCGCTGACCGTGAAGGACACCGCCTCTATCGGGTGGTCCGGGAATAACCGGGCACGCGTGATGGTCTTACCTGATGACGACCTCGATCTTGTGGCCCGGGCCCGCGCCGGAGACGTGGATGCCTTCGAGACCCTCGTCAACCGGCACCAGCATCGCCTGGTGAACTATGTGCGGTTGATGATGTCGAGCGCTCAGGATCGGGACGCGGCAGAGGACGTGGCGCAGGAGGCGTTCCTGCGGGCGTATCGGGCGCTGGGGCAATTTCGTGG
>JBKJJZ010000157.1:0-6169 GCA_046597705.1 Vicinamibacterales bacterium | reverse complement strand
CGCCGGCCGGGCATCAGCCGCCCGGTGAACTCGTCGACGATGACGACGCCGCCGTCCTTGATCATGTAGTCGACGTCCACCTTGAACAGCGCATGCGCGCGAAGCGCCTGATGGATGTGATGGAGCAGTGGCATGTTGGCCGGGTCATACATGCCGGTGGAACCGGCGACCAGCCGATGACCGAGCATCTGCTCGGCTTTGGCCATGCCGGTCTCGGTCAGCTGCACGGTCTTGTGCTTCTCATCCACCAGGAAATCGCCCGTGGTCTCGAGAGCCTCCCGGTCTTCGGCCTTCACGTTGCCCTGCGTGACCGCACCGGCCTGCAGCTTCGGAATGATCTTGTCCACCTCGTAGTAGAGGTCGGTGGACTGTTCGGCCGGGCCGGAAATGATCAGGGGTGTGCGCGCTTCGTCGATCAGGATGCTGTCGACTTCGTCAACGATGGCGAAGAAGTGACCGCGCTGCACGTAATGCGACAGGTCGTACTTCATGTTGTCGCGCAGGTAGTCGAAGCCGTACTCGTTGTTGGTGCCGTACGTGATGTCGCACCGATAGGCCGCTTGACGGTCGGCGTCGTTCAGGTCGTGCTGGATGACGCCGACTGACAGCCCCAGGAAGCGATAGAGCCGGCCCATCCACTCCGAGTCGCGTCGCGCCAGGTAGTCGTTCACGGTCACGACGTGGACGCCCTTGCCCGCGAGGGCATTGAGGTACGCAGGCAACGTGGCGACCAGCGTCTTGCCTTCGCCCGTTTTCATCTCGGCAATGCGGCCGCCGTGAAGCACCATGCCGCCGATCAGCTGCACGTCGAAGTGCCGCATGTTCAGCACGCGCCGTCCGCCTTCACGGACTACGGCAAATGCCTCAGGCAGAATGTCGTCGAGCGTTTCGCCATTGGCGAGACGCGTCTTGAAACTTTCCGTCTTCGCCCGCAGGCCTGCATCCGACAGGGAGGTGACCTGGGCTTCGAGGTCGTTGATCTGGCCGACAAGCGGCCGCAAGCGCTTCAGTTCGCGCTCGTTCTGGGTCCCGATGATCTTGCCGAGGAGAGTGTTGATCATGCTGGCATCCCGCAACGGTGGGGATTCCATCGATTCTACACGGAAATACTATTGGGGCCCGTTGAGGGCGCGCTGGTTATGGGCGCGCGAGCAGATTCAACGGGTTAATCGTCTGGCCGTTGAGCAGGATCTCGTAGTGCAGGTGAGCGCTCGTCGCGCGTCCCGTGGCGCCGACGTACCCGATGATGTCGCCGCGCTTGACCTTCATGCCGGCATACGCGGCGATGCGAGACATGTGACCGTACCGCGTGGAGAGGCCGAAGCCATGCCGCAGGACCACGGCATTGCCGTAGTTACCCGCAAACCCGGCAGATTCCACTACACCGTCCGCGGTCGCGTGAATCGGCGTTCCCGCGTTCGCCGAAATATCGAGGCCTGGGTGGAAGTCTGGACCGCCGGTGAACGGGTCGGTGCGCGAACCCCACATCGAGGACAGATAGCCGACGACGGGCCAGATCGAGGGGGTGGCCGCGGCCAGCGCCTGCTGCTTCTCGACGCCTGTCCGCACAGACTGGAGCCGGGCTTCGAGCGAACCCAGCAATCCCTGAAGGATGCCAAACGTATTGTCGGGCGATTTGAGAGACGACGCGATGTTGGCAGGGGCAGGAGCGGCTTCTCCGCCTCTGCCCATGGCGCGATTCCTGACCAGAGCAGGAAGGTTCTCGATAGCGCGCCTGGCGGCGGGGTCGAGTTGGGCATCCTCACCGAGTTCGGTGATGGCCGTTTGCAACGTGGAAATCTGGGTGGCGAGTTCACCGGTGGCCGCCCGGTAACTCTCGTTCTCGAGGCGCAACGCTTCGGTATGAAGCGCGTGCTGGTCAATCTCCGCCTGGCGTGACCACCGGGCGCCCATGCCTATCAAGACCGGCACCGTCATGACCGCCAAAACCAGCATCATCACGGGTCGCCGCACGAGCGTCAGCCGCCGGACGGCTCCGGTCTGTCGGTTCGCGATGAGGACGGTATATCTGGGCGATCGCATAGAGCTAAGCCTTCAAACTTTAACACAAGGTGCAAACAGAGGTAAGAAATGGGACAAAATAGGCAGATGAACACCCAGATCGACCGCCGGACCCTGCTGATTGGCCTGTGCGGCACCGCCGCCAGCCTGTTTGCCTTTCCCCGCATGGCTGGCAGCCAGCCCCAGCCGACAATGACCGTCTACAAGGATCCGAGCTGCGGATGCTGCCAGGAGTGGGTGAACCACGTGACCGTCCATGGCTACCGGGCAACCGTCGTGAAGACCGATATGGGCCCCATCAAGGTCAAGCACAACATTCCGCCAAACCTCCAGAGTTGCCACACGACCCTAATCGGCGGGTACGTGGTGGAAGGGCACGTACCGGCGTCGGACGTTGCACGGCTGCTCAAGGAAAAGCCGAAAGGCATCCTTGGCCTGACCATCCCCGGCATGCCTCAAAGCGCGCCCGGGATGGACGTGATGCCGTTCCAGCCCTACACCGTGCTGACCTTCGACGCGAAGGGGCAGACCACCGTGTGGGCCAAACACACCAAGCCCGCCTAGAGCGGCGATCGTTCCGGGACTCGGAACTGCAGGGCCTCGGCCAGGTGATGCGATTGCAGCCGCTCATCACTGGCCAGGTCCGCGATTGTCCGCGCGACGCGTAACACTCGCGTGACGCCGCGCACACTCAGGCCGAGACGGGTGACGGCGGTCCCCATGAGTGCATGACTGGTGCGGTCGAGTGAGACGTGCGCCCGGAGCGCGCGCCCGTCGAGCTGCGAGTTCAGCTGGCCCTGGCGCTCAAGCTGCCGCCGGCGGGCCGCCTCGACTCGTCCCCGCACGTCGGCGGTCGATTCGCGGGCATCCCTCGTGCCCATGTCCACCCACGGCACGCCCTGTACTTCCACTCCAATGTCGAAGCGATCGCGCAATGGTCCTGAGAGTCGGCGCTGGTATCGGTCCACGATGGCTGGCGGGCAGTGACAGGGCCGTCGTGTGTCGCCATTGAAGCCGCACGGGCACGGATTCATCGCGCCAACCAGCATCACGCGCGCCGGGAATGTGACGCTGCGACTCACCCTCGCAACGTGGACCACACCGGACTCCAGAGGCTGTCGAAGGGTTTCGAGCACGCGGCGGCTGAACTCCGGCAACTCGTCGAGAAACAACACTCCACAGTGCGCGAGGCTGATTTCGCCCGGCCGGGGCGAGGCGCCCCCGCCCACCAGCGCCATGTCGGAGCACGTGTGATGGGGCGCGCGGAAGGGGCGGGTGCGAACGAGTCCCGCGCCTGGAGGCAGGAGTCCGGCAATCGAGTGAATTGACGTGACGACCAGGGCCTCGTCAAATTCCAGGCCCGGCAACAATCCAGGCAACCTTCGCGCCAGCATGGTTTTGCCTGCGCCGGGCGACCCGGTGAACAGCAGATGGTGTGCACCGGCGGCGGCGATCTCGAGCGCACGGCGGCCCCGCAATTGGCCACAGACATCCGAGAGATCTTCGCTGCCTGCTATCTCGGTTGACGCGGCCACCGGCGGCGGCAGCGCCGACTCAGGGTGCGGGATGGACAGCACGCGCACGGCATCGAGCAGGCAAGCCACGGGGAACAGCGGAAGGCCGGTCACGATGCCAGCCTCAGCGAGATTGGCGGCCGGGAAAACGAGTGCGGGGCATTGCGAGTTGCGCGCAGCCACCGCGATCGGCAGAACACCCTGCATCGGCGGGATTCCCCCGTCGAGCGACAAACCACCCACGATCGTCATCCCTCGTCCATCACGTTGCGGTAACACCCCCGAGGCCGCGAGGATCCCCAGCGCGATCGGCAGATCGAACGCCGCTCCGACTTTGCGCACGTCAGCCGGCGCCAGACTGACGGTGACCCGTACGGCGGGAAAGGGCAGCCCGGAGTTGCGAATCGCGGTTCTTACGCGGTCCCGGCTTTCGCGCACGGTGGTGTCGGGTAGCCCCACCATCGCAATGCCGGGCAACCCTCCGCCGGAGACGTCAACTTCTACCGAGACCGGGTGTGCTTCGACGCCGAAGACCGCTGCTGCATTGAGCCGAGCCAACATGCCTGCAGGGAAGGCAACTCCCGGGCCACCGCGCGACACGCCGGGGCTCAGGGTTTATGCGCGATTGGGGTACGTGGGATCGCAGATTCGGCAATGCCAGTCATTAACGACCTGGCAGATTCCGCAATCAGCAAGTTTGCCTGGACCTGAGGCTTCGGCCTTCCGAAGGCTAGTTTCTGTGGATGGTCAGCCGGTGGCCGACCGAGAGCTTCGTGGTGGTCAGGGCGTTCCACTTCTTCAGCTCGACGACCGTGGTATCGAAGTGCCTGGCGATACCCGTGAGCGTGTCGCCGGCCTTCACATGGTAGGTGACCGGACTCGGATTCCCGTTGTTCGTCGTGTTCGATTCAGCCGGCCGTGATGCCAGGGCCGTGGTGACCACGCGCGGAATCAGCAGCGACTGGCCAGTCTTGAGTTTAGAGGTCGTCTTCAGGTTGTTGGCTGCGGCGAGGTCGACTTTCGTGACCTGAAATCGCCGGGCGATGGTGGCCAGCGATTCGCCAGCCTTGGACTTGTAGCGCGCGAACTGCGCGAAGAGCGACGGAGCAGCGGAGGCCAGCTTGCCCTCGACCACTGGCGCCATCCCCACCGGCACCTTCAAGTCGTGCGCGCCCATCGGCGTGGTTGTGCGTCGCAATTCGGGATTCAGATCGCGAATCTCTTCGATCGTCGAACCCGTCCATTCGGCGACCGTCCGAAGGTCAAGCGCGTCCGGCACGGTCACCCGATCGAACGCGAGCACGGAATTTGATCCGGGTTCAAAGCCATAGGCCTGGGGGTTCTTGGCGATGAGGACGGCCGCCATGATCATCGGAACATAGTTGCGCGTCTCTTTTGGCAGGTACTTGGACGTCTCGGTCAGGTCCCAGTAGTCCGCGATTTGCGACGCCTTCACCGCGCGCTGCAGCCGGCCGGGACCGGCGTTGTAACTGGCCATCGCCATGTTCCAGTCGCCGTCGAAGAAGCGATGCAGCGACTTCAGGTACTTTGCGGCCGCGCGCGTCGCCTTCTCAGGGTCCGACCGCTCATCGATAAACCAGTTCTGGTCCAGTCCGAATTCCTTGCCGGTGGCCGGCATGAACTGCCACATGCCCTTCGCGGCCACTCGTGACAACGCGTTGGTCTTGTAGCCGCTTTCCACGATGGCGAGGTAGGCCAGGTCCAGCGGGATCGATTCCGCGCGGAAGACTTCCTGCACCATCGGCAGGTACTTCGCGCTTCGATGAAGGCTGTCCTGCATGAAATCATGCAGGTTGCCCTGGAACAATTCGATGAACGACTGCACGCGCTCGTTGTTGTCGATGGGCAGGTCGTGCAGCGTGTTCGCCAGGTCCGCTGCCACCGCCGCTTTCGTTTCACGCGTGGGCTCTGGCAGCGCCAGCATGGCGGCTTCCAGCAGCTGGTCGATAACCGCGGGTTCGGTTCGAGACTGCGTGAATCCGTCACCCTCCCGAAGCGCAAGAACTTCGAGTGCGTTGATGCGGCTCTTCAGCCGGTGATACTGCGCCAGCAGCCGGGACTCCGACGCCGCGCCACCGGGTGAATCAAGAAGCACATCAATCGCCTGATCAAACAGCCCCCGCGCGGTCGTCATGTGCCCCAGGGCCAACTCGGCTTGGCCGTCAAGAAAGAGTCTTTCGGATCGGTTGATCAGCGCCGTTGCGGGGTCAACAAGGGCAATCTGAGGGACTACTTGTGGCACCGCGACGACCGGGGCAACGGCCACCGGACTCGGCGCGACGGGCATCGCAGGTGCGGCATGAGAACTGCAACCTGCGACCACGACCGTGCCAGCGACAGCTGCGAGTCGAAAAACCTTTCGCATGGGTTCTCGAAGGGTAACCGGGTCGCGTCCTGTAGTCAACCCGTAAGTGCCTGCGTTGATTGGACTTTACTACCGGACCGTTGAACCGTGCCAGCCGGCCGTTATCAGCACCTTGTGTGCTTGCGCCAGATCGCGGGCCAAAGGCGTCACTATCGTCCGTGCATCGATGAGAATCGTGCGGCCCAGCGCCAGGGCCTGACGCACGTCGTCTTCGCAGACAAAACCGACGGCCACCGGGTCAGCGGCC
>JBKJJZ010000062.1:0-5035 GCA_046597705.1 Vicinamibacterales bacterium | reverse complement strand
TGAGGGAGGAGTGTATATGAAACCCGCCTGGTGGGTCACTTCAACAGCGCGATCAGCAGCGTCGCCAGCCGCACTCCTGCCAGCTCCTGCCGCCGATCGATTTCCGCAATGGCTGTGGCCCGATAGGCTTCGTCCAACACGATTGGCTCGGGACCTGGACCGGTGAGCACGAACGAAGCATAGCGATAGACAACGCGCACACCGATGTCGTGGCTCTCCTCGGCCCACCGCACGGCGTCCAGGACCACATCGAGCGGCTGCGCCTGCGTCCGGATGTGAAACTGCGCGAGCAGCCGATCCGCGCGCGCGACCTCTGTCTCCGTGGAAAGATTGATGAGGCCAGTGTCCCAGACGGCGTGTAAATTCGTCGCGCGGCCGTCCTCGCCTCGCAGTGCCGCCACTCTCACGTCGTTTCCGCCGCGGTCATGATTGTCAATCGCGTGCAGCGGCTGGTGCAGATCACCGACAAAATGGATGAGAAACTTCAGCGCCTCTGCTTTCAGGGTGTTGGAGCGTCCCGCCTCGACCATCTCAACCCGCGCGCGCGCGATCGCGGCAATTGCGCAGTCGCCTTTTTCGGTCGGCGGACAATCCCGCGCGGCATCGTAGCGCGCCTCGCCCACTGGAATGTCCACGAAGTGCCAGTTATAGGTTTCCGGTCGAGCCGCCCGCACCTCGTCGGCCCATGTCGCGCCGGCCACAAAGGCTTCCTGCGCCCGTGCCTCGCGACCTGGTTCCTGCCCGGCTTCGAACAGGGTGGCTGCGCGATCGCGGGCGGCCGGTGTCATCAGCGCCCATGCCAGTCGTGCCACGACGCGATGCCCCACGACGCCCCACGCCGAAACGGGCGCGGTCGTCGCGGGCAGAAACACAACCAACGCGGCCGCGCTGACGGCGATGGCCAATGGCTGGCGTCGGGCAGACATGAGTGGCTCGATTGTAGCCTTGCCTCATTGCCCCAATCCATTGCCTAATTGGCCCGTTGCCCCATCGTCCAATCAGCAGAGTTCCTATGTTGAAACGCCTGACCCTCGTCGTCGCTGCCGCCCTGTTCGCAACGGCCACTCCGTTCGCACAAGATCCGAACGACCCGCAGTGGAATCGCTACCCCGCTATCTCGCCCGACGGTTCGCAGATTGCATTCACCTATAAGGGCGACCTGTATCTGGTCCCTTCCGCCGGAGGTGTGGCGCGGCCGTTGACGATGCATGAGGCGCATGACTACATGCCGGTCTGGAGTCCGGACGGCTCGCAGATTGCGTTTGCGAGCGATCGTTACGGCAACTTCGATCTCTTTGTCATTTCAGTGAAGGGCGGCGAGCCACGGCGGCTGACCTCTCACTCCGCTCCCGAATCGCCGTTTGCATTCTCGCCTGACGGCCAGTCGATCCTGTTTGGCGCAGCGCGGATGGATACTGCGGAGAATCGCAGTTTTCCGGCGGCCTATATGCCGGAGCTCTATCGGGTCCCCGTGGCGGGCGGCCGTGTCACTCAGGTGCTGACCACGCCAGCCGAAGATGTGCAGTACAGCCGCGACGGACGGACCCTGATTTACCACGACAAGAAGGGCCAGGAAAATCCGTGGCGGAAGCATCACGTGTCGGCCGTGACCCGCGATATCTGGCTGTACGATACGCAGGGCGGCACCCATCGCAAGATCACGACGTTTGATGGTGAAGACCGCACGCCAGTGTTCACCGACAACGATCGCGCTTTTTATTACCTGTCTGAAGCCAGCGGTTCGTTCAACGTGCATCGCATGAACGTGGCCGGTGGTCAGTCGCAGCAGCTCACGAACTTCAAGGCCCGTCCTGTGCGTTTCCTCACGGCCGCGCGGAACGGGATGCTGTCTTTCAGCTATGACGGCGCCCTTTACACGATGACGGCTGGACAGACGCCGAGGAAGGTTGTGATCACGATTGCCTCCGACGCGAAGGCGACCAACGAACGGGTGGTGAGCGTCACCAACGGCGCAAGCGATCTGGCGGTGGCCCCGTCAGGCAAGGAAGTGGCGTTCATCGCGCGAGGCGACGTGTTCGTCACAAGCGTCGAAGGCGGGGTCACGAAGCAGATCAGCCGGACGCCGGAACAGGAGCGATCGGTTGGATTTTCGCCCGACGGAAAAGCGCTCATCTACTCGTCGGAACGTGGCAACCGCTGGCAGATCTTCGAGGCGCGCCGCACGCGCGATGAAGAACTCCACTTTTACGCCTCCACGGTGGTTCGCGAGTCGCCGCTGATTTCTAACGCGCATGAGAGTTACGAGCCGCAGTACTCGCCCGATGGAAAGCAGATTGCGTACATCGAGGACCGGATGACGCTGAAGGTGTACGACGTGGCCACCAGGCAGGCGCGCACGCTGCTGACCGACCAGCACCTGTTCTCGATGGGTGACCACGACCAGTTCTTCCAGTGGAGTCCCGACAGCCAGTGGCTGCTGTTCGATTACGCGGTGCCCGGCATGGCGCCCGGTGAGGTGGGCCTGGTCCGGGCCGATGGAACTGGCACGGTCATCAACCTGACCCAGAGCGGTTTCAACGACCAGCGGGCTCGTTGGATTCTGGATGGCAAGGCGATGTTGTGGTTCAGCAATCGAGACGGCCTCAAGAGCGTGGCACAGTCCGGCGCGGCCCAGGCTGACGCGTACGGGATGTTCTTCACCCAGGACGCCTGGGATCGCTTCCGCCTCAACAAGGAAGACGCCACGCTGGTGAAGGAGACGGAAGAGGCCAAGGCAAAGGCCGACGCCGCTGCGAAGAAGGAACCGGCGACACCCCCGGTCCCGCTGAAGCTCGAACTCGACGCGGTGGCCGATCGCAAAGCGCGCCTCACGATTCACTCATCGTCACTGGGCGACGCATTGATCAGCAAGGATGGCGAGTCGCTGTTCTACCTTGCCCGCTTCGAGCGCGGCATGAACCTGTGGACGACAACGTTGAGAACTCGGGAGACCAAGCAACTGGTGGCGCTCAATGCCAACAGCGGCAGTCTGCAGTGGGACAAGGACCAGAAGGTCCTCTACCTGCTTTCTGATGGCACCATTTCCAAAATTGATCCCGCAAGCGGTAAGCGCGACTCAGTCGGCATCAGCGGCGAGACCGTGCAGGATCAGGCTGCGGAGCGTCGCGCCAACTTCGAGTCTGTCTGGCGTCGCACCAAGCAGACGTTCTACACAAAGACGATGCATGGCGTGGAGTGGGACGAGATCAAGCAGGACTACCTTAGATACCTGGCCCACGTGGCCACGAACTATGAGATGTCCGAACTCCTTGCAGAGATGCTGGGCGAACTGAACGTCTCGCACAGTGGCTCCACGTATGCCGCGACTGCGACGAACCAGGACGCGACTGCGGCCCTCGGCGCGTTTTTTGACGACGCGTATCGGGGTGCGGGCGTCAAGGTGGTGGAAGTCATCAAGGGCGGTCCGCTGGACAAGTCGGGGATGAATGTGGCCGCTGGATCGATCATTCAGGCCGTCGATGGTGAAGCCATTGCGGCCGACCGCGATCCGGCGCAGTACCTCAACCGCCGCGCAGGCAAGCGGATGCTCCTGACGATTGCGGATGCGGCCGGCGCGTCACGTGATCTCGTGGTGATGCCGATCACCCTGGCAGAACAGAACACGCTGCTCTACAACCGATGGGTGAAACGCAACGAGGCCGAAGTCGAGCGCGCCAGCAACGGCACGCTCGGCTACGTGCACATCCCCGGCATGAACGACGGCGCGTACCGCAGGACCGTCGAGGAAGTGTTTGGCAAGTACGCCTCCCGCAAGGGTCTGGTGGTCGATACACGCAACAATGGCGGCGGCGATCTGGTGGCCGACCTGGAGATGTTCCTGAGCGGCAAGTACTTTTTTGACTACACAACCGACGGCCGTAGTACGGGATTCGAACCGAACTTCCGCTGGACGAAACCCAGCGTTGCGATGGCCAACGAGGCCAACTACAGCGACGGGCACTGCTTCGCCTGGACGTATCAGGCGATGAAAATTGGTCCGCTCGTCGGCATGCCCGTGCCCGGCACGTGCACATTCGCCGGCTGGGCCACGTTGCCCGACACCGGCATCCGCTGGGGCGTGCCGCCGCTGGGCGTCAAAGACCCGCAGAAGAAGTTCCTGGAGAACTGGCAGACGAACCCGGACATTCGCGTCGCCAACTCCTACGAACTCGTGACCAAGGGCCGCGACGAGCAGCTCGAAGCGGCGGTCGCCGCGCTCATGAAGACGGTCGGACGTTAACGGAAGTTGGCGCCCCTGAAGGGACGCCCTACGTACGCCGTCAGTCCGGTACGTGCGGCGCCCCTGGAGGGACGCCCTATGTACGCCGTTAGCACGGTACGTAGGGCGCCCCTTCAGGGGCGCCGGACCTGATGTGAGAGCATTCCCCGGGAGGCAAGGACCCCGTGAAACGTTCCATTGTGTGGATGCTGTTGCTGGTGGTCGTCCTGGCGTGGCCAACTATCGCGACTCAGGATCGGCCCGAGTGGGACAACCCCGCCATCTTCCGCGAGGGCGCGCTGCCCGCGCGGGCGACGTTGACGGCCTACCCCACTGAGCTGATGGCCAGCATGCTCGAGCGTCACACCTCACCGTGGGTGCGCTCGCTCAACGGCGACTGGAAGTACCAGTGGTCTTCGTCGCAGGCCAATCGGCCCAAGGCGTTCTTCGAGACCACCTTCAGCGACAACGCGTGGAGCTCGATCAACGTGCCCGGCAACGTCGAGTTGAGCGGCCACGGTATTCCCATCTATGTGAACTCGGGTTACGGCTTCAACATGAACCGGCAGGATCCGCGGCCGCCACAGGATGCAGGCGGTGTCAGTTCGTACCGGCGCACCTTCACGATTCCGGCCGACTGGGCCGGCCGGCAGACGCGCCTCAAGTTCGACGGCGTGGACTCGGCGTTCTACGTGTGGGTCAACGGCGCGCGCGTCGGCTACAGCGAAGACAGCCGGCTGCCCGTGGAGTTCGACATCACCAACCGGATACGGCCCGGTGCGAACGTGCTTGCCGTCCAGGTGTATCGATGGAGCG
>JBKJJZ010000033.1:0-4623 GCA_046597705.1 Vicinamibacterales bacterium | reverse complement strand
TTTCGAGGTTGGCGCTCAAGTCCACCACCGACACATTCGGCGTGGGCACACGCATCGCGATGCCGTCGAGGCGGCCCTTCATTTCGGGAAGCACCTCAGCCACGGCACTGGCCGCGCCGGTTGTCGTCGGAATGATTGAGAGGGCAGCAGCGCGTGCGCGACGCAGATCCTTGTGGGGAAGGTCCAGCAGATTCTGATCGTTCGTGTACGCGTGGACCGTGGTCATCCAGCCTGACTTGAGGCCGAAGGCTTCGTGGAGGACCTTGACGACCGGCGCGAGGCAGTTGGTGGTGCAGGACGCGTTGGAAATTATTTGATGCGACGCTGGATCGTACGTCTCGTGATTGACGCCCATGACTACTGTCACGTCCGGCTTTTTGGCCGGGGCGGTGATGATGACCCGCTTGGCGCCCGCCGTGATGTGCTTGGCCGCATCCTCGCGGTTGGTAAACCGCCCAGTGCCTTCGAACACCACGTCCACGCCCAGGTCCTTCCACGGCAGCGCCGCCGGATCCTTTTGCGCAAGCACCTTGAATACATCGCCATCCACGGTGATGCCATCGCCCGAGGCGCTGATGTCAGCGTTGAGGTTGCCGAGGATGGAATCGTATTTCAGGAGGTGCGCCAGCGTCGCGGCGTCCGTCAGGTCGTTGACCGCGACGATGTCGATGTCGTCGAACCGCATCGCCGCCCTCATGATGTTGCGCCCGATTCTGCCAAAACCGTTGATACCGACCTTGATCGCCATGGTTTGCGATTATAAGACTTCTCCTGCCAACGGTATATTGTCCAGTGTCGTGCTCGGTCTCTACACGCTGGCTGTCCTGCTGCTCGCCCTGGTGCTGTCGCCCTGGTTCCTCTACCAGGCCGCGCGCTACGGCAAATACGTGGGCAGCCTCGGGCAGCGGATGGGTGTGTTGCCCGTCAGTTTCAATCTCGACGGCGACGAATCCATCTGGATTCATGCCGTTTCGGTGGGTGAGGCGCTGACCGCGCGGGCGCTGATTCCTGACCTGCGGGTCCGCTACCCGGACCTCAAGATCTTCCTCTCGACCACCACGATGACCGGCCAGCAGATTGCGCGCGAGCGGCTCTCGGACGTGGACGCGGTGTTCTTTTTCCCGTTCGACCTTCCGCCGTTCGTCTCGCGGACGCTCCGCCTGGTCCGGCCCCGACTCTTCATCATGATGGAGACCGAGATTTGGCCCAACCTCTTGCGCGCCTGTCGTAAGTCGCACGTCAAGACGATGATGGTCAATGGGCGCATTTCGGCGCGGTCATACCCGCGGTACCGGATGGCTCGCGGGTTCTTTCGGGGCGTGCTGGCCGACGTCGATCGCTTCTGCATGCAAAGCGAGGAATCCGCCCGGCGCATCATCGATATTGGCGCGGACCCGTCGCGCGTGATGGTGACTGGAAGCTTGAAGTTCGAGTCTCTCGAGTCACCCGCGGCGGCGGCGGGCCGGGGCGCTGGCCGCGTGTTGCGCTACTTCCGGATTCCCGAATCGCGCCCGGTCCTGCTTGCTGCAAGCACCATGAAGGGCGAGGAGGTGGCGGCCTTGTCCGCCTTTAGCGCCGTTCGGCGCACCCATCCCACGGCGATGCTGATCATTGCGCCGCGCCGTCCCGAGCGATTCGATGAAGTGGTCGAGTTGGCGCGCGCGGAAGGCTTGCGCGTGCTGCGGCGGTCCGAGTTGATGGTGGACACCGAACCGCCAGCTGACGTGGTGATTCTCGACACGATCGGTGAGTTGGCCCAGGTGTTTCATGTAGCCACGGTCGCCTTCGTGGGCGGCAGCCTGGTCGATCATGGCGGGCACAACATCCTTGAACCCGCCGTGCACGGCACCGCCATCGTCTTTGGTCCGCACATGCAGAATTTCACCGAGATCGCCCAGGCGTTCCTGCAGCGCGAGGCTGCAGTTCAGGTGCAGACGCCGGTGGAATTGGCGGAGGTCTGGACGCGCCTGGTTGGCAACGCGACCGAACGCGGCCGGCTCGGCGCCGCTGCCCGCGCACTGGTCGAGGAAAACCGCGGCGCGAAGCCGCGGACGCTCGACGCCGTGGCCGAGTTGCTTCCGCCAGCCGGACCGCGTCTCGTGAGGGGCACGGGGACGGGTGTCGACCTGTGGAAAACACCAGGCAGATGAGCGAAGAACCTGCCTTGGTGTTTTCCACAGGTCGAGACCTTGCACACCAGGGGGACGGGTCTCGATCTGTGGAATACTCCAGCGCTCTCCCTTCGTTTGTACGCGCGGCGTTTTCCACAGCTCGACACCCGTCCCCTTTCGTCGTGTCTGTGGGAAATATCGCCTTCGGCGGGCGCGGCAAGACGCCGACGGTGGCCCATATCGCCAGACTATTGGTCGACATGGGTGAGCGGCCTGCGGTGGTTTCCCGCGGATACGGCCGGGGCCGGGTGGAAGACGGTGTGGTCGTGGTGTCCGACGGGCGCCGCCTGCTCGCGGATTTGGACCGCGCTGGTGACGAGCCGCTCATGCTGGCGCGAGAGCTACCGGGCGTTCCCGTTCTGGTCTGTGAACAACGGGCAATTGCCGGCGCGATGGCCCGACACGTATTCGGCGCCACGGCGCTGATCCTGGACGATGGGTTTCAGCATCGGCAGATGGCTCGTGATGTGGACGTCGTGCTGGTGACCTCCGCCGACCTGCAGGGCCGACGAGCGCCGTTTGGCCGCTTGCGCGAATCTCCGTCGGCTCTGGCGCGGGCGGACGCGGTCGTCCACGCCGAAGACCTTGCACAAGAGGGGGACGGGTCTCGAACTGTGGAAAACCAGTTTTCCACAGTTCCACACCCGTCCCCTCCTGTACCTGTCACGCTCGGCGGGCCACCGCTTGTCGCCGGCGCGCGCGTGTTCGTGCTGGCCGGCATCGCCGGCCCGGAGCGATTTACGCGCGCGGTGGCGGACGCCGGATTTGTGGTCGCCGGCGCCTGGACACCCGGCGACCATCATCGCTACACCGCCGCAGACATACAGCGGCTGGCGCGCGACGTCGCCGCGTCCGGCGCTACGGGCGCGCTGACGACATCCAAGGACGCGGTCCGTCTGTTGCCGCTGCGTCCGTTTCCATTCGCGCTTTACGAACAGCCGTTGCGAATCACGATTGAACCCGCCGTCGAGTTCACCGCGTGGTTGCGCGGGCGGCGCGATCAGGCGCGCACCACGCGAGCAGCGCAGGCGGCTTCTGCGTGACCACACGCGAGCTCAGGCATCGGGTTGAGTACGCCATTGTTCTCATTGTTCGAGGCGCGGTTGCTGCGTGGCCTGATCGCATCGTCCGATTCATCGGCACCGTCATCGGAAACGTGTTCTGGGCGGTCGATGGAGCGCACCGGCGCCTGACTATCCGCCAACTGCAGGCGGCGTTCCCCTCGCGGACGCCAGCGGAATGCCGCGCCATCGCCCGCAAGACTTTTGCGCACTTCGGGCGGTCGCTGACGCTGACGTTGAAGCTGAGTACGCTCACCGCGGAGCAGATCCGCGCGCGCGTAACCTACGATGGCGAGGAGCGCGTTCGCGAGGCCTTGAAGGCGGGCCGCGGCGTCCTGCTGGTCACCGGCCATTTCGGCTACTGGGAACTGATGGCCCTGGCGCACGCGCTGGCCTTGCCGCCAATGTGGGTGTTGGCGCGGCCGCTCGACAATCCCTACCTGCATGATCTGCTCGAGCGCACGAGAAAAAGTACCGGCAACGGGGTCATCTATCGGCGTGGCGCCGTCCGGCGCGTCTTGCGTGCGCTGAACGCGAATGAAGGCATTGCGATTCTGATCGACCAGCATATCCAGCCGGCGGATGCGGTGACCGTGCAGTTTTTCGATCGACCGGCTGCGACGACGTCGGCCGTGGCCGCGCTCGCGTTGCGCACCGGTGCCGCGGTCATCCCGATGTTCGGTCTTCCATTGGCCAATGGCCTGTGCCGCGTGGTGTATGAACACCCGATCGAACTGCCCGGACCCGACGCCGCAAACCCGATTGTCGAACTGACACAGCGATGCACCGACGTGCTGGAGATGTACGTGCGGCGTCAGCCCGAACTCTGGCTGTGGATGCATCGTCGCTGGCGTGATGAATCGGCCGTAGGAGGGATGTTTCCGCGCGGACCGGACCCTGAAGCTGACTCCTCCCTCGAGGACAATGGCGAGGCGGCGCCGTTGTGAAGAATCCCCGCGTGGTGATCCGCCCACCGAACTGGCTTGGGGACGCCGTCCTTGCGCTGCCGGCCATGGCGGCGGTGCGCGAGCACTTCGCCGACGCATCGCTGACTATCGCCGCGCCGGCAGCCGTTGCCGCGCTGTTTCGCGAAGACACCGGCGTGCGGCCTGACGACGTGATCGTGTTGCCGGCGTTGCCTCGCGAGTCCGTTCGCACTCTGCGTGAAGGCAAGTTTGATGTGGGAGTCCTTTTCCCCAACTCTTTTCGGTCAGCGTGGATGTTTCGCCGCGCGGGGGTGAAGGAACGGTGGGGCATCGCCCGGGGCTTCCGCGGGTTTCTACTGACGCGCAAGAGTCGCGTGACCGGAAAGAGCACTCATCAGGCTGACTTCTATCGGGGGCTGATCCGCGGCCTTGGGGTGGAATGCGGCGAGCAGGCGCCAGCGCTTG
>JBKJJZ010000344.1:0-25935 GCA_046597705.1 Vicinamibacterales bacterium | reverse complement strand
CGTGTGAGTGCCGTTCTGCTGAGCCGGGCGCCGCGGCTTTGCCCGCAGCCTTGGCGGCCAGACGGTGCTCCACCAGCCGGTCCACGATCGTCAGCAATACTCCCAGACGATCGCGCGCCGGTCCGATTCGGAATGCCCGCATGAGTGACGGATACAGACTGGCCACGTCCGCCTTCACCACGCGCCTGGCCACACCGGTCGCAAAGAGATGGAGCGCGGCGCCCGTATGCTCTGTGCCATCGCCGGGACGATGGGCCGGCAGCGCGGCGTTGGCGCGAACATAGGCGCGCACGATGAGCGGGTCAATGATGCCCGTGGCAGCGCCGGCATCCGCCAGGCGTTCGTAACGCCGCGGAGCCATCTTCGCCAACGCGAACGCCGCGCCGCCGAGGATGCGTGCGATCGCGGCCGCTTCTTCGACATCGGCGGCGGCATACCGACGGACCCGCGCGGGGTCGGTCCGAAAGACGTTCAGGATCTGATCGCCGCGAATCAGCTCGCGATCGGGACCGGCTACGCCAAGATGCCGCGCGACGGCTTTCAGGCCGTGGCCCGGCAGTTCACGCACGGCGAAGTCATACGCGCGAACCGCATCAAGCGTGTCGATCAACTCACGGCCCGGCGCGATCAACCGCACCCGCCTGGCACGGCCTCCGACGTCCCGCATGCCTCGGCGCGCGGCTCTGCGCCGCAGCCCGCCGGGGACCCGGCCGATTTGGAGCGTGACCCCCAGCGCGCGCGCGCGTCTGTCGAGAAACGGCAGATCGAACCCGTGCAGGTTGTGGTTCTCGATCACATCAGGGTCGGCCTGCTCAACTGCCGCCTCGAGGCGGCGCAGCAAATCGCGCTCAGCGCGATCGTCCTCGCCCTCAGCCTCCAGGATATGGACAACACCCTCGGGATCACGGACGGCGATCATGAAGACCCGGTCCCGACCCGGATCGAGCCCGCTGGTTTCTATATCGAACTGGAGGCGTCGGAGATCGTCAAACGCGAGGCCGCCGAAATAGGTCCGGCCGCTCGCAACCAGGTATTGCTCCTCCGGAGCGAGACTGAGGACAGAGGACTTTTCCAATTCGTTGAGGTGCGCGACGACGCGGCCGAAACGAGCGGAGGCGGCCGACAGCAGCGCGTCCTTCAGCGTTCGGCCACTGTCGGCACTGACATGAAAACGAAGGGCGCCCGGACCTTCGAGTTCGTGCCATCGGACATTGGCGTCGAGCAAATGGTCGATGGCATCGACCAGGACCCAGGGCCGATACCGGACCTGATCGCAGCGGAGGAGGCCAGCCTCGCGGCGCCAGACCCAGGCGCGGCCGCTGCCATCGGCCCAGACCGACACGATGCCGGGCGTCTGGTCCCAGCCCCAGAGCCATTCGTTGTCGGTGCCGTGATTTGGTAGGCTCACGGCAATCATTTTCATCTGGTTTGGAATTCTCAAGCCTCTCGGCCTTTCCCCGGCGGGTCGGCTGGTCGAGGCGACCGTGTCGTGGATGCCGTTCCTGACGCCGCGCCGCTACCGTGCTGGGAATGCGGGTCATCCTTTGGTGCGCCTCCATCGGGAGACAGGGCCTGCAGGAACATGTACCCGGTCGCTTTCGGACATGACCGGCACGGGACCTGCGTATCCCCGTTCGATCAGCTCGTCGCGCAGTCCCATGCTCCTCCCCAGATTGCACTGTTTTCATTGCCCGGCAAGCCGTTGATGGAATACCCTGCGACATGCGGAAATTCTCCGTCTGGTTCCTGGGACTCGCGACCGTCATGTTGACCGGCTCGTCGTCCATGCCGGCGGCTGCTGCCCTGGGCGACTCGTGCACGATCGCTCCGTTCACCTGGAACATCGTGGGCAGCAACGTGATCCCACAGGGCCGGCTGCTGAAGTTGGACTACGTGGCCATCGGTGTGGCGTCCCACAGCGGCCCTGATTGTTCGCTTGCCGGCGAAGACGTCGTCTTGCGCGATCGCGCGTTTGTACTCTTCGCTCCCGTGTGCGGACCAGATGGAACGACGCCCTTGCGCGGTACGGATCCGCTCGACTATGGCAATGGCGTCCGCATGGAATTTCGCGGCCCCCTCACCGGCGTGGTCAAGTGTGGCGAAGGCGGGATGCGCACGCTCGCCATGGAACTCGAGGCCAAGAGCCAGCAGGGCGCGCGGCTCTTGTTGCACCAGGTCGGCGAAGTTGATCTCGCCGCAAAAATGTTGACGAGGCTCGCCGTCACCGACGGCGAACTCGCGCTGCGCTGACGCTCGCGCGGGCCGGGAACGCAGTCTGTCCGCACCCGATGCAAACCAGAGCGCTGCACAGATTCATCGGAGTGCTGTTGGTACTTCCCATGGCCGGGTGGGCGGTGACCGGGTTCATCTTCTTTGTGAAGCCGGGCTACGGTGCCGCGTACGAAGTGCTGGCGGTGAAGACCTATTCCATGGATGGCCTGTCGATCGGCCCAGCGCAATCCTCGTGGCTCGAGTATCGAGCCCTAAGGACCGTGCTTGGCGATCACCTTCTTGTCCGAACGGCGACAGGGTGGCAGCACCTGAATGCCACCTCCTTGCAGCCGGTCCCGGCACCTTCTGATGAGGACGTCAGGCGACTCGTGACCGATGCGTTTGGCGCGAATCCCGCGCGCTACGGCACGGTCACAACAGTCACAAACGGCGTCGTCACAACCGACACTGGCGTCGAAGTCACGCTCGATTGGAAGCGCCTGAGCCTCCAGCAGAAAGGCCGGGACACTGAGCGCATCGACCGGCTCTACAAGGTGCACTACCTTCAGTGGACCGGCGTCAAGAGCATTGACCGCGTCCTGGGGTTCGTCGGGCTCACGCTGGTGTTGGCCCTGACGGCCTTCGGCGTCCGGCTGGCCTTTAGACCCGGCGACACCGGTGTCCGCTCTAACGAAACGCCTTGCCCGCCATCCGCATGATGTCGTCCAGAGGATTCCCGTCGCCGTTCATGTCGAGCATCGACGCCAGTCCTCCGGGTCCCGAGCGGCCGGACTCCGACTGACCACCCAATAGTCCGCCGAGCAACCCGCCGAGCCCGCCCGACGATGGCGCCATCTGACTGCCACTCGCCTGTTTCGCCATGAACCCGGTGATCAGCATCGTCAACATCGGCAGCATCTTCTTGAGCAGACCGGTGTCGAGTCCCGTTTGTGACGCCGCGTTTTGAGCCACCGTCCGGCTGACGTCCTTGGATCCGAAAATCTGTCCGAGGACGTCGTTGCCGCGACTCACGTTCGTCGGCTGCGGGGAGAGCACATCATCGAACAGGCCACCACCGCCCAGTTGAGCAAGGAGCCCGCCGAGCCCTTCCAGGCCTGACGGCTGTGCCTGCGTTTGTTTCTTGAGGCCTCCGAGAATGGCCGGAGCAAGTGCGGCGGCGCCATCAGCAGCCTCAGATTCGCTGATGCCCAGTTCCCGCGCCATCGATTGAAGGCCGCCCATTTGCGACAGGATGTCTGTAATCTTCACGTGCTTACTCCTTGAGTGACCAAAATCCGAGTTTGTCACGGATCGTGCTGGATGAGGCAGAAGCGGGAGATCCCGGCTGGTAACATCGAGGACGATGAGGGGTGCGCCATGAGCAATCTGGTCTCGACGAGTACTGCAAGGCTGCGCGTAATCCTGATGGCAAGTGTTGCCGTCATGGCGGCGAACTTCGGCTGCGCGACGAATCCGGTGTCCGGTAAGCGCGAGTTGTCGCTCATCTCCGAGGCTCAGGAGATTCAGATGGGCCGCGAGGCAGCGCAGGGCGCTGTCAAGCAGGTCGGTGAAGTGGCCAATCCGGTCGCCCAGGCCTTGGTCCGCACCATGGGCACTCAGATGGCCGCCAAGTCCGAGCGGCCCGCATTGCCTTGGGAATTCCACCTGCTCGACGATGCGGCAGTGAACGCATTTGCAATCCCGGGCGGGTTTATCTTCGTCACGCGGGGACTCCTGACCCATCTGAATAGCGAAGCCGAATTGGCCCAGGTGATTGGACATGAAATCGGGCACGTCACCGCAAAGCACAGCGTCCATGCCATCAGCCAGCAGCAGTTCGCCCAGATTGCCCTGGTGGCTGGCAGCATTGCGTCAGATCGGTTCGCCCAGCTCGGCAACGCGCTGGGAACCGGCGTCGGGCTGCTGTTTCTCAAGTTCGGGCGTGGAGACGAAATCGAGGCTGACGAACTGGGGTTTCGCTACGCACTCGGGCAGCGGTATGACGCGCGGGAAGCCGAAAAGGTCTACGCCACTCTGGCTCGGCTCAGGGGGGAGGAGGGCGCTCGCGTTCCGGAGTGGGCGAGCACGCATCCGGATCCTGGCAATCGTGTGCAGGCGGCGCAGAAGAAGGCTGCGGCGTTGCCCCCGGAGGCCTTTGCCAACACCAGGGTCAATCGCAACGAGTTCCTCCGGATGCTGGATGGGATGACGTTCGGCGAAAATCCACGCCTCGGCTACTTCCGTGGCCCGCGTTTCCTGCATCCGGATCTACGTTTTGAGATCACGATGCCCACGGGGTGGAAGAGCCTGAACCTGCCCGAGGCGGTGGTGTCGCAGAGTGCTGACGAAACGGCGCAGTTTCAATTGATGCTCGGGCAGGGAAGTCCTGCTCAGGTGCTTCAGCAGTTCCTCGGTCAAGAGGGCATTGCCGTAACGCAGAGCGGGCAAACCACGATCAACGGGTTCCAGGCGGTCACCGCAACGTTCAATGGCCAGACCGAGGGCGGCGTGCTCAGGGGCATCGCAGCCGCGCTTTCGTACCAGAACGCGACCCACCTGATGGTGGGTTTGGCGACCGAGGCCGGTGCCCGGAAGCATTCGTCCGCGATCGATGGCACCATTCGCTCCTTTCGATCGCTCAATGACCCGTCGCTGATTAACGTGCAGCCCGCGTTGGTTGAGATCGTGACACTCAGGGATGCGATGTCCGGACAGGCGTTCACCCGAGCGTACCCCAGCAGCATCCCGGCCGAGGAGGTCTACGTCATCAACGGCATCGTGGCCGGCACGAACCTGCCGCGCGGAATGCTCATGAAGCGCGTGGTCGGCGGCGTGAAATAGAGGCCGCCCATCGACGTCGTGAGCCCGGGCGATCCCTCTGAAGTGCCTGTTCAATCCGGCACACTAGCGCGCCTCGACCATGGATAGCATCCAATAGGATCGAGCAACGCCATCGACTAGCGAGGAGAGCACATGTCGAGTACATCCAGCCATCGCCCGTTCTGGTTCGCTGCGGCGGTGGCATTCGGAATGGTCGCCTTCGGGCTTCGCACGCCCTGGGCGCAGACACCCAAGGCGACCCAGACGCCAACGCCGACTTCCACTCCGTTGACGGGACCGGATGCCGCGGCGGTGGCCAGCTTCCTTGATCGCGTCAACGCGTACGTGGCTGTGCACAAGAAGCTGGAAGCCACGCTCACGAAGCTTCCAAAGGAAGCCACCCCCCGGCAAATCGACCAGAACGAGCGAGCGTTGAACGCGCTGATCCGGTCGGCTCGTAAAAATGCCAAGCGAGGTGATCTGTTCACGCCGGAGATCACCGTCATCATCAAGCGGGTGATGGCGCAGGTATTTGGCGGTCCGGATGGCGAGAAGTTGCGCAGTTCCGTGATGGACGAAAACGTGAAGGAGATGCCCATGACGGTGAACCAGCGTTTCCCGGATGGGATCCCGATGACGACGATGCCGCCTGCCGTCTTGAAGGCGTTGCCTGAGCTGCCCGAACAGATGCAGTACCGGTTCGTGGCTTCGCAGTTTATTCTGCTCGACCCCCACGCCAACGTGGTGGCCGATTACATCGTTGGCGTCTTGCCGCCGGTCAAGTGATTGCCATGAATCCTCGTCGTCTCATCGCGCTGGTACTCGTCTGCGTCACGCTCTCAGGCGGCTGCAATTTCATCAATCGGCTGAAAGGCACCGCCGGCCCCGCCTCTGTTTACTCCCCTGATCCGAAGTCGGAGCCTCCGGTCGCATTGCCGAATGCCGATGGCTCGCTGAAGTTCCTGGCCTTCGGGGACTTCGGGACAGCCACCCAATGGCAGTACGAGACGGGGGCTCAAATGGCGAAGACCCGCGAGAAGTTCCCGTTCGAAATCGCGTTGCTCCTGGGTGACAACCTGTACAGCGGCAGCCGGCCCCAGGACTTCTCGAGCGGATTCGAGAAGCCTTACAAACTCCTGCTGGATGCCGGCGTCAAGTTCTATGCGGCGCTGGGCAACCACGACGATCGCAACCAGCGCTTTTACAAGAACTTCAACATGGGCGAGAAACAGTACTACTCGTTCAAAGCGCCCAAACAGAACGTGCGATTCTTCGTTCTCGAAACCACGTACCCCGAGCCCGAGCAGATCAAGTGGTTCGAAGAAGAGTTGAAGACATCGGGGGAGGACTGGAAGATTGCGTACTTCCACCATCCGCTGTATTCATCCGGCGGGCGCCACGGATCCGACACGGCGTTGCGCGACGTGCTGGAGCCGCTGCTTGTGAAGTACAACGTCAGCGTCGTTTTCACGGGACACGATCACTTCTACGAACGCATCAAGCCGCAAAAGGGCATCGCGCATTTCGTGATTGGGTCGGGGGGGAAGCTTGCCGCCGGGGATCTCGACAAGACCTCAACGATCACGGCCCGCGGCTTTGACACGGACTATGCGTTCCTGGTCGGCGAAATCGTCGGGGATCAAATGTTCTTCAATGCGATCACCCGGACCGGAGGCGTTATGGATTCCGGCATCATCGGCCGTCGCAAGGATGCAGCCGGCACGGGCGCGCCCGGCTCGAAGTAAACGGTCAGGGGACCGGACAGGTCGCGCCCTGGTAATTCGCTTTGGCGTCGTAGCGAACCACGACGATGTCGCCCCACACTTGTGTCCGGATGCCGCGTCCTGTCGTGCCAACGATGGCAGGTAGAGACAACGCGACACACCCGCCGCCACCGGCCACCTTGAACCAGTCTCGGCGCATGACCATCCACCGCGGTCCTGGTTCGCGCGCGAAGCGCTCGGCCTCCTGAGCATCGTTGATGCGCTGAGGAGGGTTGCGCAGGTAGTACCCAAGGCCCTCTTCCCACCGACGGAGGTCAAGCACGCCGACGGGCTCGTTGGTGCCCATCCGTTCGGCGACGAATCGGCCCACCTGTTCAACCGGCATGCCGGCACGAACAATTGGCAGTCCGACAAACACCAGCAACGCGTAGACCGTCAGGAGTGTGAAGATGGGCCACCCGGTCAGCTTCGGAAGGCTGGCGATACGCCGCATCATTGAGGCCGCAGTGGCGAGGCCGCCGATCACAAAGGCCGCGGGCAACGCGCCAACCACACCCGGCAGTGGCACCGCGAGGCTGGGAAGCGACCGCCAGACCACGACCCCTGCGACGACAAATGCCAGCGCGACCAGTCCGACTGCAACGCGCGTCGCAGCGAAGTCATGCCACCGTACCTGGGCCGACGCGGCCAGCCATCCCCGGACGGCCAGGAGGCAGCAGGCTGGCGCGGCAGGGTAAATGTAACGGTCCACTCTGAACGGGACCATCGTAAACACCGCGAGCACGACGACAATCCACAGCCACAGGCCAATTTCCCAGAGCGGGACGGCCTCACCACGGCGGGCGCGCCGCACGCTGTCGAGGCCGTAACCCACGGTGATGAGGCTCCACGGGAAGAAGCTGGTCATGAACATGCGGACGTAGAAGGTCCACTGCGAGGAACTGGCCGAAGCGCGAGGTGTCAGGTATTCGATGTGCCCACGCCCGAAATAGTCGTTGAGGAACGCGTTGCCGTACTGCGAGTACATCCACAAGAACCACGGGCTGGCCAGAGCACAAACGCCCAGCACCGCGGCCCAGAACCTGAGTCTACCGAAGGCTTGCCGGGCGTCACGCCGCAAGAGCCACAGCGCGCCCAGCCACACGGCCACGAGCGCGGCCGCGATTGGTCCTTTGGTGAGAATGGCGAGGACCAGGCAGACAACAGCCCCGGCCTGCGCCCGGACTGAAGCCGACTGCAGCGCCCGGGTGATCAGTGCCACCGCACCGAAGAGCAGCGCACTGAACACCATGTCCATGAAACCGGTTCGGCCAAGGATGAAGGTGGCGGGCAGGGTGGCCAACATCAGCCACGCACCCCACCCCGTTCGAGACCCGCCGAAGGCCGCGCCGAGCCATGCGATCACGCCAAAGAGGGCTACGGCCGCAAGGGCACTGGGCAGCCGCACTGCCAGTTCCTCATCGGCGACCAGGGTCGTGGTGAGTCCCTGCACCCAATGGAAAAATACCGGTTTGTCGATGAGGGCGACGCCACCCAGCCGGGGCACCAGCCAGTCGCCCTGGGCGGCCATCTCTTGCGTCAGCGTTGCGTAATGGGCCTCGTCATCCTTGAGTCCGGTGCGACCGAGGCGCCAGAACAGCACCACCCAGCACACCGCGACCACGACAAGTACAGACCGGAGCCGCAGCCACGAAAACATTCAGGGCCGTGATTTTACGCGACCGCCATACCCCTGTCCACTATTGCTGTTTTGCTATTGTTTTTCTTCGCAACCACTTACGGCCACTACATCCGAATCCAGCGCATGAGTTCCGGCAGGTTTGGGGCCTTGCCCTGCATCAGGATACCGATGCGGAACACGCGCGACGCGGCCCAGACCACTGCGCCCGTCGTCGCGATCAGGATCGCGACCGAAACGAGCACTTGCCACAGAGGCACGCCGGGTGGAATGGCCATGCGGAGGATCATCGTGAACGGCGCCATCGTGGGGAACAGCGACATGCCCGTGGCCAGGCCGGAGTCGGGCGCGCGGATGGCGACGAACGAACCGAGGTAGCCCAGCAGAAGCAGCATCATGGCCGGCTGCAGCAGGCTTTGCGCATCGCTGATGCTGGAACACGCCGAGCCGAGCGCCAGGAACAACGCGCCGTACATCAGCGCGGCGCACACGAGAAAGAGGAAGAACCAGGCAATCAGCGCAGGATCGAGCAAGTCCCATCGGCCGGTCTGCGCGACAGCAAATGTCGCGCCGGCGAAGTACACGAGCGCGAGCAGTATCGAGACTCCGGTGACACCGATCAGCTTGCCCATCAACAACTGGAACGGCGACACCGATCCGAGCAGCACCTCACAGATGCGACTCATCTTTTCTTCGATGATCGCGTTCAGCAGATGCTGCGCGCTGGTCATGACCGTCATGAACATGAGCACCAGCAGGAACATGGCCGGGCCTATGAAGGCGAGTTTGTCCACTTCGAGCGCTTCGGAAATCCGGCCATCCGGGCCGCGCTCCACGAGCCCAAAGCTGGCCAGCTCCGTGCGCGTGGTGAGCTTGACCGCCGCATCGCCTGCAATGCCGGCCGCGGCGAATCGCCGCTGCGAAATCTCTTCATCGAGGGTTTGTGTGAGCCAGTCGGGCAGCGCCTCGTAGGCCACGGTCTCGGTGTAGTACTGCACGTCGCCCGATTTGTCGATCTCCTCGTCGGGTGCGGCCTTGCCGGCCCATCGGGCACGGCGCGCTTTCTCTCTCTGATCTCTCGCGGCGGACGTGGACGTGAGCGCCGTCGGCGGAATAATCACGAACGCGAACAAACTCTTCGATCGGACGCGGTCCGACAGCTCCAGCTTCAGGACACTGAGATCGCGAGTGCCGGCGTCGATGCGCTCGGTCACGAAGTGGGGGCCGGTGCGCGCCGGTCCTTCGCCGGATTCCTGGTTGAATGCGGCGGCCGCGGTCGAGATTGGCTCGAACAAGACTCCGGTACCATCGACCACGCCCAGCCGCCGATCTTCGAGATCAACATGGCGCTCGGCATAACTCGTGAAGAGAATCATGACGCCGAACAACACGGGCATCAGGAGGATGCCGATGATGAATGCCTTGCTGCGCGCGAGCCGCAGGAATTCCGAGAGCGCAATCGTCAGTACCCGGTTCATGACGCCTTCTCCCCGGCGGCCCTGAGATCCTCCGCAGTAGGTTTCGCGATGCGAACGAACAGGTCGTGCAGCGAAGGCTTCGTGATTTCAAAGTGCAGGACCGTTGTCTGTTGTACGAGTGTTTGCAGGAAGGCCTGGGGGTCGCCGGAGAGCCGCACGTCCTGGTAGTTGCCGTGGTCGGTCACCGATTCGATTCCGGCGATGCCGGCAAGCGCAGAGCGGCCGCCTGCCGTGCGCAGACGCACGGTGTCCTGACCGTACCGCTGCTGAATCTCGTCGAGCGTGCCGTCGAGCACCTTGCGGCCCTTGAAGATCATGAAGATGCGGTCACAGAGGCGCTCGGCGGCCGACATGTCATGGGTCGAAAACACAATCGTGGTGCCTGCTCCGCGCAGCGCCAGCACGGCATCACGCAGCGCGTCGGCGTTGACGGGGTCAAGACCCGAGAATGGCTCATCCAGAATCAGCAGGCGCGGCTTCGAGACGACTGCGGAAATGAACTGGACCTTCTGCGCCATGCCTTTCGACAGGACCTGCACCTTCTTGTCGATCCAGTCAGAGAGCTGCAGATCAGTGAGCCACCGCGCGATCATCGGATCGATCTGCGCCAGGGACTTGCCCTTGAGCTGACCGTAGTATCGAAGGACCTGCCGCACGGTCATGCGCTTGTACAGGCCGCGCTCTTCCGGCAGGTAGCCAATCTCGTCGCGCGCGGACGAGCGGCTGTGTCCGTCAAACACCTGCACCTCGCCGGAATCGGGACGGAGAATGTCCATGATCATCCGGATGGTTGTCGTCTTGCCCGATCCATTGGGGCCGATGAACCCATAGATGGATCCTTCGGGCACCGCCAGACTGAGCTGGTTGACGGCAACGACAGTGCCGAACTGTTTGGTAACGTCTCGAATCTCAATGGCGTTCATGATGGTGTTGTCGCGTGGACCACGGAAGGAGAATCTAGCAGAGTTCAAAACCTGTGCAAAACAGAACATCGACAATCAGCCAGAACCGGTAGCGTCGGTTCGGCCACAGCCAGAATGACACCACCAAAACCGAAGAAGAGACCACGGCCCGCCCCGGCCGCGACTCTGCGCAAGTCCCTCACGGGAATCCAGGGCCTGGATCAGATTACCGGTGGGGGGCTGCCCACGGGACGGCCCACACTGGTCAGTGGCGGTGCCGGCGCCGGCAAGACGATGTTCGGGTTGGAGTTTCTGGTGCGTGGCGCCCTCCAATACGGCGAGCCGGGTGTGTTCATCTCGTTTGAAGAAACGATTCCGGATCTGACCAGCAACGCGGCGTCGCTTGGCTTCGGGCTCAGCCAGTTGGTGGCGGACAAGAAGCTGTTCATGGACCACGTGCACATCTCGCGCAGCGAGATTGGCGAGACTGGCGAGTACGACCTCGAGGGCCTGTTCATTCGCATCGCCGACGCGGTCCGGCAGGTGCGCGCCAAGCGCGTCGTCCTGGACACGATTGAAACGCTGTTCGGTGAGTTGCCGAACCCCGGCATCCTGCGCGCGGAAATCCACCGGCTCTTTGGCTGGCTCAAGGAACAGGGACTCACGACCGTCATCACGGCCGAGAGTGAGCGGCCGGACAAGCTGACGCGGCACGGCATCGAGGAGTTCGTGTCTGATTGCGTCATCGTGCTCGACAATCGCGTTCGGGACAAAATCTCCACGCGCCTCCTGCGCATCGTCAAGTACCGCGGTTCCACCCACGGCACCAACGAGTATCCGTTCCTGATTGACGAACACGGTATCTCGGTTCTACCGATCTCCTCGCTGGGACTCGACCATGCCGCGCCGACCACACGCATCTCCACCGGAATTGAACGCCTGGACGGCATGTTGGGCGGCAAGGGCTTCTTTCGGGGCAGCAGCATCCTGATGTCGGGCACCTCCGGTACCGGGAAAACGAGCGTGGCGGCGCACTTCGTGGACGCCGCCTGCCGTCGCGGCGAGCGCTGCCTGTATTTCGCGTTCGAAGAGTCGCCACGACAGGTGATCCGCAACATGCGCTCGATCGGCATCGACCTTGAACCCTGGGTCAAGAAGGGGCTTCTGCTTTTTCATGCGGCGCGGCCCACGTACGGCGGAATCGAAGAAGTGCTGCTCGTGACCCACCAGCACGTGGGCAGCTTCAAGCCGGGTATCGTCGTGCTCGATCCGATCACCAATCTGCTCGTCGTCAGCACCATGAATGAGGTGCGGTCGATGCTCACGCGCCTGATTGATTTTCTGAAGACGGAGGAGATCACGGCGCTCTTTGCCAGCCTGACCGCGCCCGGCGGCGATCTTGAAGCCAACGAAGCGGATGTCTCCTCCCTCATGGACACGTGGCTGCTCTTGAAGGCCGTCGAAGTCGGAGGAGAACGCAACCGCGCGCTGTATGTTCTGAAGTCGCGCGGAATGGAGCACTCCAATCAGATACGCGAATTCGTGCTGACCAACGACGGACTCCGAATGCTGGACGTCTACCTCGGTCCTGAAGGTGTGCTGACGGGATCCGCCCGCATGTCACAGGAAAGCCGCGAGAAAGCGGCCGGCACACTGCGCCGGCAGCAAATCGACACCCGCCGGCTGGAACTGGAGCGCAAGCGCGAGATCTTTGAGGCCCGAATGACGATGCTCAGGGCCGAGTTTGAGGTGGAAGCAGAAGTGATTCAACAGAACATCTCCGAATCAAACCTCCTGAACGCCGAATTGCTGGAAGGCCGGGGGCAGATGGTGCAGAGCCGGGAAGCGGACACGATGGCATTCAAGAGAGCCGGCCACGAACGGTTGGCGCGGAAACGTTGAATGGCCGCACCGAAGGCGCCCCGGCGAATGCGCGTTCGCAAAGCGACGCCTCCGAAAGCGGAGGTGTTCAAGCTGCGGCTCTTCGTGGCCGGCGAGACGGCCAGGTCCAGACGGGCCATCGCCAATCTTCGCGTGCTGTGCGAAGAGCACCTGAAGGGCCGGTATCAGATCGAAGTGGTTGACATTCTGGAGAATCCGCACCTGGCGCGCGGCAACCAGATCGTCGCCGTTCCAACTCTCGAGATAAAGCTCCCGGACGAAGTCCGGCAGATCATCGGGGATCTCTCGCATACCGAGCGCGTGCTGGTGGGATTGGCGATCCAGCCACTGGGCTAGCTGTCACACGAGATCCTCATGTCCAAGGTGCCCGCGAAAAAAAAGAGCGCGAAACGTGCTGCCGAGCGCAGCTACGTCCTTCGCCTGTATGTCAACGACGACACGCACAAGTCGCGGACGGCGGTCGCGAACATCAAGCGCGTGTGTGAAACCCATTTGGACGGCCGGTATGACCTGGAGGTCATCGACATCTGCAAGCAGGCGAAACTGGCGAGGGACGAGCAGATCGTGGCCGTGCCGACGCTGATCAAGCGACTGCCCGCGCCGTTGCAACGGCTTGTGGGCGACATGTCCGACCTCAAGAAAGTGCTGGTCGGCCTGGACCTGCTGGTGAGGGAGCCTTAGATGCCGGGCGTCGCCGTCTTCGAGCGCGTCCCCCGTCGCCGCACGACGGCGCAGCGACCGTCTCTTGCCCTCACGTTGCAGAAAGATGCGCCTCTCGACTGGGAAGCGCTCATGCCCGGCTCCGCCAGGGGCAAGACCATCCTCGAATTGGGTGTGAACGAGAGCGTGTTCATGCAGGGCCAGACGGCGGACGCCTTGTTCTTTGTGCTCAGCGGAAAGGTGAAGCTCACGGTGGTGTCCCATGGCGGCAAGGAAGCCATTGTCGCGACGCTGGGACCGGGAGAGTTCTTCGGCGAAGGCAGCCTGGCAGGGCAGGCCACGAGAATGGCGACGGCTACGGCGGTGAGCGAGAGCACGCTGACCCGGGTGGAGAAGGCGACGATGGCGGACCTGCTCCTCGAGAGGCGCGCGCTGGCCACGGTCTTCATCAACCAACTCCTGACGCGAGTCATCCGCTACGAATCCGATCTGGCGGATCAGTTGTTCAACTCGAGCGAGAAGCGGCTGGCCCGGACCCTTCTGCTCCTGTCGCACTTTGGTCCGGACAGTGTGTCTGAACCCGTCGTTCGCGGGATCAGCCAGGAACATCTGGCGCAGATGGTTGGCACGACCCGGTCGCGCATCAATTTCTTCATGAACAAGTTCCGGAAGCTCGGGTTCGTCACCTACAGCAGCAGAGCGGGGTTGACCGTACATCGCAGCCTGCGTAGCGTGACGCTGCGAGACTGATCGGCGCGGCCGGCGTGCGGCGTAAACGCCAGCGGGCGTCTGGTAGTATGCCGAAGCCATGTCCGATCGTACCGCCCCGTTGTCTGCCGCTGAACGTGTGTTGCCCGCCATGCTGGCCCTGTTTGTCGGGAGCGGCTGCGCCGCCCTGATCTACGAAGTTGTCTGGTTCCAGATGCTCCAGTTGTCGCTGGGGTCGTCGGCGGTCTCATTGGGGGTGCTGCTGGGCACGTTCATGGGCGGTATGTGCCTGGGCAGCTGGCTCTTTCCGAAGAAAGTGGATGCGAAACACCATCCGCTCAAGGTGTACGCCTACCTTGAAATCGGCATCGGCATTTGCGGTGTCCTGATTCTGCTGATCGTGCCGCTGCTGGGCGGTGTCTATACGGCCGTGGCGGGCACGGGACAGTTCAGCGTGTTCCTGCGCGGAATTGTGGCGGCGATTGTGCTGTTGCCTCCAACGCTGATGATGGGCGCCACGCTGCCGGCGATTTCGCGATGGGTGGAAGCCACGCCCCGCGGCGTGTCGTGGCTGGGCTTCTTCTATGGCGGCAACATCGCCGGCGCAGTCGTTGGCTGCCTGCTTGCGGGCTTCTATCTGTTGCGTGTGTTCGACATGACGATCACGACCTTCGTGGCCGTCGGGCTCAACGTGCTCGTGGGTGTGCTCGCGCTTGCCATCGCCAGCCGCACGCACTACGAGGCCCCGGCGCCCGGGCGCGCGGTGATCGATTCCGCGCCTGGGTCGGGTGTGGTGTATGTGTCCATCGCGCTGTCCGGCCTGACCGCACTTGCCGCGCAGGTGGTGTGGACGCGCGTGCTGTCGCTGCTGTTCGGCGCGACGGTGTACACCTTTTCGCTGATTCTCGCGGTCTTCCTCGTGGGGCTTGGTATTGGCAGCAGCCTGGGTTCAGCGTTGGCGCACAATCTCAAGAATCCGCGGGCCGCGCTCGGCTGGGCGCAGATGCTGCTCTGCGTGGCGCTGGCCTACGCGGCGTACATGACCAACGCCTCGATGCCGTTCTGGCCGATCAATCCTCAGATTCAGAGCAACACGTTCTTTCAGTTCCAGCTCGACCTGATGCGGGCCGCATTCACGATCCTTCCCGGCGCGATCCTGTGGGGCATGAGTTTCCCTCTGGCGCTGGCGTCCGTGGCTAACAAGGGGCAGGACCCGGCGCGCCTCGTGGGCGGTGTCTACGCCGCCAATACGGTTGGCGCCATCGTCGGCGCGCTCTTTGCCAGCATCCTCGCCATCGCGTGGATTGGTTCAACGCACACGCAGATGGCGCTTATCGGGATTTCGGCGATCTCCGGTCTCATGATGCTGGCGTCGTCGGCCGATGACACCGGCAAGGGCCGTACGCAGGTGGCGAGCATGGTCCTGCTGATCCTGGTCACAGGAGGTGCGGGTCTTCTGGCGCGTTCAGTTCCGGCGATGCCTGGAATTTTGGTGGCCTACGGCCGCTACGCCGCCACCTGGGTGGGGCAGAACGAGATCATTTACACGGGTGAAGGCATGACCGCCTCGGTGGCAGTTTCCCGAACGCCCAATGGCGTCCTTAATTATCACAACGCCGGCAAGGTTCAGGCGTCCAGTGAACCGCAGGACATGCGCCTGCAACGCATGCTCGGACATATGACGACGCTGATTCCGGAGAATCCGAAGTCGGTGCTGGTCATCGGCTGTGGCGCGGGTGTCACGGCGGGTGCCGTCTCGATCGACCCGGTACTGACCGGTGTCACGATCGCCGAAATCGAGCCGCTGGTGCCGGAAGTGGTTTCGAAGTACTTCTCCGAGCACAACTTCGCGGTCGTGCAGAACCCCAAGGTTCGCGTGCACCTGGATGACGCCCGGCACTTCCTGCTTACCACCAAGGAGAAATTCGATGCGGTGACGTCCGATCCGCTCGACCCGTGGGTCAAGGGGGCCGCGACGCTCTACACGCGCGAGTTCTTCGACGTGGTGAAGTCGCACCTCAACCCCGGCGGCGTGGTGACGTTGTTCGTGCAGCTCTACGAAAGCAGCGACGCCGCGGTCAAGAGCGAAGTGGCGACGTTCCTGGAAGCGTTTCCGAATGGCGTGGTGTTCGCCAACACGATCAATGGCCAGGGCTACGACCTCGTGCTGGTGGGCCAGCTGAACCCGGGGCCAATCGATGTGGACCGCGTCCAGGCGCGGTTGAGCGATCCGGCCAACGCCGCCATCGCCAAGTCCTTGGCGGAGATCGGCATCAACTCGGCGATTGACTTGTTTGGCACCTACGGCGGGCGCAAGGACGACATGGGCGGCTGGCTGGCCGGCGCGCAGATTAACCGCGACCGCAGCCTTCGCCTCCAGTACCTCGCGGGCCTTGGGTTGAATCTCTACCAGGCCGCGGAAATCTACCGGAACATGTCCGTGGAGAGCCGCTATCCGGAAGGATTGTTCTCCGGCTCCCCGGCTACCATCGAAGCCCTGCGAGGGGTGATTCAGAGGGCTCACGGCCGCTAACTCCGGCTGCGCCTTCGTGGTACGATCCCGGCCGCACCAAACCATGACGATTCGTCATCGACTGAGCGTCGGAGGCCTGGGACTCGCCCTGTGGATGGGCGTCAGCTCGGCGGACACATCCGGGCAGGTGGCCGCACCGCCGGCCCCGACCCCGGCAGTTCAAGACGCCACGAAGGCGCTGCCCGACAAATTGTCTGACGCTGAATACTGGGCGCTCATCGAAAAGCTCTCGGAGCCCGGCGGAAGTTTTCGCTCGGACAATCTCGTGTCCAACGAGATCTACATGCAGACGATCATTCCCGAGCTGCAAACCACAACCAAGCCCGGCCGCGTCTATGTGGGTGTGGGACCCGAGCAGAACTTCACCTACATCGCCGCGTTGAAACCACGGATGGTATTCATCATCGATGTGCGTCGAGGGAATCTGCACACGCAGCTGATGTACAAGGCCCTCTTCGAGATGTCGAAGGATCGCGCGGACTTCGTCTCGATGCTGTTCTCGAAGAAGCGTCCCGAGGGCCTGACTGCGAAGTCCACCGCGAGTGAACTGTTCTCGGCGATGGTGGGACTGGAGACCGACGAAGCGCTCTACAACAGGAATCTGGCGGCCATTCAGGCGCACCTGAGCAAGTCCCATGAATTCCCGCTTTCCCAGGACGACCTCGACGGGATCAAGTACGTCTACTACCACTTCTACTGGTTCGGCCCGAGTCTCACGTATTCGTCGAGCAGCGGGGGCGGCGGAGGGCGAGGTAATTTCGTCAACTTCCAGTCGCTGATGGTGGCCGACGATGGCGCGGGGGTGTCACGGAGCTTCCTTGCGGACGAGGAAAACTTCCAGTTCATGAAGACCCTGGAATCGAGGAACCTGCTGGTGCCGGTGGTGGGAGACTTCGCGGGTCCCAAAGCCATTCGCAATGTGGGGCAGTACGTCCGTGAGCGATCCGGAGTCGTGTCTGCGTTCTATCTGTCGAATGTCGAACAGTATCTGTCGCAGGAGGGCAAGTGGTATACCTTCTGCGGAAACTTCGCGTCGTTGCCGCTGGATGACTCCAGCACGTTCATCTATTCGCAGAGTGGCGGCGGCGGAGGTCGAGGCGGTGGTGGAGGATTGTTGTCGTACTATCGCCCCATTCTGGTTGACGTCAAGGCCAACAAGTGCGACTCCCGCGGACCGTTGTCGTTGACACGATAAGGGCGTTTACTCGCCCCGGCCGCGGTTTGGCGCGCGCGGGCGCCGTGGTGGTCTCTGTGATGTGGCTCGTGGCCGCCCCCCGGGCAGGCGCACCGGCATCCACACTTCCGGATCGTCTATCGGACAAACAGTTCTGGCAGCTCGTGACCGGCATGTCGGAGACGAGTGGCCACTTTCCGTCGGACAACCTTGTCTCGAATGAGCTGACCTTCCAGTGGGTGATTCCCGAACTTCAACGGCTTTCGGGCGACGGTCGAGCGTACCTGGGCGTCGGGCCTGATCAGAACTTCACGTATCTGGCGTCGCTGCAACCCGGCATCGCCTTTATCGTTGATATCCGTCGAGACAACCTGCGCCTGCAGTTGATGTACAAGGCGCTCCTCGAGCTGTCTCCGACGCGTGTGCAATTCCTCTCGCGTTTGTTTTCAAGGGACGTTGCGCCCGGGCTGCCGGCCGATGCCCCGATCGAACAAGTGTTTGCAGCCATCGAGAGCAGCCCTCCCACTCAGGACCGCCGTAAAGAAACGCTGCAGCTGATCAAACACCAGCTGACGGTGCAGCACGGATTTGGTGTGAGCGACGAGGATCTGGCGGGAGTCGAGTACGTGCATAGCGCGTTCTTTTATTCCGGTCCTTCGCTTGCGTACGCGAATGCGGGCCGCGGCCGGTATCCGTCGTATCAGGATCTGATGGTGGCCACCGATCGCGACGGGCAGAAGCGAAGCTATCTGGCTGACGAGACGCTCTACGGCCGGCTGCGCGCCATGGAGATGAAGAATCTCATCGTCCCCGTCGTGGGTGACTTCGCCGGGCCCAAGGCCCTTCGCGATGTTGGAGCCTACCTCACGGCGCACAACGCTGTGGTGGGCACCATCTACACTTCCAACGTGGAGCAGTACCTGTTCCAGTACGGCACATGGCAGGCCTACTACGCCAACGTCGGGGCTCTTCCCCTCGACGAGCGCAGCACATTCGTGCGTTCGTGTTTCACGGCGTGCGTGGCTCCTGCGGGCTCTCGTTCGGTACAGCTGCTTGATCCGGTGGCCGCCCTGCTCCGGGACGTGACCGGCGGCCGCATTCTTTCGTATTACGATTTACTCGCGCACTCCAGGTGAGAGCCATGACATGGCGTCGCAGTCTGGGAGCCGGGGTATTTGCCCTCGCCTTGGGCCTGGCCGCACTGGCCAGCGCGCCCCTGCTGCACGTCGAAGCCAAGCCGCTGCCCGAGAGGCTGGGCAATGAGGAGTTCTGGCGGCTGGTCGAATCGTTCTCGGAAGCCAGCGGCTATTTTCAGTCGGACAACCTCGTGTCGAACGAGCACACGTTTCAATACGTGGTGCCCACGCTCGAGAAGCTGGCGCGACCGGGACGCGTCTACCTCGGCGTGGCGCCCGATCAGAACTTCACGTACATGATCGCGCTCAAACCACAACTGGCCTTCATCGTCGACATCCGACGCGGCAACTTGCAGACGCAGTTGATGTACAAGGCGCTCATCGAACTCTCGGCCGATCGCGCGGATTTTGTCGGCCGTCTGTTCGCACGGCCTCGTCCCGAGGGGTTGACGCCGTCTTCAACCGTGGACGACATCTTCATGGCGTACGCGCGGACCATCTCGGACGGCAGCCTGCAATCCTCGTCACTGTCGGAGATGCTGAACCATCTGACGACCACACGCGGATTTCGACTGACGGCCGAGGACCTGACGGGAATTGAAGACATCTACGATCAGTTCGTGAGGTACGGACCGTCGATTACCTATTCGTCAGGGCCTGGACGGTCCGCGGCGGGTGGCCGTCGTGGGCGGGGCGGGTTCAGCAATTTCCCCAGCTACGCGGATCTGATGCGCCAGCACGACGGCGCAGGCGTGCAGCGCGGTTACCTCGCATCCGAAGAACAATTCCAGGCCCTCAAGAAAATGGAGGAGCGAAATCTCATCGTTCCGATCGTCGGTGACTTCGCCGGTCCGAAGGCGTTGCGGTCCGTTGGCCGCTACATTCGAGAGCACGGGGCTACAATTGCCGCGTTCTATACCTCGAACGTGGAGCAGTACTTGTTTCGCAACGGTGTGTGGCGCGCCTTCTATACGAACCTTGCCACGCTGCCCGTGGACAACAGCACGGTCATCATCCGGTCGGTCTCGCCGCGCGACGGCTACCTCGGTGTGCCCCAGGGCCCGGACGGCCGGGCGAACGTGCTCGACCCGATCGAGCCGCTGGTTCGGGACTTCAACGCAAGCAAGATCGCGTCGTATTACGACGTCACGTCGCGCGTTCACTGAGGGGCCGTAGGGCGTGGCTTTAGCCGCGCCGAATTGGCGCCCCTGAAGGGACGCCCTGCATCTGCCACTTGGCGCAGCTAAAGCCCCGCCCTACACCTGTTTAATACTGACGGCCCCAGTATCTCCTGGCGTTGTAGACTGCGCGTCATGGCTCGATTCATTGTGGCGTCTCTACTGGCGGCAATCGCAGGTGTTGGTCTTGTCGCTCGGCAGCAACCGGCCGGCAACCCAGCACTGGAAGCGATCATTGACACCATTCTGACCCGCGGAGCGCGGGGCGGGGCAGGCGCCTCGACGCCGAGCCCCGAACCAGCTGACCTGCTGGCGCGACTGCGCGCGATCGACCCCAAAACCTTGTCATTTGATGACCAGATCGACCGGCGATTTGCCGAGACGATTCTCATCGGCCGAATCGTGGCGGCGCCGGCCGGAAAACCGATGGGCGAAGCGGCCTACACGCGCATGCTTCGAGAGCAGCATCTGTTGTCGTACGACGCGGCCGGTCTGTGGACCTACGCGCAATCGCAGTTCGATGCAACCGTGCGTGAGCTCGAGGCGCTGGCTCGTCGAATCGATCCGAAGAAGACGTGGCGCCAGATTGCCGATGAGGTCAAGCAGGACCATCCGGAACCACTGCGGATGATCGAGGCCCATCAGGAGATCGTGGACAAGGCGCGCGCCCACCTCGTGGCAAAAGAGCTGATGACCTTGCCCGCGCTTGAGACCTGCACTGTTGTGCGGCGAGTGCCGACGCCGGGGAACAACCCTTACTACGGCAATTTCTCGGGCGCCACGGCGCGACCACCGGCCGCCGACGGCACATTGCTGGGCGAGTGGCACATCAACCCGTTCGATCCCACCTGGGACAGTGCGCGTCAGCGCGACTACCTGGTGGAACACGACTGGGGCGTGATCTACGTGACGGCGCCGCACGAAACCTACGGCGGCCACCACGTACAGATCCTCTACCAGATGCAGAATCCCCGGCGGCTGCGGCAGCGTCAGAGCACGTCGATGTTTTCGGAAGGGTGGGGTCTCTACAACGAGCAGCTGTTTCAAGAAACAGGTTTTCTGCCCTCCGAGCGCCTTCATCTCAGGCAGCTGCAACTGCGGCTGTGGCGCAACGCACGTGTCATCTACGACGTGGGAATGCAGACCGGCCGCATGACCAGGGAAGAGGCCATCACGCTGATGGTCGAGCGGGTCGGGTTTCTTCGCTGGGCCGCGGAGTCAGAGGTGGACTCGGCACTGGCCAGGCCGGGGTATTTCATCGGGTATTTCATGGGCATGTCTGAAATCCTGAAGATGCGCGATGAATTTCGCCAGCGACGCGGGGCCGCATTCACTTTGAAGGATTTCCACGACCGGCTGTTGCGCATCGGCAGCATGCCGCCCGCGCTGGTGCGGGAAGCGCTCATGCACGGACTGGAGGGTTGATTAATGGACCCCATCTCGCGACGCACGTTCGTCGGCACTCTGGGCGCCACGGCAGGATTCGGTTGCCTCCCGTACGCCACCGCGTTCGCCAGCCAGCCGATTCAAGCTGATCGCGTCGTTCACCTCGGGGGCGACGGCATTGGCATCAGCCCGCGTGAATATGCGGCGTTGCTCAATCGCTTGTGCCAGAGCAAGGACGTGGCGGTGGACAACTACCTCCTGGGCGGGGAAGTGGAGCAGTTCGAACGTTACTGGGCGCAGCTGCTCGGCAAGGAAACGGCCGTCTTCATCCCCTCGGGCACGCTCGCGAACCAGCTGGCGCTGCGTGCGCTGGCCCAATCACCGCCGGTGGGATCCACGCCGGCCAGATCAAGGCCGCGGGTCATCGTGCCCGAGATGAGCCACATCTACAACGACACCGGCGATGCGTGCCAGACGTTGTCTGGACTCACATTGATGCCCCTGGCGCCTGGCAAGGCGACCTTCACGAAGGCCGACGTGGAGGCGGTGCTGGCGCGGACTGCCGGCGGACGCGTGGCCACGGACGTGGGCGCGATTGCGATCGAAAGTCCGATTCGGCGCCTGACGGGCCAGATGTTCGATTGGGAAGAGGCCAAGGCCATCTCGGCATTCGCCCGCGAGCGCGGCATCGGTATGCACCTCGATGGTGCACGCCTGTTCATCGCGTCAGCCTACACCGGCATCTCGCCGGCCGAGTACGCCGCCCACTTCGACACGGTCTACGTGTCGCTGTGGAAGTACTTCAACTCCGGGATCGGCGCTATCCTGGCCGGTCCAACGCGCGTGCTCGACGGCATGTTCCATGTGCGACGGATGTTCGGCGGCAACCTGGCCGTGGGTTGGAACGCCGCCCTTGTGGCGCGGCACTACATGGACGGTTTCCAGGACCGGTTCAAGGCCGCGGTGAAGACGTCTGAAGCGTTCTACTCGGCGATCGCGAAGCACCCGCAGGTCGTGATCGAACGCATTCCGAACGGGACCAACCTTAGACACGTGACCTTCAAGGGTGTGACGCCCGCCGACCTTGCACGCCGCCTGGCTGACAGCGGAATTGCGATGCCGGTGCCGCCGGGGGCCCAGCCGTCAACGACGCTCACGTTTGGCGTCAACGAAACGTGGAACCGCATGACCTCGGCCGACCTGATTCTGGCGTTCGAAAAGGCGCTCGACTGACCCGGCGCGTGTGGCTCGCGCCCGCATTAACCCACGCCGCCCACCGCTCGATACAGCCCGACGATGGCGGTGAACACTTCCGAGTCTGCCTGCGCGGCACTTTCGTCTCAAGGGCGTTGACGTGGTTGGTGAACGGTAGTCCGCACTCGTCGAGGTCGTGTTCGCGTTGACTGATCCTGATTCACGATTGGTCGGTAGCCCCTTCCGGTGCCCCGCATGAGAAGCCTGACCGTGTTCCTCCTGTCCCTTCTGGTCGTTGCGTCGACCACAGCCGCCCAGCCTCCGCTGCGCCAGATTCGCGGCGTCGTGTTTGATGATCGCAATCACAACCAGCGCCGCGATCCCGGAGAGCCCGGTCGCGGAGGCGTTGTGGTGTCCGATCAGTATTCAGTGACGACCACTGCCGCGGATGGCGCGTGGCAACTGGACGCATCGCCCAACGCAGATGTGGTGTCGGTCAGCGCACCCGAGGGATGGGCTCCCGTCGGCAGGTTCTGGATGCCGCTGACGATGGACGCGACGCGTGCGTCTACGTTCAACTTTCCGCTGGAGCAGGACACGACCGGTGCGGACTTTCGGTTTGTTCACGCGTCCGACACACATCTGAGCCCGGCCAGTCTGGCTCGCATTCAGGCACTTCGCGCTCTGGCCGATCGCGAGAAGCCGGCGTTTGTGCTGATCACCGGCGATCTGGTGCGCGATGCGCTGCGGGTCAGCGAAGCAGAGGCGCGCGGATATTACGAACTCCTCGTCGGCGAACTCAAGCAATTCACGGTGCCTGTGTGGACGGTGCCGGGCAATCACGAGAACTTCGGCATCGAGCGCAACCAGTCGCACGTCGAAGCGTCGAATCCGCTTTACGGCAAGAAGATGTACCGACACTACCTGGGGCCGAACTACTACTCGTTTTCGCGCGGCGGGATTCGGTTTCTCGGACTCGATTCTGTTGACGTCGATGACATGTGGTACTACGGCCACGTCGATGCGGCGCAGCTCGAATGGGTGCGGCGCGATCTTCGCGCGTCGCCGGCCGACGCGCCTGTCGTCACCTTCAATCACATTCCGTTCGTCAGCGCAGCGGACACCATCGCCGGTTACACCGAAGATCCGCCGGCGCCGACCTTGATTCGGATCAACGGCAAGGCGCAATATCGGCACCTGGTGTCGAACACGGCGGACCTCCTCACGGCACTCGCGCCGCACCGGCTCGAGATCGCGCTCGCGGGCCATCTGCACATCCGCGAATCGCTCTCGTACGAATCGGCGTCAGGCCTGCTGCGTTTTCATCAAGCGGGCGCGGTTGTCGGCCCCAGCAGGACCGCATGGGGAGTGATGCCATCCGGCGTCACGATGTATCAGGTGCGCGGCGGCCGCGTGGACAATGGCACGTTCCTGCCATTGAAGTAGCGGCTCGGGCAGGAGGAGAATCTTCCCATGCCAAGACTTACTGAGGTCTACGTCGCCGTTCTTACCAGAAACGTCGAGGACGCGGGCACGTCCGATCCTCCCGCGCTCCTGTTCAGCCGCGCAGGCCAGGACCTCTTCCAGATCCCTCTCGGTGACTTCGACTTTTCAACCGGCCGCGCCGGTCTCCACCGGATCAACGTGGAGAATCGCGCCCTGGACTCGGAGGCTCTCGAACTCCGACTGCTCGCGACCGGCGACGACGCCTGGGCTCCCCAAAGTGTTATCGCCTGGGGAATCTCCGGGCGCCTGCCGCGCGAGCTGGTGATTCCTCTCGGCGCAGTCCTCGATCTCGCAGGCCCGTTCTCGAGCGCTTCAGAGGGCACATGGCTGAGTACCGACTCCAGCGAAGGCGTCGCCACGCTCGCCCTTCGGCCAGTGGGCCCGGGGCAGCTCAACAGCCGCGCGTTTAGGATCATCGTCATCGCCGCCACCGAGCAGTACCCCGGCTTCTTTCCGGGGGGAGGACCCGGGCCGGCGGTCGAGTTCGAGGACACGGGGACCGAGGGGCCGGTCACCCTCTCGGCCGGCGTGCCCGGCGGCCGCCTCATGCTGAGCTATCTGCTGCCGCAGACCCCCCAGGCCGATCTGAGCAAGAGTTCCGCGAACTTCTACATGACGAAGCTCCCGGCGCCCTTCAGCCGTGCGGACCTCAGCGGTGGCTGGTTCACCCTGACAATCGGAACGGATGACGTCTGGGTGCCCGATTACTTTGCCGTCTTCGGTTTGAACACCTCGAACGGGCAAACGGACCTGTTGATACCGTTCGTGCACGCGCCGCAGATTTCGCTCGAGCACATGAGCACGGACCCCTCGGAGGGCTGGGAGAGCAATGAACTGCCGAACGCGCTGGTTGCAACCGGCCCGGTCGTGAATCCGCCGAATTTCGGAGGCACGTTTGGTGGAGTGTTCGAAGCGGAGCCGCGGCGTGGAAAGGGCGATGCACCGTCGCCTGAAGCGAAGGACGGCGCTGCTGCTAAAAAACGAAAGTCCCGCCGGCGCTGAGTCAGAGCCGCGCCTGGTCGAATCTCAATGGCTACTCAGCGCCTCAACCGGCGTGACGCGATTTGCCCGACGCAGAGGAATCAGCACTGACAGCACGGTGATGCCGAGAATCAGCGCGATGGCGGCGCCGAACGCGAGCGGCTCGTGCGATCCCACCAGCGTGAGTGAGCTGGCGACCAGCCGGCCGGAGACGAACGCCAACGGCACTCCCACCACGAGGCCTGGCGCCGCGGTGACAACGGCGTCCCGAATCATAGTCATACGAATGTCGTGAGGCGAAGCCCCGAGCGCGATGCGCAAGCCAATTTCCGGGATGCGCCTCATGACACTGAGGTTCAAGGTCGCATACAGTCCGACGAACACCAGCAGCGTTGTGAGGCCGGCAAAATAGAACGCACCCAGCCGCATCATGCGTTCGCGTAGCAACGCGCCATCCCGTGTGCGCTGCAGAGGGTGAATCTCGACGATATCGTGTCGTCCCATAGCGGCAATCGTGCGTCGCGCCGGGGCCTCAACCGTCCCTGGCGCCAGCGGAGAATTCAGCAACACCACGGGCGGGTTGAGCCCAAGGGAACGTGGTGACTCCTGCATCAGCGCCGTAAAGAGAAACAGCTGGTTCATCGCGTGCGGTTCGGCGAGCTTGGCGTCGGCCACCACGCCAATCACTTCCAGGAGACGATCTGGCTGGCCGCCCAGCCGGACGCGCAGGCCGACCGGATTGGCGCCCGGGAACAACGCGCTGG
>JBKJJZ010000071.1:0-2533 GCA_046597705.1 Vicinamibacterales bacterium | reverse complement strand
ACATTCGTCTGGGCTTCGAGGACGTGGCCGGCGTGCCGATGTTCGTCCGCATGCCAGCCTGACGAAGCTCTCCTGCAATCATTCCGCTCTTCGCGACTCTGGAAAAGTTTTTTGGGTCTTCACGGAATCGAGTGGGTGAATTTGAAGAGTTTTAGAGTTTTGGGAGCATGCAGGTGAGCACTTTCAGCCGGAGGTATTCTTCGTCGCGCAGGCCGTACGCGCGGCGTTGGATGACGCGAATCTTGTTGTTGAGGCCCTCCACGAATCCGAGCGATACTTTGTTCTCGGGCTTGCAATAGGCGGCGATCCCATCCCAATGACGATCGATCATTTCGGCGAACTTCTCGTACGGCTTGAGGCGTTGCCACTTCAAGCTCGCCCGCCAGTTGTCGAAGAAGCGGCGCGCCCAACCTTCGGTCTCGTAGTCCCAGAGCTGACCGAAGGACTCCTTGAGCAGGTAGGCCCGATTGAGTCGCTTGTTGACGGCAAGCAGTTTCTTGAGCGCCTTCCTGCCGTCCAAAGTCAGATTCTCCCGGCGCGACAGCAGCGTGTACTTCTGACCCTTGATGTAGCTTCGATCCTGGCCACTGAGTCGCCGGTACTCGGACTTGCGCACCGCGTCGAGGGCCTTGCCCAAGTGCGCCATGATGTGGAACTTGTCGAACAGGATCGCCGCTTGCGGGGCGCGTTCGTTGGTCACGTTGCGAAACGGCTTCCACATGTCCATCACCGCCAACCGAATGCCCTTCGTCTTCTGCGTGCCGAGCCAGTCGTAGAACAGCGCCATACTTTTCTCGGAACGGTCTTCGCCGCCGAACCAGATCGGGCGCCGGCGAATCAGGTCGCTCACCACGATGCGGTAGGTGTGGCCCTTGCGGATCGAGATCTCGTCGATACCGATCGCCCGCGGACCGGGAGTACCTGCCTTGGCCAACTGCGCCCGCATGTACTGCATCTCCAGCGTTTTGATCGTCTCCCAGTGCAGCCTGAATTCCTCGGCAACATCCTTGATCGTGGCCTGCCGACAGCGGCGCCCCACGTAGTAGGCAAAGCGCTTGGTATAGAAAGGGTTGTCCGCCAGGAAGTCGAGCTGCTCGCCCTTCACTTGCCCGCAGTCCTTGCACCGCACCCGCCGCAGATCGATCTCCAGGAAGATGCGCGTGTCCCCGCACGGCAGATCGCGAACAAGCCGCGGGCGTCGGTCGTACCAGCCTCTGTGCGCCCGACCACAGCAACCGCAGAGCGTTTTTTTGAGCGCCGATTGAAGGTGATGACGCGCGCTTTCGGATCACCGAATACGCCGCGCACCGTGGATAACGGACAAAATCCGGGGAACGTGTACGCGTCCCACAGTCGCCGCTTTCGCATCGCTGAATTGGCCATCCAAACATGATGCCAAATTCGAACGACTTACGAAACACCGGAAAGCCAATATCCATGCGGCTTTCAGCCACGTTCACCCCCTCAAATCACCCACTCGATTCCGTGAAGAGCCCGATAAATAGCATCTCGCGGGTGCCGGATGCGAGCTTAGGTTGTTGCGGCCTTCTGTGTTCCCGCGTGGGCACAGCCGGCCTATCCCGAGCATCCGATCAAGGTCATCATTCCCAACGCACCGGGAAGTTCGGTGGACACCATCGGTCGCGCGTTATGCATCGAAATCGGCAAGATCCTGTCTCAGCCGTTGGTCATGGACAACCGGGCGGGCGCGGCCGGGGCACTGGGCGTGGAACTCGCATGCACGGCCACGCCCGATGGATATACGTTGCTGGTGGGATCTACGAGCGCGATCACAGTCGCGCCCCTTCTGCAAAAGGCAGTGACGTATCAACCGTTGCGAGACTTTGATTTCATCTCTCTCGTGGCTCTCCTGCCCAACGTGCTCGTATGCAATACGGCGCTCCCTGTCCAGACTACGGCGCAACTCATCGCATTCGCGAAGAGCAGGAAAGGACGGACCAACATGGCGTCTGCCGGCATTGGTTCGGCTAGCCATCTGGCAGGCGCGGCGCTGCAGTCGTCAGCGGATTTCAAGTCGTTGCACGTTCCGTAAGAAGGCGGGAGCCAGGGCGTCCTTTCGGTGGTCTCGGGGGAGACCGATTGGGTGCTCACGCCTGCGCCTGCCGCGATGTCGCTTGTTGCAGGGGGACGACTACGGCTGCTCGGGCACAGCATGAGTGCCAATGCGCGGCCGCTCGGCGATACGCCGGCCATTGAGAGCACCGTGCCGGGTTTCGAGTTCGCGAGCTGGATCGGGCTGATGGCGCCCAAGGGCCTGCCAACGCACGTTGCCGAGATTCTCGCCAAGTCACTTGGGCAGGCCCTCCGGCGTCCGGAGTTGCGGCAGGCGTTCGAGGCGAACGGGGCCGTGCCCCATTTCTCCTCCAGCGAGGCGTTTCGCGCGTACGTCGCCCAGGATATCGAGGGAAATCGGAAGGCAGTGGCTGCCGCGGGGGTGGAGCCGGAGTGACGCCGAATGCTGCCCCTGTGGCCGGGAGGCACTGTCCCTCTAAACTTTTTTCGAAGCGTCGAG
>JBKJJZ010000022.1:0-7373 GCA_046597705.1 Vicinamibacterales bacterium | reverse complement strand
GGTGATCGATCTCGCCCTCGTCGATGCTGAGCACCTTGCCCACTTCGCGCGCGGCGCTTCGGCCGCGATAGCTGATGACATTGGCGGTCATGGCTGCGCCGGCGGCGCCGTATCGCTGATATACGTACTGGATCACCCGCTCACGCCTCTCGCCGCTCGGCAAATCGAGATCGATGTCCGGCCACTCCCCGCGTTCCTCAGAGAGGAATCGCTCAAAGAGCAATTCCATGCCCACCGGATCCACTGCCGTGATACCCAGCGAATAACACACCGCGCTATTGGCCGCCGACCCGCGTCCCTGCACAAGAATCCCCTGCTGCCGGCAGAAGTTGACCAGATCCCAGACGATGAGGAAGTAGCCGGCGAGGTTGAGCTTGTCGATGAGATCGAGTTCGCGTTGAATCTGCGCTTTCGCACGGCCATCGAAGGCCTGGTCCAGCGGATGATACCGATCGCGCGCGCCCACCATCGTGAGACGTCGAAGGAACGACGCCTGCGTTTCTCCCGCAGGCACCGGATAATCCGGAAAGCGATACCCCAGATTCACGAGCGTGAACTCGAGCCGTTCACTGAGCGCTTCGGTTCCAGCCAGCGCCTGCGGCAAATCACTGAAGAGCCGCGACATGACCTCCGGTGGCTTCAGATAACTCTCCGCATTCACCGACAGCCGCCGCCCCGCCAGCGCCAGCGTCGTTTTATGGCGAAGGCATGTGAGGACGTCAAAGATGGAACGGTCTTCGGGCGCGGCAAACCTGACGCCGTTCGAGGCCATGATGGGCACGCGGAATGCCGCCGCCAGATCGAGCAGCGACGCATTGGCCGCTTCTTCATCACGACGCAGATGGCGCTGCAGTTCGATCCACACACGATCACGTCCGAAGATGCCGACGATCTGATCGACCAGGCCCCCCACGCCATGACGATCGGCGGCCAGGGCCGGCCGCCCGGCCAGGGCAATCAATCCGCCGCAGTGCCCATCCAGATCCGCGAGCGTCAGCAACGACTCTCCTTTCGCGGCTCGTTGTTTCGCGCGTGTGATCAGGCGGCAAAGATTTCGATAGCCCTCGACGCTGGAGACGAGGACGGGTAAAGTCCAGGGCGCGCGTCGCTCGTTGCTCGGCTGCACAATCGTGAGTTCGGCGCCAACGATGGCGCGGAGGCCGGCGGCTTTGGCGGCGCGATACAACTGTGGCGCGCCGTAGACGCCGTCGCGATCGAGCAGCGCAATGGCGGGATAGCCCAGCGACGCCGCGCGCGTGACGAGTGTCTCCGGCAATGACGCGCCGGCCAGAAATGAAAATGCGGAAGCCGTGTGAAGTTCGAAGTACATGGTGCTCGGGTGCTCGGGGCTGGAGCACCTTCAATCAACCACTCCCTCCACTTCCCAGCGGCCGGTCGCGCGGTCGCGGGCGAGGCGATAGATCACGCCTGAATCCACGCCTACATCCCATTCATCGCGATCCCAGGTGTCTCGATCGGCGGTCCACCACTGACCCGACGTGCGCCACGGGCCGGCGCGTTGCGTGACCTTGCCTCCGAGCAACGTGCGACTGGAGATCCGTACGTCCGCGGGGACGCCGCGATCGAGCGCCACTTCGGCCGCAACTGGCAGCCGGAAGCGGCGAAGCCCGGCCCCCTGGCGCGCGGCCAGGTGTCTCGTGCCTGTTTGCACTGGCACGACGAATGGTTTGAGTGATGACTTGCGTGGATCATGCGTGTTCAGCACGACGGGCGCACCCACGCGCAACTCTCCCATCAAGGCCTGCAGCCGGGCCACAAGCGTGGCGACGTCTTCCACGGCGGGCACGTCGTGCGCCAGCAGCGACTTCTGCACGATCCGGCCCGGCGTGACACCCAACTCGACCTCGACCACGTCGATGCCGAGGAAATGCTCGTCATCATTCGAAGGCGGATGCGCTTCCAGATCGAGCACGATCAAAGTCCGCAGGACTTTGGCATCGCGCATCGGCGCCGGCAGCGTCAGCGTCCGCTCATGCACGGCTTTATTGACCAGCGTCAGCCGGGTGATGATCGTGACCGCGCCACGGTCCGCATGCTCGAGCGCACCCGAAAGCGCCTCACACGCACGCGCCAGCACAAACGAGAGCGGCTCGAGTCCCTCCACCGGCCACTCGAGTTCCACACGTTCGATAAACCGGGGAGCCTCGGCTTCAGGAACCAGAGGAACGACGTCTTCGCCCCATGCCGCCTGATGCAGACGCGCACCGGCCAACCCCAGACGTGACGTGATGTCTGCGCGCGAGAGTCTGGCGAGATCACCAAGCGTGGCGATGCCCCATCGATCGAGCGTAATCAGCACATCGCGGAAGAGTTGTACGTTCCGGGCCGCAGCCAGGGACCTCCGTCCGGACCTCGAACCGTCGGACCTCGAACCTTCGGACCTCGAACCTCGAACCTCCGTACACTCAGGCAGCATCGACAGCGCCGTGATGGGCAGGCGCGCCAGCACGCGGGCTTCATCGCCGGGCGGCACCACCGTGGTGCCTGGACGCACATGCGCCAGCAGCCACGCGGCCGTGTGCGTGCCAGCCATCGCAATGCGCACGCCGACGCCGCGGTCCCACGCCATGCGCCGCATCTCATTGGCGATGACGTCAGGCTCCCCAATGACGCGCGTCAATCCCCGCGCATCACACACCACCACATCGTCGCCATGAGGTTCCACGCGTGGTGAACACGCGCGTGCCACTGACTCAAGCGCGCCGGCCACCGACGGACTCAGCGAGTCTCGGACGAGGCAAAGAAACACGGCTGGACGTCCCTTCCGGACGCGCGGCGTCCCAGATGCGCCTGCACAGAGAGGCCTGACCACCGGCGACTCTGCGCGCTTGTGCCCGTCCATTGCCCGATGCCACGCAATGACAGTGACACCCCGCCTGCGCTGCGGCCCATGGGCGCGGTGCCCAGGAGGAGCCCGACGGTGTCTCGGCCTTCATGCACATGGGCCAGCCTCAACCATGTGGAGGCGGGCAACGCGCGGACGGCTTGCTCCGGCACGTCAGCCAAATCCAGCACGACCACCGCAAAGCCGCCGGCGCGAACGATCAGATCAAACGCGCGAAGACCTCGACGCACAGCCAGATCGCCCACCGCACTCTGCGATGTGCCCCACGTCATGCTGGGGCCGCGCACCCATAACACGCGATCGAGATCCACTCCTGCTTCGGCTGCGCTCTCAGGATCGAAACGATCGGCCACGTCCACGAACGCCACCACGCCGCCCCGCGCTGTAGCCGTGGCCAACGTCGCCATCACCACACTGGTTCGGCCCGACGAAGCGGGGCCGACAATTTCGGAAACATGACCTCTGGGCCATCCACCTGTGAGTGTGTGATTGAGTGCCTCGACGCCCGTGCTTGTCGTCGGAAGCCCGAGGCTGAGCGGCCGGGTGAGCGTGCCATCCAGCTTCCTGGCCTGCAGCAGCGTGGTGAGATGAGTGAGAGCAACTGACGCCATGATTTTCGCTTTATTTTCGCCTCAGTATAACCAATCGAGGCATGGCGATCAAGAGGCGAAAGACCCTCGCTTCGACTAAGATTTGCTCGCCGTCCATGTCACTCACTTCTGGAACCCGCTTGGGGCCGTATGAAATCGCCAATTTGATCGGTGCGGGCGGTATGGGTGAGGTCTACAGGGCCCATGACACCCGGCTGGGGCGGGACGTGGCGGTCAAAGTCCTGCCGGGGGCCTTTGCCCAGGACGCCGACCGGCTCGCACGATTCGAGCGCGAGGCGAAGTCCATCGCCGCGCTCTCCCATCAGAACATCCTGGCCATCCACGACACCGGCACCCACGACGGCCACGTGTTTGTGGTCACTGAATTGCTCGATGGCGAAACGCTTCGCGCGCGAATCGAACAGGGGCCGATGCCGGTGCGCAAAGCGACGGAGATCGCGATGCAGATCGCGCGCGGGCTCGCCGCCGCGCACGACAAAGGCATCGTTCATCGCGACCTGAAGCCAGAGAACGTGTTCGTGCGCGAAGACGGCCAGGTCAAGATTCTCGATTTTGGCCTCGCGCGTTCGACCGCCCCCAGCAGCGGCGCCACTGAAACCGTGGCGGCCGTCACCGACCCGGGAACCGTCATGGGCACCGTCGGCTACATGGCACCGGAACAGATGCGCGGCCTGGCCGTTGACGCGCGCACCGATCTCTTCGCGCTTGGCACCGTGCTTTATGAGATGTTGAGCGGCCAGCGCGCCTTCAAGGGCGACACGGCCGCAGACACGATGATCGCCATCGTCAAGGAAGACCCACCCGAACTGGCAGTGCTGCGGCCCGACGCGCCACCGGCCCTGCAACGCATCGTGCGCCATTGCCTCGAGAAAAATCCCGTCGAGCGATTCCAGTCTGCGCGCGACGTCGCATTCGCACTCGAGTCGTCCACCGACTCAGGCGCTACTTCTGTGCACGCCACACTTTCGAGCGGACCCAGCGCGCTCCCGGCCGCGCGATCCCGCTTCCCGATGGGCATCATCATCGGAGCCGTGGTCGTCGTGGCCGCAATCGGGTTTGCATGGCGCGCCGGTATCTTTCAGTCCACGCCCGACGATGATGTCGCAACACCTCCGATCGTCATCGGCACCGCCTCGCAACTGACGACCGAGGATGGGCTCGAGATCGATCCGGCCATCTCACCCGATGGAAAGATGCTGGCGTACGCGGCAGGTAAGGCCACGCACATGCGCATCTTCATCCGGCCGGTTGGCGGCGGACGCACGATTCCCCTCTCTGACGATCGAGAGGCGTTCGAATACCAGCCGCGGTGGTCGCCCGACAGCACTCAGATTCTCTATCTCACACAGCAGGGTGCGTTCGTCGCCTCGGCCATGGGAGGCACGTCCCGGAAGATCGTCAGCGGGCCGTTGAGCGCCGCCGCGTGGTCGCCCGACGGCAAGCAGATCCTGCTCGCCCGGGGCCCCACTCTGGCCGTCGCTCAGTTGGACGGCAGTGGTGAGCGCGTGCTCGGCACGGCGTCTGACGTGCTGTACTCCTGTGACTGGTCGCCCACAGGCAGCTGGATCGCGTGTGCGCTCGGAAATTTTGCGTCCGCCATTCCAGGGAACAACTTCGGGAATATCGCGCCGAGCGCTCTGGTGCTGATTCCCGCTGCGGGCGGTGCGTTCACAGAGGTGACCAAATTATCCGAGCTCAATCACAGTCCCGTGTGGTCGCCCGACGGCCGGCAGCTGTACTTCCTCTCCACCAGGCAGGGTCCGCGCGACATCTATGTTGTGGACATCGCGAACGATGGTCAGGTGCGTGGCGAACCGCGCCGGATCAGCACCGGCCTTGGGGCGCAGTCAATTGCCTTCTCGGCCGATCGCCTGGTGTATGTCTCGTACTCGGCGCGAGCCAACATCTGGTCGCTGCCGATTCCCGCCAGTGGCGTGGTCGACACATCCGGCGCCCGGGCGCTGACCAATGGCAATCAGGTGGTCGAGTCATTGCGCGTCTCGCGCGACGGACAGTGGCTGGTGTATGACTCGACGCTGCACCTCAACGCCGAGATCTTTCGTCTGCCTCTGGCGGGCGGCACGGCTGAACGATTGACGACGGATCCGTCTGACGATTTCGCGCCAGACCTCTCACCAGACGGGCGCGAGGTGGCGTACCATTCGTGGCGTTCAGGGTCGCGCGATATCTTTGTCAGTCCAGTCGCTGGCGGACCTGCTCAGCAGATCAGCACCACGGCCTCGCAGGAAAGTTACCCTCACTGGTCACCTGACGGCCGTGCGCTGACGTTTATCGATCAGGCGGCGGCAGGGGTCGTGGGAACGGCGCTGTATGTGACCCGCCGTGACTCCTCGGGAATCTGGAGCGCGCCGGTCCTGATTCCCGGTGGCGGCGCATGGGGCGTGTGGCTCAGCAATGAACAGATTGTGGGAGCCCGCATTCCGGGAAGGATCGAATTGATTCCCGTTGATGGCGGGCAGGCGCGCGTGATTTATGCCCCCTCGCGCCCTGGCGATCCCGTGGCTGAAAGCGTGGATCTGGGGGCGGACGCTCGAACGGTCTACTTCAAGAGCCACGACGCCGAAGGACGCGCGGAGTTCTGGTCAGTGCCATTGGCCGGTGGCCAGCCACGCATGCTGGTGCGGTTTGACGATCTGGCACGGGTGTCCATTCGTCCCGACTTTGCCGTCGGCGCTGGCAAGTTCTTCTTCACACTCGAGGATCGCCAGGCCGACATCTGGATGGCCGACATCTCGCGCCGCGCCAAGTAATGAACGTGGCATCGTCGGGCCTTCCCACGCGCGTGCTGGTCTTTGCACCCTATCTGGAAGAAGACGGTCAGCTCATCAGCCCGCATTACGACCCGCCTGAGTACCGCGCTGAAATTGGATCCTGGCTTGAAGCCCTGGGGATGGACTGGGAGTGGGTGCCGATTACTTCGCGCACGCTTGATGAGCAAATCGCGCGAGCCCGCACTCTGGCAACAGCCGATGGCGGCGTGATCGTCTTGAACCTCTGCGACGGCACGATCAGCGACCGCTTCCCCGGCATTGAAGTGCTCATGGCGCTCGATGCGAATGCGGTGCCCTACACGGGCGCCAGCGAAGACTTCTATCGCGTCACCACTTCAAAGGCCGCGAGCAAGGAACGATTCCTTGCCGCTGCGGTGCCAACGTCGCCATGGGTGCTGGCACGATCCGAAGACGATGTCAGACGCGCGGCTGATGTTGTCGCCTTCCCGCAGTTCGTCAAGCCGGACGTCTCGGCCGGCAGCTACGGCATCCAGATCGATTCGGTATCACGTGACGTTACCGCGGCCCTGCGTCAATTCAACGCCGTGCGCGCTGGCCTTCATGGGCAGACGTTTGAAGACGACGCGGTGTTGATCGAACGATTCATCGAAGGACGCGAATTCACGGTGCTCGTGGTGGACGACCCGCGCGAACCGCTGGGCCTCTATGTGCTGCCGCCCGGCGAGAGGGTCTTCGACACACTCGTGCCTCCGTGTGAGCGGTTTCTCGCCTATGAGCGTTACTGGGGCGAACCTGAGACGGGGCGGCCCATTCCGGACCTTCCTCGCGAGCCCTGTTACCGGTACGCACTCGCGCCTCCCACCCTGAGCCCCGCGCTGGCAGACCTGGCGCGTCGAGCCTTTCAGGCCGTCAATGGCACCGGCTACGCGCGCGTGGACATTCGTCTCGAGGAGCGGACCGCTGAGTTGTTCGTGCTCGAGGTCAATGCGCAATGCGGCCTCTCCACCAGCGACTCCTCCACCGTGGGCAGTCTGCTCAACCTCAGTGGCCAGTCGATGCCGCCGATCATCGAGCGCGTCCTGAGACACGCCATGTCCCGGCGCGCATCCGGCGCCCCTGAAGGGACGCCCTACGTACCAAACG
>JBKJJZ010000605.1:0-3461 GCA_046597705.1 Vicinamibacterales bacterium | reverse complement strand
GTTCGCATACCAGACAAGCGCGGTCAGACCCGCAACGGCGGCCGGCCCCTGCGCGGCCCATACCCACGGCAGCGCGAACGATTCACGCGCGCCGATGAGAAGAATCGCGTGGACTCCCACGAGCACCGCCACTGCGGAGCCAATGCCTCGCGTGACGCGATCTCCCAGAATCAACCCCGAGAGGAAGACCAGCTCGGCTTCCATCATCAGGGCCAGAACCAATCGCGCGCCGGTGAAGCGCAACTCGATCGCCCACGCGACAAGTGATACCGCCAGCGCAGAGGCACCCTGATACGAGCCCCGCACTGCGTCGTCCAGCGCGTCCGCGTCCGCGGGAACTGCGCCGCTCAGTCGTGCCCGCGCGATCGCGCTTGCCAGATACGCAACGCCGGCAACGATCAGGAACGTGGACAACGGAATCGGGCTGTCCATGGGGAGTTGCAGCAGGCCCGCACCAATCAAGCCGGCCGCGTTCAGGAGGAAGACGGGGGCAGGCGCCACGCCGGTGACTTGGCGTCGCCGCACGGCAAACAGGTCTGCGGCTTCGAACATGATCCAGTACGCACCCAGCGCCAGATACGGCGTGAGCGTCGTCGTGCCCAGCGCGCCGAATCCGAACGCCTGCCCCCGCAGGACGTACAGGCCGTAGGTGAACACGATTCCGAGGATCTGGATCCGCGGCCATGTGAACCGGTGTGCCACGACCAGGACGGAAATGGCGAGCGGCACGGACGCCGCCAGCGAAAACACATGGAGTGGCGTGAGCGCGAGCGTGGCGTAGGCCACGACGTAGGCCAGGGCCGTCACCTCCTGCGATCGATAGCGCAACGAGTGCCACACCATCGCTGCCGCCACCACCGAGAGTGCGGCGATTCCGAGCAAGTCGCTGTTGATGACGCGCGCGGCCTCCACGGCTCGCATCGCGTAGGTGGTGAAGTAGACGCCCGCCCATCCACCCGCGATGAGTGCGTATGCGTAGGTTCGGTATTCGTCGCGGCGCTCGAGGACCACGCCCGTTGCGAGCATTGCAAAGCCGACGGCAAATCCTATGGCGATGCGGCCGGCGGCACCGACATGCGTCACCGAATAGCCGATCAGCAGCGCCAATCCGATCACGAAAACGAGCACTCCGATCTTGCTCAGCCAATTGCCGCCCACCCTGACTTCCCACGCGTCGTCCTCGACCGGCGTGGCTGATGCTGGCTCAGGATGCGGCGGAGCCTCAGCTGCCGCGGCTGCAGCAACGGAGCCGGCGATCGGTTTGGTGACGATGGGAAGGGGTGCCGCGTCGGGTGCAGGACGTCCCTTCAGGGGCGCCGGGTCTGACGTAGGGCGTCCCTTCAGGGGCGCCGGTCTGGCTGCAACGACTGCCTGATGTGCTGACTGAGCGCCAGCCTCGAGCGCCGCGACTCTGGCGGCGAGCCTGCCGGCCTGAGTGGAGACTAACTCGGACTGCGCGCGGACGTCCTTCGCCAGGCGTTCAATTTCAGCAAGCCGCAGGTCAATCCGTGCCAGGCGACCGGTGATGTTCTTGACCCACAGCGCTAACGCGACGAGACCGACAAAGAGAGTGAACATACTCGCCCCAGGGGGACGGGGCGAGTATGCACTGTTTCGATGCCGTTATCGAGCGAACGCGATCGTGCCGATGACTTTGCGGAAGGTCGCCTCGTAGCTGGTGAACACGTCGTCTGGCGAGACTCCAATGACGTAGAACAGGGTGCCGTCGGCCAGCAGAGTTGTGTAGATGGCCAGCCGTTCATTCTGGCTCGTGGCTGAGCGGTTTGTCGTGGTGGTCCGCAACCATTGCTGCCCCGCCGAGTTCATGCGCGCGTAGGCCGACGGCCTGCCCATATCGGGGTTGCCCTGCGAGAGTGAGGCCACGAACTCGTCGGAGGCCGTGCGAAGGTCATGGCTCTCATTGCGCAGCGCACCAATCACCATGCCGTGGGTGACCACACCCTGTCCGTCGGCGTCACCGAACGCGCCGTCCGGCGCAAACGTTACGGAGTCATTGGAGGGCATCTCGCGCCAGTTCGACGGCACGCTGATGCGGAAAATGTCGCCCTCGTTGTACGTGGTATACGTGGAGGACGGCGCAGGCACGCGGCGTGGGTCCAGCGTGCCACCCCTGCTGCCGGTCGAAGGGTTCGTGGTGCGCCCCGCTCCCGTGCGCCCCGCTCCCGTGCGCGTCGCCTCTTCGGTCGTCGGCGCCGCCGGCATCTGCCGGAGTCGCGTTTGCACGGTGCGGAAGTTGCCGGTGTCGCGCACCGGATTGCGCACGTGAAGCAGCGACGCTTCCTTGGTAATCGCCGCGGCGCGGTTGCCTGGGTCGGGATGGCTGCTCAGGAATTCCGGACCGCCCGCGCCGCCCTGCTTCTGAATCGTCTGGAACATGCTGGCCATTTCGCGCGGGTCATAGCCAGCTTCGGCCATGATGTGCGACCCGAGGATGTCAGCCTGGCGTTCGTACTCGCGGCTGAACTTCAGGAAGTCCACGCCCAGTCCGAATTCCGTCACGCCGGACACAATGCTCCCCGTCTTGCCACCGATGATCGCGCCCAGCACGGCGCCGGCCATCGTGCCGAGCTCGTATTTCGTGGACTTGGTCGCCTGTGCCGTCCCATGCCGGAGCGCGACGTGGCTGATCTCATGCGCCATGACGCTGGCGACTTCCCCCTCGGTCCGCGCCTGGGAAATCATGCCGCGATTGACGTACATCGGCCCGCCAGGCAGCGCGAACGCGTTGATCTCGCGTACGTTCACGACATCGAAGGTGTACCGGAATTCCGGATGGTCGAACTGTTGCGGAATCGCTTCCGCCAGCCGCTGTCCCAGCGACTCCACAAATGACTGCACGTTCGAATCGTTCAGCATCGGAAGCTGCTTCTCAACCTCACCGGCGGCCTGCCGCCCAAGCTGAACGTCCTCGGCTGGCGAGTACTTGTTTGGTGGCTCCGTCACCACCGTCTGCCCACTGAGCGCGCCCACTGACAGCACCACGGTCAGTCCGGCGATCGAAGCTGCGCGCGAGAGATTGCGTGTCATGCCCTATCTCCGTCCCCGCCCTGAGAGCAGGTGCAAAAGCGCCACAAACAGCGCGGCGCCGATGATCGACCACAGTATTGGAAATGACTCGCCGCCCACTTTCAGCATGAACGGCTCGGACAGGCCCAGTTGAGTGGCGAGCCAGGGGCCAACCAGTGCTCCGATGAATCCGAGCGCGGTGGTGGTAATCAGGCCGCCCCGGCCGACGCCCACAAGCGCTTTACCGATCGCACCACAGACCAGCGCGATGAGAAGAAGAATGATCAATCCGGTGAGAGACATTGTCATGACTGCGCTCTACCTCTTCGCCTTGTGGGATGACTCCATCAGCACCATACCGGCGGCGATCCCAGGCGGCAGCTTGAGCGCGTCGGCCAGCGAGCCGATGTTGAAGCCTTCACGCACGGTGCCTT
>JBKJJZ010000543.1:0-4851 GCA_046597705.1 Vicinamibacterales bacterium | reverse complement strand
GCGCACTGCCGTCGTACGCGATGCGATAGAGGTTGGGAGCTTCACCGCGGCCCCACGCGAAATAGATCGACGAGCTATCGTGCGACCAGACGGGATCGACGCAGCCGCCCTCGGTCGTCAGACGCTGAAGGATCCCTCGATCGAGGTCTCCAACCCACAGGTCCGACGCGCCACGCTCGTAGATCGTGGCGGCGACACGACGACCGTCGGGTGAAATGACGAGGTTTTGAAACGCCCGCGGTTCGAATAGCAGCGGCTCTTCGTTTCCGGCTTTGCCTTCGGCTCCATCGAGCGGCACGCGCACCATCTGCCGCAGCAGCCGAGTCGGAGATTCAGGCAGGTACAGCAGCGTGCCGTTCGAGGCCAGAGAATACTGGCCGGCGCCGAAAACACCGGTCATGACGGCCGAGATCAGCGTGACTTCGGGACCCGATCCATCGAGAGGCGCGGCGACGAGATCGCCGTCGCGCAGATAAATGATCCGGCGATCGTCAAGCGCGCGGGGGTACACGCCTCGCGCGATCTTGCGCGCGGCCCCGGAACTCAAGTCCACCGCCACCACTTCGGAGTGGCGCACGTTGAAGGCCCACGTCGTGGCCAGCAGTGTTCGCCCGTTGTTGGTCAGCGTCGGGTGGCGCAGCGTCGCGCCATCGAGGCCTGCAATGCGGATCGCACGGCGTTCACCGCCGGTGGCCGCAATGCGGAAGACGCCTTCGCGGGACCCGGTGGCAAAAATGATCGACCCATCGGTGTGCCACCAGCCGCCATGGCCGGCGCCGGCTTCGGCAAGGTCGAGGGGCTGCCCGTCCGGAAGCGTCATCACCATCAGGCGGTCCCGGACGAAGAATCCTATCGAGTTCCCGTCGGGGGAAAAGAACGGCGCGTGGGCGCCGTCGGTGCCGGGCACGGACACGGCCTCGAACTGATCGATCGCACGAAGAAACAGCCGGTAACTGCCGGATGCGCCGGCGACGTAGGCAATGCGCCGGCCATCGGGTGACAGCGCGGCGACTGGCTGGGCCGTCAGTCCCGGGGCTGGTGCCTGCGCAGTCGGCAGCGTAATCGTCGTTCGGGTCAGCGCAGGCAAAGGATCCGGGCGGAGCGCGAACCAGGCGGCAATAGCGCCGGTTGCCAGCAGCACAGCGGCCGCGATGGCTTTGGTGACCGGACGTGATTGCGACTCGCGTGATTGGGACAGCGTGGCTAGCTCGGGCGGCGTCACGAGCGTCGGAGTCGTGACTGAAGCCGATTGCGCGTCAATCCTGATTGGCGCCACAAATCGATAGCCGCGCCGGTGGACGGTCTGAATGTATTCCGCGCCCGACGCGGAATCGCCCAACGCCTGTCGCAACACGCCGATGGCTTCCGTCAGTGACGACTCGCCGACGAACGCGTCCTTCCAGACCAGATCCAGCAGATCCTGTTTGCCGACGACGCGATTAGGGCGTTCGAGGAGATGATCGAGAATCATCAACGCGCGCGGAGGCAGTCGGATTTCCTGTCCGTCGCGCCAGAGCGTCTTGTCGATGACATCGAAGCGAAAGGGTCCGAACAGCAACGAGCGGCGCGCCGCCGCCGGATGAAATGCGACCGATGGTGATTGATCCGGGTCTCTCACAAGCAGGTTCCGCCCTTAGCGTAATGCACGAAGCGACAGCGAGACGTATGCGGCCATCAGGACGAGCGTCAGGTCCTGAACCCCGTCAAACTCCGCCGGAACCGGACACCCACGAATGCGCGTGCCCGCGGCCCCTCCGCTCGCGGAGCGTCACGTCACGGGCCGGCAAGCCTCGCAGGAGTGTGAAGTTGGGGACCATCTGAGCCTCGACCCTGGCCGATGAGGACCAGCGGGCACGTGCCTCTCTCACGCGGCGCGTCCCAACTGGCCGCCATCCCCGATTCGACATACGCGCGTGCGGCTGTGTCCGAAAGACCGGCAGAGACCAGCGCCCCCCACAGACGCGCCCCAAGGACATCCCTCATCGTCGCACCATTAGCGTGTGTGCCTGCTGACTTCGCAGTGACCATCGCGTGAACGTCAAGGCGCCACTCTGCACCGCTTCGCGGGTTGCTGGCGTGCTTCGCGCGCTGCTGCAACCGCCGATCAGCGCGGGAGTCGGCGGAACGTCATTGTGCCGAAGGGCGCAACGGTGCCGTTCACGGCAACCGGGAATCCCAGCAATCGATGGATGAGTCCGGCGGGTTGGGTCCTCTGGTCAGCCGCCTGGTACGTGAGGCCACTGTCGGTTCCGGCATCCCAGGGGTAGAGCACGACGGTCTGCTCATCGGCCCACTGGCTGTTCACCCGCAGTGACAGGCCGGATACGCCCACGAACCAATCCGGGCTGGGCGCCACCATGGTCACCAGAGTCACGAGTGGGAATTCGACACTGACCTCGAATTCCATCGAGACACTGCCCGGAGAAGTGCGCAGGTCGCCTCCCGAGAGAACGTGCTGCGCGGTGCCGGCGTTGATGGCCGTCGTCACCTCAGCGTCGAGCGGGGACTTCGCGCCGCGCTCGGCCATGGACTGAATGCCGTCGGTGGCGGGCACGCCCTCCTGCCAGAACGACACACGTCCGTTGTGTGTGCCGCCGATCAAGCCGGAGTAGTGCGCGCTCGCGGGCCAGTCCGTGGGATGCGTCTGCTCGCTCCAGGTGGACTGGAAGGTCACCACATAGCGGGCAATCTGATCAGGCCCCGGCGTCGGTGTCGGCGTCGGTGTTGGCGTCGGTGTCGGCGTGGGTGTCGGTGTCGGCGTGGGTGTCGGTGTCGGCGTGGGCGTCGCTGTCGGCGCCGGTGACGGCACTGGAACGAGTGATTCCCCAGCCTGCGCCGGTGGCGTGGGAGCCGTTGGCATCGGCGTCGTGGAGCATGCGGCAGCGATGGCAGCGATGACGGCCAAGAGGGTGAGGCGTGCGTACATACCCGATCTTCGTGCTGGCCTCGACTTCGGTTACACCGCACTGCGGCTGCTGGCACCCCTCGCGTGCTGCGGGCCTGCTTCGCAGGCTACTGGCCGGAGGACCGGCTGCTCGCCGCGGACCGAGGCCGTTTGGCCTCCCTTTCCGCCTCGGATTCACACGAGGCGTGGGCTGAAGGAAAACAACATGGAGCCCCCGCGCGCGCTACAGAGCCACGCTACACGCCTTCAAGAAACGTTATCGCGGCGTCGGTCCAAGATGCGCGTCGAGCCAGTCCAGCACCTCTCGAATGAGCAGGTCGCGCGGGATGAAGTGGCCGCCGATGGCCACCACGTGCTTCTTCTGTGACGCCGGCGCGCCGATGAGCGCGAAGTATCGCTCCGCGTTTGCGACTGGGATCATGGAATCGAATTGACCACTGAGCATCAGCGTCGGCTGGCGGAGGCAGGAAGCCGATGTCGATCACGCCGGCGCGAATGCGTGGCTCCTGGCGGCGTCCGTGTGCAGTAGGGCACATGGAGGAGCGTTGAGGACTGGTACTGTGGCCGCAGGAGACTCGCCATGAAAAACAGCACCCTTGCGGCAGCCGGCGTTCTTGTTATGTCACTGCTGATGTCGTCGATCGCCGACCCTGCTCTGGCGCAAGGCCGGGGGCGAGGTCAGGACAAGGATAAGGACAAAGACAAGGCGGCCAAGACGAGCGTGGCCAAACCGCACGGGGACAGTGAGCCCAGGTTCGGTGACCGCGATCGCGATGTTATCAGCCGCTACTACGGCAGGAACTCCGGCCTGCCCCCGGGGCTGGCCAAGCGCGATGGCGACCTGCCGCCAGGCCTCGAGAAACAGCTTCGGCGCAACGGCACACTGCCGCCGGGACTGCAGAAGAAGCTCAGGCCGCTTCCAGCGGCACTCGAGCGTGACCTTCCCCCGCTACCTCGTGGATTTCGCCGGGGAGTCATCGACCGCCACGTCGTCGTGTACCGGGACGGCACCTACAGGATCGCCGACACAATCTTCGACGCGGTGAGATAGAGAGCACCGGGCTCCGTCTTCATTCCCCGAGAACAACCGGGCACGGCCTGGCTGGCGAACAGGACAGGCGCGCAGGGGGACGTGACATCGAACACCAGCAGCGGATCGCCGCCGGTCCGCCGCTGGTGAACGCTGTCTAGCCGGAATATCACACGAGCAACAACAAACCTACGCAGGCGAGAGGCGCGTGACGCGAAGCTTCTTGCGATTCCGTTCGGCGTGCCACAGATCGTGCTGAATCTGCTGGTTCATCCAACTCTCGGCGGACGTGCCGAATGCGAGCGAAAGGCGCACCGTCATCTCGGGACTAATACCGGCCCGCCCGTTGATGATTCCGGACAGCGTCTTTCGACTGACTCCGAGGGCCCGCGCACCTTGACGGCCCACGTCCCTCGACGAGTGCCCTGAAGTTCGTGCAGGTCGAGTCAGGCGCCAGCGAGCCTCTGTCGGTAGGCTACTATCAACTTCATCCAAGAGAAAGGAATCAATATGGACAATGACAAGCTTGCAACTTCCACGATGACGCAGTCTACGTCAGTCCCTTCGGTATGGCGACGGGGCGTGAACAGATTCTCGCGACTATTCACCAGTGGCACTCGGGCGGCATTACGGCCGGCAAGCGCCACATGATCGGCCCTTGGCGGATCGAAGTGAATGGAAACGTGGCGACCGCGACTTCGTCGTACTGGGTTCTTAGTACTCAGGATGGCACAGCCATTGTTGCCTCCGGGGACTACACGGATGAACTCACAAAGAGGAATGGTGCTTGGAGGCTGCAGAAACGGGTTCAAACCATCGATCCCTCATTCAAGATGTGAACAAGAAACGCGACAGGTCGTCTCACTCCTACTGGCGCCGCAGATGCGACGAGGAAGTCCCGGCACTCGGAAGAGCA
>JBKJJZ010000486.1:0-4109 GCA_046597705.1 Vicinamibacterales bacterium | reverse complement strand
AGTTCCTCAGTTCCTCAGTTCCTCAGGTCCCATATACTGCGAAGCAGGAGATTCACCTGCTTTGAGTGCCCGTCGCGGTGTCGCGCTCGTTCTATTCCTTCTTTTCCTCGCCGTCATGGCGTCGGCCGCGGGCCTCATGGTCCTCGCCATCATGTTCGGCGGGCCGGCTGCGCCGACCGTGTCGTCCAACTCGACGCTGTTCCTGCGTGTCCAGGCACCGTTCCCGGAAATCGAGTCCGCCAGTGTGCTGTCGCCGTTCGTGGGCACGCCGCCGACGCTGCGCACCGTGGTGGCGGCGATTGACAAGGCCCGTCATGACGATCGCATTCGCGGGATGGTCATCATCCCGAACATGGGCGGGGCACTGTGGGCGCAAGTCCAGGAACTGCACGATGCCATGGCCGCCTTCCGCACATCCGGCAAGTCGCTGGTCGTGTTCATGGAATATGGCGGCTCTGCCGACTACTACCTGGCCTCGGCCGCTGAACGCGTCCTGATGATGCCCGCCGGCACGCTGGACGTCTCGGGCCTGGCCACCTACGAGCTGTTTTTGCGTGGCGCGCTAGACAAACTCGGCGTCTATCCGGACTTGCTCCACATGGGCGAGTTCAAGTCGTATTCGAACACCTTCACCGAAAAGGGATTCACACCCGCTCATCGCGAGATGACGCGGTCGCTCAATCGCGACAACTACGATCAGCTGGTGGCTGCCATCGCGAAAGGGCGCAATAAGAGCGTTGAAGAGATTCGCCTCCTGCTCGACCAGGGCCCGTTTCTGCCCGAGGAAGCCAAGGCGGCCGGACTCGTCGATGATCTGGCCTACGACGATCAGATCGACGACGCCTCGCCCGTGCAGGGCACGCGCCGTCTTGAAAGTCACGATTATCTCCGGGGCTTCGTCGCCGGCCTCGGCTCGGGTCCGCGCATCGCGCTGCTCTATGCCGTGGGGACGATCGCCAGTGGCAGCAGCTCGTTTGACGGCCCGGGCGGCTCGGTGCTGGGGTCGGACACGTTCGTCGAGTGGATCCGGAAGGTTCGCGCCGACAGCTCGATCCGCGCGATTGTCATCCGCATCGACAGCCCGGGCGGTTCGGCCATCGCGTCCGAAGTCATCTGGCGTGAGCTGATGCTGACACGCCAGGTAAAGCCCGTGATTGTTTCCATGGGCGATGTCGCTGCGTCAGGCGGCTACTACATGGCCGTCCCAGCCAACGCGATCGTCGCGCAGCCGGGCACCATTACCGGGTCGATTGGCGTCGTGACTGGAAAGTTCGTCCTTGAAGGCACGATGGACAAGCTCGGCGTGGGAACCGACAGCGTGAGCGACGGACGATTCGCCGAGATCTACTCGCCGTTCCGCCCCTTTACACCGCCCGAGCGCGCGAAAATCGAAGCGCAGATGCAGTCCACATACGACTTGTTCGTATCTCGCGTCGCCGAGGGTCGCAGGTCATCGCCCGACAAGATCGACGCGATTGCCAAGGGCCGCGTCTGGACTGGCAAACAAGCGCGCGAGTTGGGACTTGTTGACGAACTCGGCGGGCTCGATCGCGCGATCGCCCTGGCCAAGGAGCACGCCAAACTCGACGCCGCCAAGCCCGTGACGCTGGTCGTGTATCCGCAGAAACGCAGCTTCGTGGATTTGTTCTCGAATCCGCTCGGGGTTGGCCTTGGGGCCTCGCTGGAAGTGTTGACGCGCCGGCCGGAAGCCCGCCTGCTCGACAAGATGGCAGAGCGCCTCCGCCTCTTCCGCCGCGGCGAAACCCTGGCGCTGATGCCCAATCTGTTCTTCACGGGGCGCTGAGAGGTGGAGCGCTTCCCGCTGACGCACCAATCGGTGCTCGAGCGTATTCGAAGCGGCGACGACACCATCAGGCACGGCGCCTTCAGCGATCTGGTCACCGGTTACTGGCGTCCGAGCTATCACTATCTGCGGCTCCACTGGCGCTTGTCGCCAGACGACGCGGAGGACATCATCCAGGGCTTCTTCACGGTGGCGTTCGAGAAGGGCTACCTGGAGAAGTTCGATCCGGCCAAGGCCAGGTTCCGCACGTTCCTCCGGACTTGCCTCGATCGGTTTCTGCAAAATCAACGCAAGGCCGAGACAGCGCTCAAGCGCGGCGGCGCCGCCGAGATCCTGTCCCTCGATTTTCCCGGAGCCGAACAGGAACTGCCCCTGGTCTCAACCGATTTACGTGATCTCGATCGGTTCTTCCGCGATGAAACGATCCGCGCTCTTTTCGCCCGCGCCGTGGACGAGTTGCGCGAGGTCCTCACCCGCGAGGACAAGGCTCGTGCCTTCGAGGCCTTTCAAAGGCACGACCTGACAGACGATGACGGCCGGTCGTACGCGGTGGTGGCCGCTGCGATGAGCGTGCCGGTCACGACCGTCACGAACGACCTTCACACGGCGCGCACGCGCTTCCGCGAAATCGCCCTGGTCCATCTCCGTTCGTTGGTGGGTACCGACGAGGAATTCCGACAGGAGGCCCGGCAGTTGTTTGGCGTCGAGGTGGCGCCGGGCTGAGATAACGTCGCCGGCCTGAGATAACGTCGCCCGACTGAGATAACGTAGGGCGTCCCTTCAGGGGCGCCAATTGTTCCTTTCCAGCTCCGTCATCAATCATCTTCGCGACGTGGCCAACTGGCCCGACCTGGACCCGGGCCGATACTCGTCGGTGCGACCCATTGGCGCAGGCGGGATGGGGCGTGTCTTCGCCGCCCGCGACGAGCCGCTCGGCCGTGACGTGGCGATCAAGATTTCTCATGCGCCCGTTTCAGATAGCGGCCTGGACGCCAGATTACGGCAGGAAGCGCAGGTGCTGGCGCAGTTGGAGCATCCAGGGATCGTACCTGTCCACGCGCTGGGCCAGTTGGCTGACGGCCGCATCTACTACGTCATGAAACTGGTGCGCGGACATACGCTGGCACACGCGCCGGCGCGACCGCTTGCTGAAAGCGCAGCCCTCGCGATCTTTGAACGCGTCGCGGATGCGGTGGCCTTCGCGCACACACGTGGCGTGGTCCACAGGGATCTCAAGCCCGCCAACATCATGGTGGGACCGTTTGGCGAAGTGCTGGTCATGGATTGGGGCGTCGCCAGACTCCTCGAACACGATGCGCCGGAGAGTGACCGCACGGATGCGCCGGCACCAACCGGAGGCACACAGCCAGGCACACGCATGGGCACGCCCGGATTCATGTCACCGGAACAATGGGAAGGGCACGCGGCCGCGGCGGGCCCGGCCAGCGACGTCTATGCCCTCGGCGCGCTGTTGTGCTGGCTGCTGACGGACGGAACGCCGCCTCGAGATTGCAGTGCGGCTGCGACAGCCTTGCGCGAGCATCGTCCGCGGCTCGCCCGGCGGCTGCGAGCGGTAGTGACGAAGTGCCTGGCTCATTCTGCCGCCGATCGGTATGCTGACGCCGCCGGGGTGGTGGCAGACCTGGCACGCTACCGCGCCGGCGAGGCCGTCGAGGCCCTGCCGGAAACGGTCCTCGATCGCATCGTTCGCCTGGCCAGCAGGCACCTGACCATCATCGTACTGGTCGGCGCGTACCTGCTGATGCGCGCCCTCGTCGCGTGGTGGCGTTGACGGCGGGAAAAGGAACGACTGTGTGCCGCGTAACAGGTCGGTTAAGGAGAGTTTGATGAAGAAACCAATTCTGGGAATGGTGCTTGGGGGCGTGCTCGGGATTTTCGATGGCCTGACGGCCCTGGTCTCGGCGCCGGAACTTCGGGATCAGATCACGGGCATTGTGATCGGGTCCACGTTCAAGGGCCTGGTGGCCGGTGTGCTGATTGGCTGGTTCGCCTACCGCGTGCGATCACTCGCGGCCGGCATGCTCGTCGGGCTGCTGATTTCGGGCTTCTTTGCGTACCTGGTCGCGATGAATCCCACCAACGGCGTTTACTACTATCTCGAGATCATTCTGCCAGGAGCCATCCTCGGACTCGTGGTCGGCTACGCGACGCAGGAGTATGGACGAGGCAAAGGTAATCAGGAGCTGAGGAGCTGAGGAGCTGAGGAGCTGAGGAGCTGAGGAACTGAGGAACTGAGGAACTGAGGAACTGAGGAACTGAGGAACTGAGGAACTGAGGAACTGAG
>JBKJJZ010000290.1:0-5854 GCA_046597705.1 Vicinamibacterales bacterium | reverse complement strand
GCCCGATTCTGTAGGGGTCGTCGTTTTTCGAGTCTACGCGGGGTGCGTGTTACGATGCCCGGGTTGTTTTTTCAGGGAGACGAGATGGCAAAACTGGCAGGGACACGAGCATTTGGCATTGTGACAGGAACACTTTTTGTGGTCGCGGGTCTGGCGGCGGATGCCTCAGCCCAGACACTGCAATCCACCGACCGCGCGTTCGCAGGTCTCAGCTTCGGCGGCCAGACGAAAGCCCGGACCTACCAGTCGAGCGGGTCGTTCCCCCTGTACGAAGAGACCGCGACATTTGAGTCTACGGTTGGCATAGGAGCCGAGTCGCTGATCGATATCAGCGGTGGGGTGCGCGTGTGGAACAACCTGGCCGTTGGGGCCGGTTTTTCGCGCTACAGCGACACGGCAAGCGGCGTCCTGAATGCCTCGATTCCGGATCCGGTATTGTTCAACACGCTCAGGAGCGCCACGGTCGATGCCCCTGGCCTGAAACACACCGAGTCCCAGTTTCACGTGTCGGCGTACTGGCTCCTGCCTGTGACCGACAAGGTCGATGTATCGCTCTATGCGGGGCCGACGTTTTTTGCCGTAAAGCAGGATCTGCCGACGGGCTTTACGGTGGCGACGGGCACTTCGACAATCGCTTCGGTGACCAGGACCCAGATTAACGAGAGCGCCATTGGGCTCCACGCCGGCGTGGACGTGCGCTACCTCATCCTCAAGAATGCCGGCCTGGGCATGTTCCTGCGTTACGCCAAGGGCGGCGTGAATTCAGACCTGGTTCAGGGAGGCCGCCTGGACGTTGGCGGATTCCAGTACGGCGTCGGTGTTCGCGTGCGTTTCTAAGTCCGCACCTGCCGCCGGAAACACATCGGGCCGTCGTCCTCTTGCCGAGGGCGACGGCCCGATTCTCGTTGGAGCTACTGAGGACCCCGAGTTACCCGCAGTTGGGTTTCGGGTAAGGGTCGTATCCCGGAGGGCCAAGGACGATCGCCCACTGGAGTCCCAGCGTTCGGCTGGTGTCGTCGTAGGCTGCGCCCAGGTCAACCACCTCGTCGCGGCCGCCCACGCGCCAGGCGATGGCGTCAATGCTGTGCGGTCCCACGCCGCGCTTGAGGTTCCACGCCAGGTCCAGGCCCCCACAGATCCCGGCTTCGATGATCCGGTCGCGCAGGAATTCCATGTTGGCGACGCGCTGGCTGTCGCTCACACCGGCTGCCGTGTAGGACGGATACTTCGCCGCAATGCACTGCACAATCGCATCGCCGTTGTTCGAGGCGCACGACGCGCCTGAGCCGCCGGAACCACCGCCGGAAGGCGGCGGGGGTGGCGGCACCACGACCGGCGCAATCGGCGTCCTGAACGTCTCAGTCCTGGACCAGGGGCCGGTGTTCGCGCCATCGGAGATCCGCACGCGCCAGTAGAGGACCGTGTCGTAGGGCAGGTTTGACGGAATCGTGTAGGACGTCTGTCCCGAGGCGTTTTGCGGGGATTCCGCATTGCCCGTCAAGGCACCGAAGGTGTCCGAGTTGGACAACTGGAACAGGTAGAACAGCGCGCCATGCGGACCGCTGGAGTTGCCATTGGTGGCGACCAACGTGGGCAGGCGCGTCGTCACGCGCACGTTGCCAAGCGGTTCTTTCGGCGCGGGCGCGCCAATGACAATCGGCTGTAGCACTTCGAACGTGGCCGCCGTGGACCACTCGCTGTTGTTCGCGCCGTCTTCGGCGCGCGCGCGCCACCGGAACTGCCCGGGTGCCAGTTTGTCCGGCAGGCGCAGGCTGGTGCGGCCATTCGGACCCGGTGCCAGGCCGCTGGTCCCGAAGACAATATTTCCGAACGCGGCGTCGGTCGCCAGCTGAACCCGCAGGGTGTACGGCCGCGGACTGGTGCTCGACGGATTCTCGATGAGCAGAGTGATGGGTTGGTTCTTATCCTCAATCTTCCAGCCCGCGCCGGGCTCGAGGGTCTTGGGCAGAGTGATCTCGACGCCTTCGATGGCGCCGGCAATCAGCGGACTCAGCGGACTGGAGGTCTTCGCCTGTTCGCAGCCGGCAAGAGCGAGGACCGCGGCAAAGCCTGCGACTGACAAAACGCGCGGGACGCGTGTGAGAACTGTGATCGGCATGTTGGATCCTCGACGAACAAATTACTGATTGAACGGGCTTATCGGACGTAAACGGGCGGTCCGATAGACCTCGCCGAATCCAGCGCTGCAAGACGGAAGCCATCTGGATCAGAGCGGCCCGGCCTCAGGTATTTGATGTTCGAGAGACCGATTCGGAATCTGGTGCGGTGAGCATGAGGACACCGCCGGGGAGGTTGCCGACGACCCCCAGAAACCAGAAGAGGAGCGACAACGCGATAGCTTGCGCGTCCGCCAATCCTGCGAGCGCGAATAGGGGAACAAATGAGGCCGTGCCGGCCCCGAGGCCCGACATTGATGCGGGCAGCATGAACGCCAGCACGACGAATGGAATCAGGGCGAAGTACCACGCTCCGCCGATCGGCAGTCCGATCGCCAGTCCCAGGCACCACGCTTGCGCTGATCTGAGCGCCTGGACGGCGACGGACGCCGCGAGCACGCCGATGAGTACGCCGCGATGCTCGCCGTACTGACGGATCGCCAGCAGGAACTTCTGGGCCCATCGTTCGAGGGTCGGGAAGCGGCCGCCGCCCGCCCATCGCACCAGGCCGGCAAGAAGTCGCGAGTCAAAAAGCAGCAGCAATGTGCCGGCGACGCCGATCGAACTCATGAGCAGCGCAAACCTCAGCCACCAATCATCCAGCAGGCGGCCAGCAAGCACAGCTCCGGCCACCGCCATCAGGAGGACTGACACAATCCCCAGCAGGCGATCCACCGCCACTGACCCGACGGCCGACGCTGTGGAGGCGCCCAGTCGAGTCAGGCTCACAATGCGTACGGCATCGCCGCCGATTCCTCCCGGCAGGAAGGTGCCAACAAACGTACTCACGAAGAAGAGCCGGATCACCCGGCCGAACGGGATGTACGGTGGCGATTCTACGGCGCGAAGCAGTACAACCCATCGCCAGGCCATCAGTACCCGATCGATCACAACGAGGGCGAAGCAGAGAGCGAACCAGCGCCATTCGCCGCTCGCGATGGCGGCGAACACCTTGTCCCACTCGGCGTTTCGAGTGGCCAGCCACATCAGTGTGACGGCAAGGAGCATCCGTGCCGCCCGCTTCGTGACCTTCGTGAACATCCGCGCAATTCTACATGCCGCGGTTGACCCGTCGTTGACCGCATGGGGACCGGGCGCTAAAATGTCGCCACTGCCGCGACCATCCGATTAATGCCACCTCAGCGCCCGTTGAACATCCTCCAAGTCTGCGACCACCTGGGCTGGGAAGGGTCGCGAATACACGGCGTCAAGCGCCTGTTTGCGTGGATGATTCCCCGGTTCGACGCGTCGAGGTTCCGTGTGTCACTCGTCAGCCTCCGCAAGCGAGATTTGTCCGAAGAAACGCTGGACGCCCTCGGCATCGACATCACCTATCTCGAGCGTGGCAAGTTCGATCCGCGCACGTTGTTCGCGTTGTTGCGCATCATCGACGCGAAGCAGATTGACGTGCTTCACCTGCACGGTTACGGAGCCACGACGTTCGGTCGCCTTGCCGCGGCGATGCGCGGCATTCCCGTCGTGCTGCACGAACACGCCAACCTCACGAGCACGCCCTGGTTTCAGAAGGTGGCGGACTGGCTGCTCCGGCCCTACACGGACGTCGCCATTGCGGTCTCGAAGAGCACCGCAGAGTTCGTCATCGGCGCCCGCCTTGTTTCGCCCGATCGCGTCAAGGTGGTCTATCTCGGCGCGCCCCTTGATGAGTTCGGTCAGCCCGTGACACCAGTGGAACGTGCGGCCGCGCGGGCGACGCTCGGGGTGGGGCCGGACGATGTGGTGATGGGAACGGTGACGCGGCTGCACGATTCGAAGGGCAACGAGTTCCTGGTCGATGCGGCACGAGTGGTGCTTGACGGCCGCCCGCACGCACGGTTCTTCCTGTTCGGCGAGGGGCCGCTCCTCGCCAGTCTGCAGGCGCAGGCGGCCGCGCTGAAACTTGGTGACCGATTCGTGTTCGGAGGCTTCGTAAAGGATGTGCGAGGCGCTCTTGCTGCGTTCGACGTGTCCATATTCCCGTCGCTATGGGAAGGGACGCCGCTGACCGTGTTCGAAGCGCTCGGCGCCGCCCGTCCCATCGTCGCAACCGATGCCGACGGGCTGATGGAAGTGCTGACACCGGATGTGGACGCGTTGATTGTGCCCAGGCGCGACGCGCGCGCGCTCGCGGATCGCATGATTCGGCTCATCGATCAGCCCCTCGAACGGGCGCGACTGGGCGCGGCCGCACGCAAGACGGCCGAGGCGTATGACATCACCGCATTCGTCCGGAAGATGGAGAGGCTGTACGACATCCTCCATCGTGACTCTCGCGCCATGCGCCGCCGCGTGACCACGCAGGTGGACCTTTCGTTTTTGACCGGGAAGGGCGTGTGAACGCGTTACACACTGGCGCGCGTCGGCGTGCCGGTCTCGTGGCCACGCTGCTGGTGTTCGCCGTCTACGGCGGATTGGCGTTATTCGTGGATCCGATTGAAGCTCGCCGCACGCCCGTGGATCCCACGTCTGCGCCGGGCTTTCAGAGTGATGAGGCAACCTACTACTTGATGGGGCACAGCCTCGCGAAGGACTTTGATCTCGAGTATCGCCGTGAGGATTTGGAGCGCACCCGCAGGGAGTTTTCGCAGGGACCGCGAGGTGTCTTCCTGAAGAAAGGCTTCACGGCTGGCGCGCCAGACCCGGACCATTCTCGACTCTTCTTCGGCAAGTCGTTCATCTACCCGCTGTTTGCGGCGCCGTTTGTCAAGGTGCTCGGCACCAGAGGGTTCTACGTCCTGAACGCTGCCCTCATGGCGCTCGCGTTTTTCTGCGCCTATACGTTCATCAGCGCGCGCTCGTCCGTGGGCGTCAGCCTGCTTCTGGCGGGTGGCTTCCTGTTTGCTTCGGTGGTGCCAGTCTATTGGGCGTGGATCACGCCGGAATTGTTCAACTACGCCCTCGGACTGGCGGCGTATTTCTGCTGGCTCTACAAGTTCGTCGCGCCCTCGCCGTCGTCGCCCAAGACCCGGTGGTTGCGAGGCCCCGCGTCGGATGTGTGGGCGGCGGTGATTATCGGGATCCTGACATTCTCGAAACTCACCAACGCGTTGCTCGGTGCGCCGATCGGACTCTGGTGGTTGTGGAAACGTGAATGGCGCCGTGCCGCTGGTGTCGCCATTGGGTTCGTTGTGTCGGCGGGCTTGGGATGGGGTGCCAACCTCGCGATCAGTGGAGAGTGGAACTATCAGGGTGGACTCGACCGGCGGACCTGCTACGAGGCCTTTCCGTTTGAGACGCCGGGTCTGGGGCTCGAGGCGTGCGCGCCGCGGCAAACGAGCAAGGCCCTCACCAACGTGTGGTTCGACCCGCAGATGTTCTGGCACAACCTCCGCGCGAACGTCGGGTACTTCGTCGTCGGCCGCTTCGGTGGCATGGTTGCCTACTTCTTTCCGTTCGTCTTTGCCGTGGTCGCCCTGATTGCCAGCGGCCGGCGGCGAGAAGCGTGGCAATGGTTTGTCCTTGCGGGCATTGGCATGCAGGTCATGGTGTTTCTCGTGACGCTTCCGTACACGTACATGGGCGGGGGTGGTTCGGTTGGCAACCGGTATTTCATGGGAGTCTACGGGGTCGCGGTATTCCTGCTGCCGCCGATTCAGTCCGTCATCGCGTCGGTGTTGCCGTGGCTCGTCGGCGGCGTGTTCATGGCGCCTCTCGTGTGGAGTGCGTTCGATACGTGAGTG
>JBKJJZ010000021.1:0-8396 GCA_046597705.1 Vicinamibacterales bacterium | reverse complement strand
GCTCGGAGGCCCATGCCGTCCCAGGCGCCGGCGATCGACAGCCCCGGCGTGTCGTGAGGCACGAGATAGAGCGTCGAGTCGGTTGGCGATGAGGCATCCGGTGCCAGTGTCGACACGACGTAGCTCTGAGCATGACCGGCGCCGGTGACGAAGGACTTCTGCGCCGAAATCCGGACGCCCTGCCCGTTGGCGCTCACCGCGCGCGACACCGGCGCCCAGAAATGGCTGCGGGAGCCCGCTTCGCTGAATGCCAGCGTCGAGAGATGCCGGCCGGCCGCCATGTCGGCGAGCGCGGCACGCAGCCGCGGGTTGGGCGGGGCTGCGGCTACAGCGGCGGCACCCACCACGTGCATAAGGTAGACCATCGCCACCGAAGGGTCAGCCTCCGCCAACGCCGCCGTGACGGCGGCAAAGTCCGCAGGCGAACTCGCTCGGCCGCCGACGTCTGCCGGCAGCATCAGCCCTAGCAGACCGGCGTCACCGAGTGCACGAACCGCGTCGGTCGAAAAGGTTCCCGCTTTGTCATTGGCTGACGCCGCGGGCGCCAGCACGCGGGTGGCAATGTCACGTGCAGCCTTCACAGGTGCGTCAATCGACATGGCGGTGAGTATACCTGCACTGTCTGCAACGACCCGCCGCCGCGCGCCTGCTGGCCAAGGGGCTGCGCGAGCAGTCCTATGCGGTTGATCACGCGCTCGACGGCCGCCAGGCGCGAGAACGGCTACCAATGGCTGAACGCGGGTCCGCCTTCGGAGGGCAGCGCGCCCTCGCAAGTGCCGCCGTGTGCGCGGGCAGCAACAAGGACGCGTCTGCAGTCTCAGTCGCCGGTGTAACCTGGTCGACGTCCAGAACGAAAGACTACTTTGGATGCCCAGCCTGCTCCCATGACGCCACCGCTGATCGCCGACCGCCGCGCTGGTTTCGAGGCCCTGGCCCTGCCCCTGGCTTCGTCCCTGCACCGAACGGCTTGGCGTCTGACGGGTCGAGGAGAAGACGCTGACGATGTTGTGCAGGAGACCTTTTGAGGGCCTACCGTACGTTCAACAATTTCCGCACGGGAACCAACCCGAAGGCCTGGTTGTTTACCATCATGCACTCGATTCTCACCAACCGGTGGCGTCGCGCTGCGCGGTCCGCGGAAGTGCCGCTTGACGACGACTTCGAGGGCCACCTCCCCGGTCGCATTGGGCCGGCGCGAATCGAGCAGGACCTGATCGGGAAGCTTGACGCGTCCACGGGGTTCACGGCGGGCAGCCCGCCGCTTGAGTCCAGCTTCGTCGAGCAGCCGGGCAGCTTCGCCTAGATCATGGGGATACTGCCGGACATCCGGCGTGTACGCCCAACTGAGCAAGTGGCTGATCGGCACTTCAACAGGGCTTCTTCAAACGTGAACTTCACGTCCGCCGACGTGAACGGCTGTCCATCGTGCCATTTCACGCCGCGACGGAGCGCGAAGCGGTACGCGCGGCCGTCGTCCTCGATGGTCCACCGCTCTGCAAGCTCCGGAATCGGATTGAGCTGCTCGTCGAGGCCGACGAGCCCATTGAAGATCTGGTCGGTGACCGGGTGGGTGCTGCCCGATGTCGTGATCGCCGGATTCAGGGCCCCAGGGTCACCGCTCTGCGAGACGACGAGCGTGACCGCGTCGTGGCGGGGTGAGGGGGAACACGCCGTCAGTAGGATCAGGCCCGCGATGACCTTGCGCATGGACAGACGCTATCAGGAACTTGAGGTCGTAGCTCTGCGATCATTCACCCGCTGGGGCGGGTGCGGTACCCGTTCGAGTCTCTCAGCCGCCGAACTGCCGGCCCGTGGTCGCACTCCAGCGCGGATTGACGACGTTGTTGAAGATGGAACCGAATTGGAAACTGAAGCCCACCTGCATGCGATACCGATAGCCCGTCTGGAGGCGGCGCAGTCTCAGGAGCACGTCTTCGTCAGATGCCTCGCCGGCCGGCAGGTACACCTGGTCACGCACGCGCGAGTAGCTGCCTTCGATGTTAAGACTGAATCCGCGAAACAGCCGGACGTCGACGTCGGCGAAGAAGTCGAGGTTGTACTTCTTGTGGTCGTGGAGGAATGTGGAATAGGCCGCTGAGGCGCGCCAGGTTCCCCAGGGCTGCCGCAGGGCGAGAATCGCCGCCAGGCGATGATCGAACAGCGTCTCCTCGTTTTTTTCAAAAATCGTCGGCGCGTAGTACTTCACACGGGAGACGCCGGTCGAGTACTGGACCACCATCGACCGTCGCGTGGAATCCTCGTAGGGAAAGTAGTCCCACTCGACGCCCATCGAACCGCGCACATCAAGTTTCTGATTCGACTGCGTGCTTCGTCGCACGTCGGATCGGACGGCCGCGGCCCAGTGTGACGGACCGAGACTTTTGACGACCGACCCGCTGACATTCCAGGAGTCCGACGAACTCCTGACCACGCGCCCGTCACTCAGCGTGAAGTCGGTCTCAGGGAACGTGGCTGGCGCGAGATGTTCAAGGCGAACGATCCCGCGTCGCCCACACCGGCGGCTGACAACCGAGGCGTGGTGTCATTCTTCGCGGACTTCGGCTCGTCGCGTACGGCACAGACGGCCAGGTGCGATGGACGCATCCGATGGGCCCGTTCCAGAACTTCTACGGCATGTCGGCGTCGCCGGTGATTGCGGGCGACCTTGTCATTCAACTCATCGACCAGCTCAAGGGCTCGTCCCTCGTCGCCCTCGACCGGATGACCGGCGACGTGCGCTGGAAGCCCGAGCGCCCTGGCGCGACGATCGGCTACTCGACGCCGACGGTGTTCCGACTGTCTGCGCCAATCGCGCGTTTGACACAACCAAGCGCTGGGTTTAGCATTCAGTAGCAGATGACGTGGGGCGAAGTGATCCGAAAACTCAAGGCCGCAGGGTTTGTCGAGTCGCGCAGGGGCAAGGGTAGCCATCAGCTCCTCAAGCATCCGACGACCGGCAAGGAAGTCTGGATCGCCGTCCACACGAAAAAGGATGCGGGCCGCCTGGGCAATCGCATCCTGAGAGAGGCAGGTATCGAATGACGACCTACTACCCCATTGTCCTTGAGACCGAGGCAAACGGTGCTGTGAGCGCCTATGTGCCGGGATTGCCGGTTTACGCGGCAGCGGACACACACAAGCAGGCAGAGCGGGCGGTGCGCGAAGTCCTGATTGCTTACCCTGATGTTCACCCACATGCGAAACACGGCACACAGGTGCGTGTGGCTCGCGTTTTTGATCGGCAGAACACGAAGACTCGCGCCATCAGACCGGAGGTGAGCATCGTCGGGGTTGGTGCGCTGCTCGGATCGGGCCGGAGTCGTCGGAAGACACGCGCAGCACGCGCTAATGGTCAACTTGGGGGACGCCCACGGAAGGCCGCCGCCGGTCGGGCTCGCTGATCCAGAGTGCCGCCTTGACACGCTCCCGTATACTGATTCTGTGCGTGCCCTCGTCCTGACCCTCGCGCTTGTGACCAGCCCGGTCGGGGCGGCCGTGTGCGAGGTCGTGTGTGCAGCCGACCCGGGCGCGGCCGGTCACCACTCGGCCCCGGTGACTCAGGTTTCGACACCTGTGCAGCCGGCGGCGCATCACGTCGCCCATCATCGCGCCGCGAGCCCGGCCCCTGAAGCGGTGGCCCGGCGGGCAGCATCGACGATGTCTCTCGCCGGTCGCGTGGAAGACTGCGCCCGTCCATCCGGGCAACCAGCCACGCTCCGCTCTGCCGGCGCGCGCTCTGGCGTGACGGCGCCAACAGCCGACGCGACCGCAACGGTGGTCCATTCGATGGCCTTCGCCAGTCCGCGCGCCACCGGGCCGCCCGTCTGGTCGTCACCGCCGCTCCCGCTTCGCTCCTCCCTTCCGCTCCGCATCTGAATCCGGCCTGCGCGCTTTCGCGTTGACGGCCGACGTGTGTCCGGTCCGTCAATGCGCGATCGACTCGCGACGACAGAGGGCGCGGGCTTCAGGCCCGCTGTGGAGTTACGGAAAAGAGGTAGTGACAGTCATGAATCCGAATCGACGACGTTTTCTCACAGGCCTGGCCACGCTGGCCGGCGCCGCCACCGCCAGCCGCGCGTCAGCTCAGACGATGCAGCACGTGCATCCGGCGGGACCACCCGTGAAGGCCGCCGTGTTGCCGGGGCCGTCGGCCACTGGCATCGCAGGCGTGGTGCCGGTGGTCACACCCGACACGCCTCATCTGCCGTTCACACTCGACGGTGGCGTCAAGGTCTTCACGCTCAAGGCGGAGCCGGTGAAGACCGAGTTTCTGCCCGGCCGCACGGTTGACGCGTGGGGATTTAACGGCAGCGTCCCGGGTCCGACGATCGAGGTGAACGAAGGGGATCGCGTGCGCATCATCCTCGAGAACCACCTGCCCGAGGTGTTCGCCCCGCACTGGCATGGGCTCGAAGTGCCGAGTGACCAGGATGGCGTGCCGGGCATTTCGCAGGTCCCTATCCCGCCGGGCGGTTCACACACGTATGAGTTCACGCTGAAGCAGAACGGCACCTTCTTCTATCACTCGCACATGCCGATGCAGGAAATGATGGGCATGATCGGCCTGTTCATCGTGCATCCGAAGAAGGCGCACGCGCCGCGCGTGGATCGCGATTTCGGCATCATCCTGCAAGGCTGGATGATTCTGCCGAACAACACCGTTCCGAACACGCTGGCGATGGAGTTCAACTGGCTCACGTTCAACGGCAAGGCCGGACCCGCCACGACGCCCATCGTGGTCAAGCGCGGGGAACGCGTGCGCATCCGCATGGTGAACCTGAGCATGGACCACCATCCCGTTCACCTGCACGGCAATACGTTTTATGTGACTGGCACCGAGGGTGGGCGCATTCGCGGCGACGTCGATCGCGAGCCCGGCAACACGGTTCTCGTCGGCGTCGCGCAGTCCCGTGATGTGGAGTTTGTGGCTCACAATCCCGGCGACTGGATGCTGCACTGCCACCTGCCGCACCACATGATGAATCAGATGGTCACGATGGTTGGCCCGATGCACGGGGCCGGCCCCGGCACCGAAGTGCCCGGGTATCCGCAGGACATGTGGATGCCGATGGACGAGATGGCGGGTGAGAAGCCTGAACTGTACGGCCTTCCAAAAAACTGGTCGGGCGCAATGATGGGCATGATGACGCTGGTTCGAGTCGTCGAACCCGACGTCTTCGACCACATCACCAAGTTGCGTGCAGAGGGGGTGGCACGATGAGCCGGCTGAGTGCTCGTTGCAGCGCTGTCGTCATCGTTGTGACGATGTTGGCAGCCGCTCCGGCGGCGCAGACCGTGACGCTCTCCCTGGATGCACTCGAGGCGCGCGCGCTCGCGCAGCACCCCGCCATTCACCGGGCGGCGGCGCTTGTGGAAGAGGCGCGCGGTCGATCGACACAGGCCGGCGCCTGGAATAATCCGACGGTCGGCGCCACGGCCGGGGAACTGCGGCCACGCGAATCTCCCAGTGGTCTGGTCGGCGGGTTCGTCGAACAGTCGATCCTGTTGGGTGGCAAGCGCCAGGCCGCGCGCGCTTCATCCGCAGCGGATGTCGCGCTGCGCGAAGCGGAACTGGCGGCCGTGCGCCAGCGGGTCCTGGTGGATGTTCGCACCGCGTATTACGAGGTCCTGGCCGCGGCCGAAAAGCTGAAGGTGTCTGAACGGCTACTGGCCGTGGGGGACGAATCCGTGGTCATCGTTCGCCAATTGGTGAATGTGGGCATGGCCGATCAGCCCGATGTGCTCGAGGCCCAGGCCGAAGCCGCGCGGATGAAGGCGATGCTGGCCTCGGCACGCGCGCACCAGGCCGGCGCGTGGCGGCGTCTGGCTGCTGCGGCCGCCGACCCGTCGATGGCCGCGCCCTCAACAGCGTTGACGCTGAATGGCACGCTACCGCTGCTCGACCGAATGGGCAGCCTCGACCAGGTCCTTCAGCAGAGTCCTGACGTGAAGGCGGCGGACGCGGAAGTGGCACGACAGCGCGCGAGCGTTGACGTTGAACGACGCAGCGTGTTTCCAGACCTGACACTGCGCGGTGACGCCGGCTGGAATCGCGAGCCCCTGCCGTCCCTGTCGTCTCCGCGATCAGTGGGTTGGGAGTTCGGCGCAGAAGCGGGAATCACGTTGCCGCTCTTCAACAAGAACCGCGGCGGCATCATGGCGGCACGATCAGCCGTCACGGCCGCCGAAGCGGCGGCCGCCCAGGTGCGTCTGGAAATCGACGTCCGCTTCAACAGCGTGTTCGAAGAGTACGAACGCGCCCGCGTGATGGCCGATGCCTACAAGACCGAGATTCTGCCGCGCCTGGAGCAGGCGTTCGAGATGCACCTGGAAAAGTACCGCGCCATGGCCACGCCCTATCCGCAGGTGCTGATGGCCCAGCGCAATCTGGTGCAGACAACGGAGAGTTACGTGGAGGCCCTCGATCGTGCGTGGCAAGCCGCCGTGCGCATCGAGGGCTTGTTGACGGGGACGGAGAGAAGCAAATGACAGGAAAGAAGATCTGGACAACGACGGTGTTGTTGCTGGTGGGACTGGTGAACGTGATGGCGCATGAAACAACGTTCAAGGGCACGGTGGAGGCGGCAGACAAGATGCGCGTCCAGGTCCGCACCGTCGATGACAAAGGGAAGGTTGCTCCCAAGGCCGTGTGGTTTGCGGTGAAGGACGCCACGAAGGTCATGCGTGGTGACAAGGTCATCCCGTTCGCCGACGCCCGGCCAAAACCGGGCGAGCGCATCGTCATCACCGTCGAGCACGGCGACGAGGCGGGAGTTGAGTGGACGTGCCCCATGCATTCGCACATCGCCGAAGACAAGGCGGGGAAGTGCCCGATCTGTTCGATGACGCTGATCGAGCGCGTGCGTCCGGCCAAAGCGGCGCGGATTAACCTTGGGGCGCAGTAGCCGAACCGGCGGGCTTGCGCGGCCGTCGGGAACCCGGCCACGGGCGGGCGGTGCGCGACCGCGATGGCCGTGGGTCATGGCGGCTGTCGGGCTGCTGGTGCTGGCATTGGCGGTGCTCACTCGCGGCATGGGGTTCTCGACCACCACAACGCCGTCGTCGCTCGAGGCGCGCCTGTCCTATGCTGCGCGAGGCTGGCTGATGCCCCCTGAAGATCGTGACAGGGTGAACCCTGTCGCGCCGGCGAAGGATGTGATTGAGTCGGGGATGGCCCACTGGTCTGACCATTGCGCGACGTGCCATGCGAACAACGGCAGCGGCGAGACGCCGATCGGCCGCAGTCTGTATCCGCCGGCGCCGGACATGCGAAGCGGACGCACGCAGCAATTGTCGGACGGGGAACTGTTCTATGTGATCGAGCGCGGTATTCCCTTGACCGGCATGCCGGCGTGGGGCACCGGGTCGATCGACGGTGAGCGTCTGTCGTGGGAACTTGTTCGATTCATCCGGCATCTGCCGGTGTTGACGGAAAGTGAACTGGCGAGGATGGAGCAACTCAACCCGAAGAGCGCAGCGCAGCTCGCGTCTGAGCAACGCACACGCGACTTCCTGAAAGGTGGCAGGTGACGAGTGATGACGATTCACAGGATGGCAAGGTATTTCGGGGCGGGGATCGCCGTGTGGATGATGCTGGTGTCCGGCGCCAGGGCTCAGGCGCCTGACTCGCCAGAGCTGAAGGCGATTGTGGACGTGTTCACCCAGTACGACCGGGCGTTCATGGCGAAAGACATCGAGCAGCTCGCGGCGTTTTACCACCCGGACGTGACCGTCTATGAAGGTGGCGGGATCAATCCCGGGTGGGCGGATTATCGCGACCGGCACCTGGGTCCGGAACTCAAGTCTTTCAACAACCTGAAGTTCGAGCACATCAAGGTCGTGGCGCGGATGATCGGGCCCGATGCGGCTTACGTGACCGCGGAGTACTTGCTCGACGCGACCGTGGACGCCAAGGACATCAGATCGGGCGGATTGGCCACCTACGTCATGATTCGAGAAGGCGGGCGGTGGAAGATTCGCCATAGCCATACGTCCTCGAAGCGGCGCGCACCGGCCGGAACAACGTTCTGACGTCAGGGAGACATGCACATGCGCATCAGATATTCGGCAGGATTGGTTGGTGGTCTCGTCGCCGCTGTGTTGTGGCTGGCACCACAGGTGGCGTCGGCGCCCATGGACACACTTGGTCAGGCCACGCCTTCCATGCGCGTGCAGTCACTGGCATCACCCGCCGGAGCTGACAGCGCGCAGCCACAGTTGAGCGTGTCAAGCAAAGGCGTGCTGCTCAGTTGGGTGGAACTCGGGGGACCCAAGGCCACGCTGAAGTTTGCCGAACGGACGACCGCGGGTTGGTCGGCGCCGCGCGTGGCCGCGTCCGGCGTCGACTGGTTCGTCAACTGGCCAGCCGCATCACCGAGGGCACGTCTGCCCAGTTG
>JBKJJZ010000112.1:0-2639 GCA_046597705.1 Vicinamibacterales bacterium | reverse complement strand
CAGTGGCGGGAAGCGGTGCGCGCACGCTTGTGGCGATCTGCCGGATGTGATCCGGAGTGGTGCCGCAGCAACCACCGACGAGTCGAACCCCTGCCGCCACAAAACGCCTGGCATAGGTCGCCATGTACTCAGGCGAGCACAAGTAGAGGTTTCGGCCGTCAACATCTCGCGGTCGTCCGGCGTTCGGCTGTGCGGACAGTCTTTTCGTCGTGAGCCGGGCAATGCACTCGATGGTCTCGAGCATCGCGGCCGGACCCACGCTGCAATTGACACCGATGACATCCGCGCCCGCATACTCCAGGGCCGGCACAAACACTTCGGGCGGTGTGCCGTCGAGCGTATTGCCATCATCTTCCGTCGTCATCTGGGCGACGATGGGGCGCTGGCTGACCTGGCGAACGGCGCGGACCGCGGCGGTCAGTTCGTTGACGTCACGGAAGGTTTCGAGGATGAACAGGTCAACGCCGCCCTGTTCAAGCGCGGCGGCCTGCTCGCGAAACACCGTCTCCGCCTCGTCCACCCCGGTGCGGCCCCAGGGTTCGATGCGCACGCCCAGTGGCCCGATAGCCCCTGCCACGAACACCTTGTCGCCGGCGGCACGCCGCGCAAGGGTCGCGCCCGCCACATTGATATCATGCGCCTGGTCGGCCAGTCCGAACGTGGCGAGCTTGAGGCGGTTGGCGCCGAAGGTATTCGTCTCAAGAACGTCGGCTCCGGCCTGCACGTACGCCTCGTGCACCTGGGTGACAAGACCGGGTTGCGTCAGATTGAGTTCGTCAAAGCAGCGATTGAGGAACACGCCCTTGGCGTAGAGCAGTGTGCCCATCGCGCCATCGCACACCAGCACACGCTCTGACAGGACGTCAAGAAAAGCGCCGCGTCCTGCTGGCGCTGGTGGCGGCATCTTCAGCGGGCCGAAGGGATGGTTTCAGAAACCAGCAGTTCCTTCTTGTCCCATATGAAGTCTTTGTTGCTGTAGACGGCGAGTTCGTAGTCCTTGCCCATGAAAATTGCCGACACCGGGCAGGCCTCTTCGCAGTACCCGCAGAAGATGCATCGCGTCTTGTGAATCTGATAGAGACTTGCGTAACGGGGGCCCGCCTTGACGGTGCCGTCGTTCTGGGCCGCTTCCAGGTAAATCGCGTCGGCCGGACAGGCCACCGCGCACAAGCCGCAGGCCACGCACTTTTCGAGGCCGTCCTCGTCGCGCATCAGCACCTGCTTGCCTCGATACCGCGGAAAGACTGGGACCTTCTGGTCCGGGTAATTGACGGTATTCGCCTTCTTGAACATGTGCGCGAACGTGTTCGCGAACCCCTTGATAAACGGCCCAATCATGGATGTGATGATATCAAAGGCCCCCCGCCGATGCGTTTAGTTGTGTCAGACTCTCTTCTGGGCACGTCTAAGCCATCAGAAAAGGAGATAGTGCCTTGACCGAGCAGGACGACCTTACGCCAGTAGATAGAGAACCGGCCGATCTGACGGAGCCGCCGGTGGTGCCGGCTCAGGCGCCGGTCCCTCAATGGCCGCGGCTGGCAGAGCCGGAAAGCGATGAGGCCTGGGAGGCGCTGGGGATCCCCCGCGTGCAGGTGGAACCGCCCCGGGTCATTGAGACCACTGAGCAACGCACCAAGGCCCGCAAGGCCCGTCGCTCGGCGCTACTCACCCAGGTGGGCGAAGAGTTGTTCGCGTGGGCCAAGACACTGACGTCAGCCGCGGTGTACGCCACGCTCATCGTGACGTTCGGATTCCAGGTGGCGCGCGTTGAAGGTCAGAGCATGGCGCCCACCCTGGAAGATCAGGATCGGCTGATCGTCAACAAACTGGCCTACCTGCTGGACGCGCCGAAAGTGGGCGACGTCGTGATGCTCATCTACCCGAAGAGCCCGGATAAGTCCTTCGTCAAGCGCGTGGTCGCCGAGCCGCTCGATACGGTTCGCATTGTCGAGGGCAAGGTCTACGTCAACGATGAAGTGCGCCCCGACGATTTCATCCCCGACGAGTACCGTTCGACGGATGACCTGGCGACCGAGGTGGTTCCTGAGGGTTACTACTTCGTGATGGGCGACCATCGGAACAACAGCTCGGACAGCCGCCATTGGGGCTTCGTGCCGAAAAAATACATTCTGGGCCGGGTGCAGCTGCGTTGGTGGCCCTTCAGCCACGCGCGCGTGTTCTGACGCCCGACGCGGATCCCAGGCAGGCGCGGTCGGCGCAGCGGTACGCCGCGGTCGCCCGCGTCCTCTGGCAGGTACTCGTATTGAACCTGCTGGTCGCCACCGCCAAGATCGCATTCGGCGCGTGGTCTGGCGCAGTCAGCATCCTTTCCGACGGCTTTCACTCCCTCACCGATTCGGCGTCCAACGTTGTGGCGCTCGTCGGCATTCACCTTGCGCGCCAGCCCGCCGACCAGGGCCATCCGTACGGCCATCGCAAGTTCGAAACGCTGGCCTCGGCAGCGATCTTCGTGTTCCTGCTGCTGGTGCTGGTGGAGGTGGTGCGAACATCCATCTCCAGGTTGGCAACCGGCGGCGTTCCGACGGTGACACCGCTGAGTTTCGGCGTGATGGGCGGCACGCTGATCGTGAACCTCCTCGTGGTCTGGTATGAAGGCCGCGCCGCCAAGCGCCTGAACA
>JBKJJZ010000536.1:0-22907 GCA_046597705.1 Vicinamibacterales bacterium | reverse complement strand
CCCCGGCTTCGATGGCTTCGACGGTTCCGTCGGAGGCCGAGGCGGACGCGACGAAGCCAGGGGCCACCGCGTCGATGGCCTGGTGATGGCGGCTGTTGACGTCCAGGCGATGGCCGTGCTTCAACTGCGGCGCCACGATTTTTTCCAGGAGCGTGCCCGGTACCACGGCCACGTCGTGTGAAATGGCCGTCGTCGGTGTGTTCACGGAGTGATTCAATCCGCCGGGCCGTTCGGTAGGAAGGTCCTGAATCAACGTGCCGCCCGCGGCGACGTTGAGGACCTGCACCCCGCGGCAAATCGCGAGCAGGGGCATCCGGCGGTCCATTGCCGCTTTCGCCAGCGGCAACTCATACGCATCGCGCGTGTCATCGATCTCAACCGTCGAATGCGTCTCGCCGGCGCCATAGAGCGCAGGCCGAACGTCAGGCCCGCCGGTCAGCAGCACGCCGTCGAGCCCGTCAAGCGAGCCCGGCAGTGGGTCCTGGTCGGGTCTGAGTTCGCGGACTTGCGCGCCGGCCTTTTCGAGCGCCGCCTTGTAATCCGGTTTGGGGAACGCCATCCCAATCACTGGTTTCTTCATCACTCAAGCCCTGGACCCTACATTCGATGCGGAACCTTGCAGCCCATGACGTGCAGCGCCAGCGTGAGTTGCTGATGGCAGTAGGCGACGGCTGCCGCTCGCCACAGTCGCACGTCCGTGCGTTCCTCTTTCATGATGGGCTGCCGGTGATAGAACGCATTGAACGCCTGAGCCAATCCGAACGCGAACTTGGCGACATGCGAAATTTCCAGGGAGCGAATCGCCGAGTCCGCCAGTTCGTCCAGCCTGGATGCCTCAAGGATCAGGCCCCAGAGTTCGTCGGCCTCGTCTCCGTCGGTGAGGGGCGCTGACGTCAGGCCGGGCAGGTGGTCGGCCACCGTCACGGCGTCCACGCCATCGCGTTCCTTCAGTTTCGCGAAGATGTTATTGGCGCGCACCGCGGCATATTGGACGTACGGGCCCGTCTCGCCTTCGAAACTCAGCGCTTCCTCAATATCGAAGGCAATGACCTTGGTGCGTGAAAACTTGATCAGGAAGTAGCGTACGGCCGAGACCGCGATCGCTTCGGCGATCACGCGTGCCTCGTCCGCAGGAAGGTCGGGCTGGCGTCGCATGACTTCGCCGGTCGCCGTTGCGATCAAGCGATCGAGAAGGTCGTCGGCCTTGACGCCAAGGCCTTTGCGGCCTGACACCTCGACGAAGGGTTTGCCGCTGTCTTCGGTGTCCGAGTATCCCAGCTCACGCGCCGTGGCATGTGACAGCGCCACCATCTCATACGAAAAGTGCGTGGACCGTTCGGCCTGCTCGGGAAAGCCCATGGTGCCAAGCGACTGCTTGAGCAACTGCTGGAGGTAGGCCTGCCGTGAATCGATGACGTTGTAGACCGCTGTGGCCCTGCCAAACGGAGGTGGTGCTGGCCCGCCGGCGGTCGGCACAGACGACGTAGCCCAGAGCGCTCGCCCGCCGCGATCGTCGAACACCCGGTAGAAGAAGTCCTTGCCTAACAGGCCAAACTTCCAGAACTGGTTCGCGATGTCTTTCCCGACATACGTCACTGTGCCGTTCGAGCGGACGATGACCTTTTCCCTTTGCTCTTCGCCACGCTCGGCGGTTGCAACGCGGTCGTCTTGGGGCTCATCGACCTGCTCGGCCGGGCCATCCGCCTCCTCAATCTTCATCACCCAACAGCCGGCCAGGCGCCCTTCCGTCTGCAGAAAGACCGCGCCGAGCGTCTTCAGTTCCTCGAACGCCTTCGCCCAGAACTGCAGGCGAATGATGTCGCCCTCCCAGGTCAGGAGGTCGTAGTCCACATTCATGCGGGCCATCGTTTTGAGGTGGCAGCGCACGACGCGATCGGCCACGAACGCGCCCATCTCGGCCAGCGGGTTCCCGCCCTCTTCGATGGCGTGGATGACGTCAGCGCGCAGTTGCAAACGTGCCTTGTCGCCTTCGTACCACTCGGTGACCTTCGCGTAGAGATCCCAGCAGTGATAGTCAAAGCGGACTGCCCGATCATCAGCCAGTGCCTTGACGCTGTCGAGATCGCGCCGCTCGAGTTGCGTGAATCCGATGACCACATCGGCGACCTGCACGCCTGTGTCATCGATGTAGTTCTGCACTTCAACGCGTTGGCCGCGGAAGCGGAGCAGCCGCACCAGCGTGTCGCCCAGCGCCGAGTTGCGCAGATGGCCGATGTGCGCAGCCTTGTTCGGATTGATTGCGGTGTGCTCGACGATGACCTTACCGTCGGCGCCCGCCGCAGTTCCCCAGTTCCCCAGTTCCCCAGTTCCCCAGCTCCTCAGTTCCCCAGCTCCCCAGTTCCCCAGTTCCCCAGTTCCCCAGCTCCCGAGGCGAGCCAGAACGAATGCGCGGCGGTCGAGGTAGAAATTGAGGTAGCCGTTTGGCGCCGCCTCGATACGGGTCACGCCCGGGACATCGCCAAGTGCGGACACGAGTGCCTGGGCGATTGCGCGTGGGGCCTTGCGAAGGCGTCTCGCCAGTTCAAACGCCACAGGAACGGCGAGGTCGCCCAGCGCCCGTCGCGGAGGGGTCTCAATCACGATGGACGGCTGGTCAGCCTCAGCGAGTCCGAACGTCTGTGTGAGTGCGTGCTGAAGGCGGCTGCGTAGAACGGCGTGGACGGGCAGAATCATGCGAACCGTTATTGTACCCGTGCGTAGTCCTCGGGCGTATTCAGGTTCTCGAGCAGCCGCTTGACTGGACCGAATAACGCGACGTCCTGTTCGGTCAGTTCCCGCAGGCTCAACCGCTCGCCCAACTCCGCGGCCTTCAGGTTTCCGGCCTCGACAGCATTCCGAATACGTTCACGCGCCTGCTGCCGGTAGCACGCGACAAGCGGTTCGGGGCCACGGTCCGAGTGCACCCACGCGCCGTCGCCGGACTGCGCGAGCGCCAGGAGTGCACGCAGCAGTCCCGCGACCAGGAACGGCATGTCGCACGCGATGACGAGCACGCGATCTGCGGTGGTCGATTCAAGCGCCGTCAGGATGCCGCCCAGCGCGCCCGCACCGCTGACGCGATCGGGAAAGACCGGCAGGCCCAGGTCGCCGAACCGGTCAGGGTCATGTCCCACCAGAAACACTTCGTCTGTCACGCTTCGCAGCAGTTCAACCTGGCGTTCGATGATTGAGCGTCCCTCAATGACGAGACGGGCCTTCTCTCGGCCGCCGAACCTGCGGGCCTTGCCGCCGCAAAGAATGGCTCCCGCGAATCGCGGCTGCTGACGCGGGTGGAGGGGCTGGGGCATGACGGGTCCTGTCGGAGCATAATTGAAAAGCATGACGATCTCGCGCCACCTCATTCGATGCGCCCGACTGGCGGCGCTGGTCGCCGCGGTGTTGTTGTGGTCCGCGCCATCCGAGGCGAGCGACGCTCAGCCGCAGATCGGCGCCGAGGCGCGTCCGCTCGTCTTGCCGTTTGCCGTTACCGTGGAGGCGGCGGTGCCCGGCGGCGCGGGCGCCGCGTTCTGGCTTGGGGAAGCGGCCGCGATTCTGCTGGCGGACGAACTCGACGGGCGCGGCATTCCTGCCTTATCGAGACCGGATCGTGTGGAGGCCTTTGCGCGGCTCCAACTGCCGTTTGTCGCCACTCTCACCCGCGCCACCATGCTGCGCGTGGCTGAACTGGTCGGCGCGAGCGAACTGGTGGTGGGTGAGGTGCGCCTCGGCACGCGGATGACGGTCAAGGCACGCGTCATTTCGGTGGATGCCGCACGCCTGCGTCAGGAAATCGTCGAAGAAGGTCCGGGCACTGATATCTACGCGATCTTCGAGCGCGTCGCCGCCCGCCTCGTGGCCGGCACCACTCGCACGGATCGCAGGGCCCACCTGCCGATCGTCGCGTTCGAACAATACGTGAAAGGGTTGGTGGCACCCACGGCCGCAACGCAGGAACGCTTCCTCGAACAGGCCCGCCAGCAGGCGCCTTCCGACGATCGCGTGCTGCTCGCACTGTGGGAGGTGTACTCGTCCCAGGCCGCCCATGCCAAGGCGCTCGCTGCGGCCGAATCCGTAAGCCGCCAGGCTCCCCTCGACAGGCAGGCGCGTTTCTGCGCCGCGTTGTCGCTGATCGAATTGCATCGCTACAACGATGCATTCGCGATGCTCCAGGCCCTGCATGGTGACTCCGCGTCGCCCGTCCTGTCGAACGCCATGGGCGTGGTCCAGATCCGGCGCGGGAGTACGCCTCAGACCGGCCTTCCGACCTACTTCTTCACCCGAGCCGTGGATGAAGATCCGGAGAACTCGGATTACTTGTTCAACCTTGGCTACGCCTACGCGCGCAGCCGCGACGTCGATGCGGCGCTGTACTGGCTGCGTGAACAGGTGCGTTTTGCTCCCGCCGATGGTGAAGCCCACCTGGTCATGAGCCACATGCTGTTGGCCGCGGGGAAGAGGGTAGAAGCCCAGCGTGAGTTTGAACTGGCCCGCCAGCTGGGCACCGGCCTGGACCCTGAAAAACTGGTCCTCTCCGACACGTTGCCGGTGGGGCTGGAGCGATTGGTGGGCCGCCTGGATTTGCGAACATATGTGGCGGTGAATGCCGCGATCGCGAATCCCGGCCAGCGCGAACAGCAGGAACTGGCGGCGTATCACGTGGCGCGAGGCCGGCGGATGTTCGAGCAGGACGATGACCGGAGCGCGGTGGGCGAACTGCGCCGGGCCATCTACCTCGTCCCCTACAACGACGAACCGCATCTGCTGCTCGGGCGCATCTATCAACGCGGCGGCCGCCTGCGTGAAGCGATCGACGAATTCAGGATTGCGGTCTGGTGCCGCGATACCAGCACCGCCCGCGTGCGGCTCGGTGAAGCGCTGCTCGACAGCGGCGATAAGCCAGGCGCACGGCAGGAGGCGCAACGCGCGATCGCATTGGCACCAGAGTCCGCGGAGGCGAAGGCGCTGCTCGCCCGGATTGGCGGAACGCGCCCATAGCGCGTGTTAAGATCGCCGCATACAGTCATGTCGGAAGATCAGGGCTTTCACGAAGTTCAGCTGAGCGGGAAACAGCTTGTGTTTCTGTTCATGTCCGCCGTCGTAGTCATGGTCGTGGTCTTCCTCCTGGGTGTGAACGTTGGCCGCGGCGTGCGGGGCGCGGTGGGCGACACGGAAGTGTCAGCCCAGGCTGACGCGTCCACGACAAAGGCGCCCGATGACGCAGCCTCGGGAGCAGAGCCTGCGAAGCCCGCGCAACCGGAGCTCAGTTATCACGACATGCTGCTGGGTGCCACGCCGCCCGCCGACAAAGGCGCAGCCGACAAGACACCTCCGGCTGTGGCCCCACCGCCGGTCGCGGAAGCGCCTCCGCCCACTCAAACCACGCCGGCTCCGACCCCGGCTGCCACAGCGGCGCCAGCGCAAACCCCCGCGGCCGCACCCCGGTCCAATGGGTCTGATTGGTTCCTCCAGACCGGCGCCTATTCGACAGAGGCTGTGGCCGAGGGGCAGGTGGCGAAGCTCAAGAAACTCAACGTTCCGGCGTTTGTGCAGCCGCCCGATCCGAAGGATCGGGTCAAGAGCTTCCGCGTCCGCATTGGTCCGTATCCGGATCGCGCACAAGCCGAACAGGTCAGCGGCCGCATCGCGCGGCAGGGATACCCGTCGTTAATTACGCGCTAGCCATTCTTTCTGGCGGCCTCCTTGCGGCCAGTTTCCCGAAGTACGGACATCCAGCCTTCGCCTGGACGGCGCTTGCCCCGCTGTTTGTGGCGCTGGTGCTGCACGCGACACGCCCGTCGAGCGCAGGAGGATCTCGCGCGTTCCTGCTCGGCTGGCTCACAGGGATGGTGCATTTCGCTCTCACCGTCTCCTGGGTGGTAGAGGTCATGTATCTGCACGGTGGCCTTCCACTGCCGGTGGCCTGGGCCGTCATGCTTCTACTCGCAAGTTATCTCGCGTTGTATCCCGCCCTGTGTGCGGTCTTGACGGCGCGTGCGGTTCGCCAGTTCGGTCTCAGCGGCATCTGGCTGGCTCCGGCGTGCTGGGTTGCCACCGAATGGTTGCGCGGATGGGTTGGCGGCGGATTTCCCTGGGCCCTCCTGGGCACGTCGCAGGCCACGGTCACACCGGTGATTCAGCTGGCCAGCATCACAGGAGTCTTTGGGGTATCCGCGCTCGTGGCGCTGGTCTCGGCCGCGGCAGCCGTGACCGCTCTCACGACGCAGTCACGCCAGCGGTGGGCCGCCGCCGGTGTGCTGGCCCTTGTCGCACTGGTGACCGCGATGGGCGCATGGCGCGTGGCCGGTGGAACGCTGGTCACGCACGGCCCCGTGTTGAAGGTTGGCCTGGTGCAGGGCAATGTCGGGCAGGATCAGAAGTGGGATCCTGTCTACCATCAGGAGATTCTCGATCGCTATCTTCGCTTGAGCCGCCAGGCCATCACTGTCGGCGCTCGCCTCGTCGTGTGGCCTGAAGCCTCCACGCCATTCTTCTTTGAAGCGGAGTCCATCGAGGCGGAGCCGATTCGTGAGTTGGCGCGCTCCACCCATACGTCGATGGTGATCGGTACCGATCAGTTCGAGCGCGATCCCGCCGGCGATCGCATCTACAACTCCGCCGTGATGGTGGGCGAAGACGGAACATCGCGCGGGACCTATCGCAAAATGCAGCTCGTGCCCTTCGGCGAGTACGTGCCGCTCAAGGGTCTGCTGTTCTTCGTGGGCACGCTCGTTGATAAGGTCTCGGACTTCAAGCCCGGAACGGAAGCCGTGGTGCTTGAATCCGGTGGTGTGCGCACGGGCGTCGCGATCTGTTACGAGGTGGTGTATCCGTGGATCACCCGGCAGTTCAGCATGCGTGGCGCACAGTTGCTGACCACGATTACCAATGACGCGTGGTTCGGCCGGTCGTCCGCGCCGTACCAGCATTTCGAACAAGCGAGTGTTCGGGCGGTGGAGCAGGGACGCTATCTTGTTCGCGCCGCCAACACCGGCATCAGTGGCGTGGTGGATCCTTACGGCAGAACGCTGCAGACCTCGGCCTTGTTCGAGGAAGCCGCCCTGACGGCGGACGTGCGTCTGATTGAGGAGCGTACGATCTACAGTTATCTGGGCGACGTGATCGCCTGGTTGTGCGCTGCGCTGGCGGCTGGCGTGGCGCTGACGGGACGGCGCGGGCGGTGGGAGAAAACATGAGCGAGCGAGAGATGACGATAGAAGAGCATGCGCGCTGGTACGCCGAATTGGCTGAACGCGCCGCAGACCTCCGGAGGGGGCTTTGACGAAGCACGTCTCAATCGCGAGCTAGGGCAGATCGAAGCGCAGGTCTCGGAACCGGACTTCTGGAAAGATCAGGAACGCGCCCAGCAGATTCTTCAGCGACGGCGCCGCCTGGATGATGATCGAGCCATTGCCGCGTCGGTGCGCGCCCAGACCGACGACCTGGCTGTGCTCATCGATTGGGGCCGGCAGGGGGAAAATGTGTCGGCCGACCTTGCCGACGGCCTGACGAAGTTCGCCGAAGCGATTGAAGCGGGCGAAGTCCGGACCATGTTGTCCGGCCCCATGGACGCGAACAACGCCATCGTGACCATCCACCCGGGAGCGGGCGGGACAGAATCTCAGGACTGGGCGGAGATGCTGATGCGGATGTTCGTCCGCTGGAGCGAGCGCAGGGGCTTCAAGCGCGAAGTCGTTGACCTTCAGCCAGGCGACGAGGCCGGAATCAAGAGTGCCACCATGACCATCTATGGCGAGAATGCCTACGGGCTGCTCGCCGCGGAAGCCGGCGTGCATCGCCTCGTGCGTATCTCGCCTTTCGATCAGGCTGCGCGCCGGCACACGTCATTTGCGTCGGTGTACGTGTGGCCCGAGTTGCCGGATGACACTGAAGTGGACATCGACGACAAGGACTTGCGCGTCGATACATTTCGATCGAGTGGCGCCGGCGGCCAGCACGTCAACGTGACGGACTCCGCGGTCAGGTTGACGCACCTGCCCACCGGCATCGTCGTGTCGTGTCAAAACGAGCGATCGCAACATAAGAATCGTGCCTCGGCGATGAAAGTCCTGAGGTCGCGGCTTTACGATTTGAAAATGAAGGAGCAACAGTCGAAGCTCGATCAGATTGGCGGCGAGAAAAAGGACATCGCCTTCGGCAGCCAGATCCGGAGCTACGTACTGGCTCCCTATCGCATGGTGAAAGACCACCGAACCAAGTATCAGGTGGGCGATGTGGACCGCATCCTCGACGGGGACCTTGACGAGTTCGTGCGCGCCTTCCTGCTGCGAAAGGCCAGTGGAAATCTGAGCGCGCCGGATGAGTCGGAACCTGAGCTGTGACTTTCGAGGTTTTTGGGCGAGAGGGCGCACCGGGACGCCGTGTATAGTATGAGCGCGATGGAGACGATAACCCCAGAAATCCGGCTGAAACCGAACCCGGATGTGTTATTCAGCCTGGTCGGGGACGAGGCCGTCCTGTTGAACCGGAACTCCGGGATTTACTACTCTCTTGACAGGGTCGGGACGCTGGTTTGGGCGGAAATTCTCGCGGGAGCACCTTTGGGGGACGTTCGATCGACGGTAGTTCGGCAGTTTTGCGTGGATTTTGGTGTAGCATGGTCGGACTTGGCGGCCTTGGTGTCAGATTTGACATCCAAGGGTCTAGTGACGATTCTGAGAGTTGAGGAGTGAAGATGGCGAAGGCAGATTTACGTGGTGGAGTCCGAATCGAAAATCGACTGGACGAATCGGTGCCAAAGAGGAGTGACTACCGCGCTCCCAAGCTGACGATTGTTGGCACTGTGCACGACTTGACCTTGGGGCTCAATGCCGGTCCTCCTGATGGATTAGGCGGCGGCACCAATATGGGCGGTTAATCCCTTTGTCGTCCAGTAGGTAAGTAAGACTTGCGCCGCGCACGCAATGGGTGCTGTGGCCGGTATTGTCCATCTGGGCGGCGAGCAGGTTTCAGCCTGCGAGCTTGACCATCTGCTCGACGGGATGAACACGTGGGGGCTTGGTGTTTCTAGCTTAGCTGCCGAAGGCGCGTGTCTTGGGAGCGCTGGTACAGACAATCGCGTTCCATCCAGGTGTCTGGGCGGCACTGCGCTTATCACCGTTGCGGCCCGGCTCGACAATCGCGAGGAATTAGCCGACCTGCTCGAGGTCGGGAGTCACGCAGACCCGAATCTGTCAGACGAATGCCTGGTCGTTCGAGCCTTCGAGCGGTGGGGCGAAGCTTGCGCCGGACGGCTCAATGGGGACTGGTCTCTGGCCGCGTGGTCTCCAGCCAAACGACGGCTGTTCCTCGCTCGGGATCACTTCGGCAACACCGGCCTGTATTTCGCTCGATGCGGTGAGCGCGTCGCCTTTGCTTCGGATCTCACGTCCCTCCTGCGGCTGCGGTGGCTTCCGCGTTCGCTGAACGAGACACGGATCGCGTCATTTCTCGTGGGCGGTGGCATCGATGCACCGAGTTCGACGGTCTATCGCGAAGTCTCACGACTCCCTCCCGCTCACTCTATGACGATTGCCCGAGGCGAAGAACGCCTCGCGCGCTATTGGCGAGTTGAAGACACGCCCGACTCCGGTCCTCCGGATCCGGTCGCGCGAGCGGAAATGTTGCGAACGACGCTGCGCGCAGCCGTCCGGAGTCGGCTCCGGGACCACGATCATGTCGGCACCATGCTGAGCGGCGGGTTGGACTCAGGCGCCGTCACCGCGTTTGCGGCTGAGTACCTTCGGAGCCACCAACGCCGTTTAACGGCGTTCACGGCCGTGCCGGCGTTCCCCACGGGCGCGCTGCGACCTGGTGCCGGCTGCACCGACGAGGGACCGAGCGCCGCCGATGTGGTCAGGTCCTTTGATTCGATCGATCACATTCTGGTCAGGGCGCGTACGACGAGCCCAATCGCCGGTATCAGGCACGCGTTCAAGATCCACGGAGAGCCCGTGATCGCGGCGGCCAACTATGGCTGGGTTACTGAACTGATGGCAGAGGCCAGGGCCCGGGGCATCAAGGTGCTTCTCACCGGTCAAGTGGGGGACTTCGTCATGGCCGGGCGCCCGGCGCCGCGGGGCTGGCGGCGCGATTGGACTGCGGGAAACTTTCGTTCGATGCTCCGTCGCGCATCGCCGAATTGGCTTCTGCGCCTGAGGCGGGTGGAGTGGAAGCCGTGGCGGCTCGCCGAGGCACCGTGGCGGACGTATTCGGCCGTGAACCCCGACTTCGCTGCGGAGATCCAGCTGGTGGAACGGATGCGTGACGCAGGTCGAGATCCGCGGGATTTGAAGGCGAGCCCAGGTCTAGCGGGAATCATTCGCCCGGCAATGTCTGATATCGGCGCCCTTTGGCCACCCCTGGGCGCAGAATACGGGCTCACCATCCACGATCCGCTGCAGGACAGGCGGGTCATGGAACAGATGTTCTCCGGGCCGCGGCCGTCGGTGGCGGGTGCGAAAGACCGGTGGTTGTTTCGACAGTCGCTCATCGGTGTCCTGCCCGAGAGTGTTCGGCTGAGCCGGAGTAAGGGCATGCAGTCGGCTGACATCGTCGAGCGCCTTCGGGCGTCATGGCCTGATGTGGAAGACGCGCTTTGCGTGGCAGAAGGCTCACCGCTCGCGCGCCGCTGCGTTGACATGCCCTACTGTCGTGACCTGGCGGAATCGATTCGCTCCGCGCGGGTTCCGTCTCACGCCATGGAGAATGCATTCATGCTTCTCAACGGGATCTCTGCCGCGTTGTTTGTCGCGGAGGCGTGGGAGTCATGACGATCAACGCCCCCGTTGAGTGTCGCCTTTTTGGAGTGCAGGTGCTGACGCATGTCGCGCCGCACTGCGTCCACCGGGGCACCAGTCCTGTTACGCTCGAGATTGCGCCCACGGATCTCGACGGATTAGCTACGGACTCACTCGGCCCTCCGGCATTTTCCGTGCAAATGCATCACCCCGATGGAGCGGGCCTTTACCAAGTATGGCCCCGTGGCGAGACGCTGGTGCTGAAGATCGATCCCATCGCGGTCTTCCTGTGCAAGCCCCACCGGCTCGAGTATCAACGCCTCGGGGCCCTGCCGGACGAGGCGCTTCAATGGCAGACCTTCGGGCTGGGGTTGAGCGCGTGGTCGGAATGGGCGGGCCGCCCCGTACTTCATGCGGGCACCGTGGAAGTGGGTGGATCAGCCGTGGGGCTTCTCGGGCGAAGCGGAGCTGGAAAGAGTTCACTCACGCTCGAGTTTCTGACGAATGGACATCGCATTCTCGGTGACGATCAACTGATCCTCGAGCAGACAGCCGGCGGGCTGCGCGCGCTGCCGGCGATTCCATGGTTGAAGCTGTCCGCGGAAGTCGCGCGGCGTTCGGGTTTCGAGCCCGCGCAATTGCCCCTGATTCACTCGGCTACCGCGAAGAGACGTCTGGATGTTCGCGAAGGCCAGTGGGCAGCCGGGCCCGTACCGCTGGGGCCAATCTACCTGGTGGAGCGAGGTTCCCACCACGAGATCGTGGTCGAGCCCATGAGCCCAAGCGAGGCAGTCATGGAATTGCTGCGGCATTCCTACGTCCCCCGCACGGTGGAGCATTCAGGTCTGGCTGCGACGAGGCTGCCCATGCTGGCTGCTGCCGTTCAGCAGGGCGGTGTGTGGCGGCTTCGGTATCCCGATGGCATCGCGTGGCTTCCGAAGGTGCGAGCGGCCGTGATCCGCCACGTCTCAGAGTGCGTCAGCGAATCCCCGGTTCGGTCCCCGCGATAAATGCTTCGAGTCCCTTGCTGGTCATGACCATGATGATGTTGCTGGGGCGTTCGAATACCGGCTTCTCGGCCAGTTCGGCGCGACGCCGTTCGACCCACGGTTTCATGATGTCGATCCAGATGGGTAGCGCCGCGGCCGTGCCGGTCTGTCCAGGGCCGATGGGCTTCTTGAGGTCGCGGCCGACCCAGACACCCAGCGTGATGTCGGGGTCGAAACCGATAAACCACGCGTCCGTATAGTCGTCGGTCGTGCCGGTCTTGCCACCCACCGGCCAATCAAGGACCTGTGCCCTCGCGGCCGTGCCGTGCTGCACGGCGCCTTGCAGCAGATGGGCCATGACATACGCCGTGTCCGCGCGCAACGCGTCGCGAGGCGTCGGCCGTTGTTCTTCGAGTACGTTGCCATCACGATCGTTCACCTGCAGATACGTGAGAGGCGTCACCCTGACGCCCTGGTTGGCGAATGCGGAATAGGCCGACGTCATTTCGATTAGCGTAGCCTCCGCGGCGCCGATGGCGATTGGCAGATATTCGGGCAGAGGCGAGGTGATGCCCATGCGCTTTGCCGTGCCGATGACCTGCCTGGGCCCCAGCGCATCCATCAGCCTGATCGTCGGAATGTTTCGCGAGCCGGCAAGCGCATCGCGCAGCATGACCTGGCCAAGGTATTCGCGGTCGTAATTTTGCGGTTGCCACAATGGCTGCCCCGGACCCGCGGCGTAGGACACCGGACTGTCCTCAATCAACGAGGTCGCCGTATAACCGCGATCGATTGCCGTCGTATACACGAATGGCTTGAACGTCGATCCGACCTGACGCAATGCCTGCGTCGCGCGATTGAATTGGCTTCTCGCAAAACTCTGGCCGCCGACCATCGCCAGGATTTGTCCGGTGCGATTGTCAATGGCGACCACCGCCCCTTCGATCGATGGCGTCTGTTCCAGCGTGCCCTCGAATGCCTTGACCGCGTCCGTCCGGCTCACAACACGCGTCTCAATCACATCACCACGGCGCACCAGTGTGCTTGCCGCCTTTCGCGTCCAGGCATATCCGGCCGGGCCAATGGTGCCCTCCCACGCGGCCGCCCGCACGCGAATCGAGGTTTCTTCAACGTTGAGAACCACGGCCGGCACGACGTCACCGACGACAGGCGCGCGCGAGAATCGTGGCGGTTTGAAGGTGGCGGGATCGATGTTCTCCGTGACAAGGTTTCGCGTGGGTCGCCGGAAGCCCGCCAAATGATCGAGCCGGCGCAGCTCACGATCCAGCACCTCGTTGGCAGTGCGCTGGAATGCCGGATCGAGCCCGGTGCGGACCGTCAGGCCGCTCTCATAGATCGCTTTGGCTCCGTAACGCTCCTGCAACTGTTGTCGAATGTTCTCGATGAAGTACGGCGCAAGCGTTGGGCCGCCCAGCGGCGCTCCTGAAGTGACGATCGGCCGGGCCTTGGCGGCGGCCGCGGCGTCTGCCGCGATAAAGCCTTCCTCTGCCATGCGATCAAGAGCGTAGGCGCGGCGTCGAAGCGCCGACGGCATGTTCACATAGGGACTTTGACGCTCTGGAGACTGAATGATGCCGGCCAGCAACGCGGCTTCGTCAAGCTTCAGGTCGCCAACGGATTTATCGAAGTACAACCGCGACGCCGCCTGGACGCCGTATGCACCGTGCCCCCAATAGATCTGGTTGCAGTACATCGTGAAGATTTCGTCCTTCGTGTATCGGCGCTCAATCTGCAGAGCGACGAGCGCCTCCTTGATCTTGCGCTCCCACCCCGTCAAGTCGACCCACGCGTTGGGATCTCGACGGAAGCCAATCGATTCCTGAAACAGGTTGCGCGCGATCTGCTGCGTCAACGTGGAACGGCCTGGCGTGCGTCCGCTCGCGGTGAGGTCGCGATAGACGGCCCACATCATGCGCGTAGGCTCAAAGCCGACGTGGCGATTGAAACCGGCGTCTTCGGCGGCCATGATGGCCTGCTTCAAGACAGCCGGAATCTGGGCGTTCGTAATGACTTCGCGACGCTCGGTGGCAAACTCGCCGATGACCGAACCATCCCGGCCGAGCACGCGGGTGATCGTGCTGGGCGAATAGTTGTCGAGCGCCGAGATTTGCGGCAGGTCACCGACGAACGCCAGGATCACGCCGCTGGCAATGCCGAAGAACGCGGCGGCAATGAACAGCGCGGCGAGTCCAAACCCGCGAACAAGACGAATCACAACGACAGCCATGGGCTGTCGTTACGATATCAGGGAGTTCCCGTGTGTCAGCGTCCGCCGCCGCGGCGAACCGCAGTGCCGGACGAAGGCCTGGATGAAGACGAAGGCGAAGACGAAGGCGTTCGGCTGCCCTCTGGGCGGCCCGCGCTTGATCGCTGCGGCTCAGGTGCCCGTCCGCCGCCTGCCGATGGCGGCCTTGCCTCGCCGCGTGACGGTCGAGGCGGCGCCTCAACTGAAGGGTTTGGTGACGGGTTCGGCCGCGACGATGACGATGATGAGGGCTGGGCCGAGGGTTGCCGATTGCGGCCAAAGACGTCGGGACGCCCGGACTGCGGGGTCTGCCGAGAGGGACGGCTATTTGGCGACTCATCATTGGGGGCGGCCTGCGGCGCCTGCCGAGTGCGAAAGACGCTGTCATCGGAAGCCCGGTTGGCCGGGGCTCGATTGACGGGGAACGTAGATGATCTCGTGGGTTCAGATGCGGACGGCCGCGCGGACTGTGAACTCGCCGGCCGGGTGCTGATTGCGTACGGTTCTCGATTGATCGCGGACGGCCTCGGGATTGCCACGCGGTCCTGTGAGGTGCTGGGCCGCCTCGCGTCCCGCTGCGGTTCCACGATTTTGGAGCGCTGCTGATTCGCGTTGCCTCGGTAGCCGGGTGACGAGCGGTTCGGTTGCGGGCGCGAGTAATAGCTCACCGAGGCGTTGAACGAACGTCGGGGCGCCGAGTAGCCGATGCGGTGCCACTGCGCGGGGCGCGAGGGCACCCAGAACCAGTTGGAACCGTAACGGTCCCAGCGGCCGTAGTAGTTGGTCGGCCACTCCCAGCGCGAACCACCGATCCAGTTGTAGCCGAACCCGGTGACAAAGGACCACCGTCCCGAGCGGAAAGGTTCCCATCCCACTGCCACGCGCGGATACCAGACCCACCCGTATGAATTGTGCTGGGACCAATAGCCATCCCGATCGAAGTCGCCGCCGTACGCGCGCAGCTCAACGGGCAAATAGCGAGCCGATGTCACTCCATACCGATCGGATTCAAGCGACTCGGTCCATCGTTCGAACTCATCGCGCGGTGCCGAATACGCATACGGCACTGACGGCGCGTAACTTTCGGTGGTGAGCGCGCGCGTGCCTGGACGCACCAGCGTGCGGCCAAGGGCGTTCTCGAGTTCGGCTGACCCGCGGGCCACCGCCAATTCCACTTCAGGGTCGCTGCGACGGTTCACGGCCAGCGTGATCCGGTAGTCGCCTCCGCCTCGCAGCCGTGCCACACCGACCGGCGCGGCATCGACGGCGAACGTGCCCGAGCGCGACACCACCTTCATCCGGCCCGTGTGCAGCCGCCATGTGTTGTCCGCATCCACGGTGACGGCCGCGTACTCGTCAAGCGAAAGCACGCTGCCATCGTTGTAGAGCACTTCCACGCGGCCACGCGTCGTGCGTATCTGATCGCCAATCTGAAGCGGGACCTGCTCAAAGTCGCTGGTCCCCTCACCATCGCGCTCGAGGCGCGCATCGCCGCTGACAGCCGACACATACGCCGGAATGTCGCCCCAGTCGCCCTCGTCGACCGACGCCGGCGAGGCGTACGCGCCATCAAAGGCCGGATCGTATTGACGCGCTTGTCCCGAAGACTGTGCAAAAAGGGAAGGTCGCCAGGCAGAGATGCCCGAAACAATAGCGAGAATGGCGAGAAGCCTGACTGTGCGTGCAAAGGTCATGGGACCCTCAGAGTCAGACAGTGAGCTGGCACGACCATACTATCGCATTAGAGCCATTTTCAGATGTGCGTAGCCGCCAGAAGCTGCGATACGTAGGGCGTCCCTTCAGGGGCGCCGTGACTTGGAACGGTGCATATTGACAATATGGCGCTAAGCTTTCTATAATGCGGAAGACTAAGATTTGACCCTTTTCCTGCCTGTCGGCAGAGGAGTACGAGGAAATCATGAGCAAGATTATTGGTATTGACCTGGGCACCACCAACTCCGTCGTCGCCGTCATGGAGGGGGGCGAGCCGGTCGTGATCACCAACTCTGAGGGAGGGCGGCTGACGCCGTCGGTTGTCGGTTTTGCGAAGTCGGGCGAGCGCCTGGTCGGGCAGGTGGCGAAGCGCCAGGCTGTCACCAATCCCGAGAACACGGTGTATTCGATCAAGCGGTTCATGGGACGCCGCTATGACGAAGTTGGCGAAGAACTGAAGATGGTTCCGTATCGCGTGACCGCTGAGGGCGGCCACGTCGCGATCAAAGTGGACGGCCATGACAAGCCCTTCACGCCCCCCCAGGTGTCGGCCATGGTGCTGGGCAAACTGAAGCAGGCGGCGGAAGACTACCTCGGGCAGCCGGTGACCAAGGCGGTCATTACGGTGCCGGCGTACTTCAATGACGCACAGCGGCAGGCGACGCAGGATGCCGGCAAGATTGCCGGGCTCGAAGTCATGCGCATCGTCAACGAGCCCACGGCCGCGGCGCTGGCGTACGGCCTCGACAAGAAGAAGGACGAAACCATCGTCGTGTATGACTTCGGCGGCGGCACCTTCGACGTGTCGATCCTCGAAGTGGGTGAGGGCGTGGTCGAAGTGAAATCGACCAATGGCGACACGCATCTGGGTGGCGACAACCTCGACCAGCGCGTCATCGACTGGATCGTTGCGGAGTTCAAGAAGCAGGAAGGCATTGACCTGTCGAAGGACCGCATGGCGCTCCAGCGCCTCAAGGAAGCGTCCGAGAAGGCCAAGATGGAACTCTCCACGCTGGTCGAGACCGAGGTGAACCTGCCGTTCATCTCCGCGGACGCCACCGGTCCGAAGCACCTTGCGATCAAGCTGACGCGCTCGAAGTTCGAGTCGCTCGTCGAAGATCTGCTGCAGAAGACGATGGGTCCGTGCCGTCAGGCGCTGCAGGATGCCGGCCTCTCGGCAAAGGACATCGACGAAGTGGTGCTGGTCGGCGGTTCGACGCGCATCCCCCGGGTGCAGGCGTTGGTGAAAGAGCAGTTCGGCAAGGAACCGCACAAGGGCGTGAATCCCGACGAGGTGGTGGCCATCGGTGCGGCCATCCAGGCTGGCGTCTTGTCGGGCGAGGTCAAGGATCTGCTGTTGCTGGACGTGACGCCGCTCTCTCTGGGTATCGAGACGCTTGGTGGTGTCATGACCACGCTCATCGGCCGCAACACCACGATCCCGACGCGCAAGAGCGAGACGTTTTCGACGGCGGCGGATGGCCAGACCAGCGTGGAAGTGCACGTGATGCAGGGCGAGCGCCAGATGGCTCGCGACAATCGGACGCTGGGCAAGTTCCATCTCGATGGCATTCCCGCGGCGTCGCGCGGTGTGCCGCAGATTGAAGTGACGTTCGACATCGATGCCAACGGCATCGTGAACGTGCAGGCGAAGGACAAGGGCACGGGCAAGGAACAGAAGATCACCATCACGGCGTCGAGTGGCCTTTCGAAGGACGAGGTCGATCGCATGGTGAAGGACGCCGAGGCCCACGCCGAGGAAGACAAGAAGCGCAAGGAAGAGGTGGAGACGCGCAACCGCGCGGATCAGGCGGTGCACGCGGCCTCGACGTTCCTCAAGGAGTCCGGCGACAAAGTGCAGGCGTCGGATCGCATGGCGATTGAATCCGCCGTGAACGACGTGAAGCAGGCGCTGGAGGCCAACGACGGGCCCGCCATCAATCGCACGCTCGATGCGCTGATGCAGGCTCAGGCCAAGGCGGCGCAGGAACTCTACAAGCAGGCGGGCGCAACGGGTGAGCCCGGCGCCGGTGATGCGGGGGCTTCTACCGGTGGCGCGCCACAGGGCGACGTCATTGATGCGGAAGTTATTGACGACGAAAAAGCCGAGAAGAAGTAATGGACCTGTACGCCGTTCTCGACCTGACGTCGGCCGCATCGCCGGCTGACATCGAGCGGGCGTATCTGAGGCTCGCGCGGCGGTATCACCCGGGCATCAACCCGGGTGACCGCCTCGGAGCGGTGCGCTTCAGGCAGGTGCAGGAAGCGTACGAAGTGCTGGGTGACCCCCGCCGCCGCCAGCAGTATGACCAGGGCGATCGGAACACCGCGCCCGGCGGTGCCGTGGTGGCGTTCGAAGGGTTCGACTTTTCAGTGGCGGCCCAGGGTAATGACGCCGCGACGTTCTCCGAGCTGTTCGCGGACGTCTTCCAGGATGCCGCGCGGCGAGCCCTGGATCAGGATCAGGGGACGTCGATTGACCTGACCATGCAGGTATCGTTCGAGGAAGCGATGCGTGGCGGCACGGTGCCGGTGTCGGTTGTTCGGCAGGAACGGTGCACCAGCTGCAGCGGCGCCGGCGCGGTTGCGGTGGCCCCTGTGGTGTGCGCCAGCTGTGAGGGTCATGGGGCCACGCGCTGGGCGCGCGGCCATATGACCTTTACCAAACCCTGCGAACCCTGCGGGGGGACCGGGCAATTGACACGGATGACCTGCCGGGCGTGCGCCGGAAATGGCGTGCAGATGCGCAGCGAAGTGGTGACGGTCTCCGTTCCGGCAGGCGTCGATTCGCGGACCCGGCTCGTGGTTCCAGGCCGGGGGCATGCCGGGGTACATGGTGGCGCCGCGGGTGACTTGTACGTCACGATTGAGGTCACACCGCATCCGCTCTTCAGGCGTGAAGGACGCGATCTTCACGTGACCGTGCCGGTGGCCATTCATGAAGCCGCGCTCGGCGCACGCATCGACGTTCCGACACTCGCGGGTCCGGTGAAGGCGCGCATTGCCCCAGGCACGCCTGGCGGCACTCGGCTGAGGGTGCGGGGGCACGGCGTGCCGTCAGGAAATGACGCAGGAGATTTGATTGTGGAGATTCAGCTGGTGCTTCCGCCCGTTCAGGACGAACGGTCGAAGGCACTTTTGCGCGAGTTCGGCCGGCTGAATCCGGCCGACGTGCGCGCGCACCTGTTTGAACAGTAAGACAGAGATCAGAAAAGGCGGTCGAAGATGACCCGACGCACAGGCACCGGCAAGGGCTACTACATGATCAGTGCGGTGGCCACCAAGTACAACATCCATCCGCAGACATTGCGCCTGTATGAGCGTGAAGGACTCCTGTCGCCCTCGCGCACCGAAGGCAACACGCGGCTTTACTCAGATGAGGACCTCCTCAGGCTGGAGACGATTCTGGCGCTCACGCGCGAACTCGGCGTCAACCTCGCGGGGGTGGAGATCGTGTTGAACATGCGTCAGAAGATGGAGCGCATGCAGAGCGAAGTCAACGAGTTCATGGCCTACGTCAAAACAGAGCTTGCCCGCGGCCTCGGCGACTGGGAACAGAGACTCAACACGGCGCTGGTGCCCGTTGGCGTCAAAGGCAACGGCGCCGAAAAGGACAACGACAGCGACACCGACGCCGGAACGTAATTGCTGCTAATCTGTCCGGGTTGTGTCTGTCTGTTCGATCTGTAATGGCACCGGTTGGAAGCCCGTCGATGCAGGCGGTGTGCGGCGCGTGGAGCGCTGTGACTGCTGGCGCGCCGATGTATCGTCGCGCCTGATGAACGACGCGCGCATTCCGCCGCGATACGCGCGCTGTGACTTCGCGAACTTTCATCAGTACCCGAATGAGAAGCTGAAGAATGCGCTGGCGCACGCGCGCCGATTCGTTGAAGACTTTCCGGCGGTGACGAAAGGGCTTTGCCTGATCGGTCCGCCTGGCATCGGCAAGACGCACATTGCCGTGGGTGTGCTTCGACAGTGCATCCTCAAGACAGGCGCGCGGGGAATGTTCTACGACGTGCGCGAATTGCTCAAGATGATCCGCTCCACATACAACCCGGTGGTGCGGACGGCTGAGATGGACATTCTGCGCCCGGTCATGGACGCCGAACTGCTGGTCCTTGACGACCTCGGCGCCGAGAAGCCATCCGAGTGGGTCGAGGAAACCATGAATCTCATCGTCAACACCCGCTACAACGAGCGGCGTCCGACGATCTTCACCACGAACTACGACGATGTGCCCGATGAGAGCAACCTGGACTCTTTGAAAGTGAGAGTCGGGTTCCGCATGCATTCGCGCCTCCATGAGATGTGTGAGTTCCTCGAGTACGAGGGGCCGGACTTCCGCATGCTGGGGCCGAACGCCGGGGCTGACGAGCTGGCGATCCAGTGGAAGGACGGCAAAGGGCGCAAGGCTCTGCCGCCTCGTGCGCGCAGCCAGGCTCGAGCGCAGTTGCGTGACAACGACCCGCTCCGTTCACTCAAGCAGCCAGGACCGCCGCGTGAACTCAAGTGGTCCGGCGGCAAAGCGGGACGCGGCTGAGGCCACGCCCTTCGTACGTAGGGCGGCCCTTCAGGGCCGCCGGACCGTACGTAGGGCGACCCTTCAGGGTCGCCGATCACTGAAAGGGAAAGACCTGCGAAGCAGCTCCACGAACCCGCCTTCGCCAAGGCTACGGCGGGGCAAGCCTATGAACTGCGACTTGGGTCTCTATCTTCACATCCCCTTCTGCCAGGCGATTTGCTCGTACTGCAACTTCAATCGCGGTCTGCTCGACGACGATCTGAAGCGCCGCTATGTCTCGGCGCTCGAACTGGAGATCCGGCGTGCGGCGGGTGGGAAAGCCGACACGATTTTTTTTGGCGGGGGAACGCCATCGCTGCTTGATGCGGCTGAGGTGGAACGGTTGATCGTGGCGTGTCGCGAGACGTTCGATGTTGCCGCGGACGCGGAGATTACTCTCGAAACAAATCCGGAGACCGCAACTCCGGAACGGCTGGCTGGGTTCCGCGCCGCCGGAGTCAATCGCATCAGCTTTGGTGTGCAGTCGTTTGATGACGAAGAGTTGTTGAGACTTGGGCGTATACACTCGTCGGCAAGAGCGAAAGAGGCCATCACCGCGGCCCAGTCGCTGAACTTTTCCAGCGTGTCCTTCGACCTCATGTTGTGGCTGCCGCAACAGTCCAGGGAAACGTGGCGTAAGACACTGTATGAGGCTATCGAGCTCGCGCCCGATCACTTGTCCCTCTACCTGCTGGAGTTGTATCCCAACGCGCCGTTGAAGGAAGACATGGCGCGCAGCGGTTGGTCCCTGGCGCCGGACGACGACGCGGCGGAAATGTATCTGGAAGCGATGGACGCGCTGGAGCAGTACGGCCTCAAGCAATACGAGATTTCCAATGTGGCAAGGGACGGCCATCGGTCACGGCATAACGTCAAGTATTGGCGAGCAGGGCAGTGGTTCGGCTTCGGGTGTGGCGCCCACTCTACGGTGGCGGGCGAGCGGTGGAAGAACGTTGCGGGCACCGCGGACTACGTGGCTCGGGTAGCCACGGGCCAGGCACCGTCAATTGACCATCAGGTGTTGTCGGCGCAGACGCGAGTGGAAGAAGCACTTTTCATGGGGATGCGGCTCACCGACGGCGTGGACGCTGACGCTTTCAAGGCGCGATTTGGCGTCGATCCCTGGAAGCGGTACGGTCAGGCACTCGCGCCGTTCCTCGAAGGTGGACATGTCTGGCGCCGGGGCAACGAATTCGGCCTGACCAGATCCGGCATGCTCGTTGCAAACAGTGTTCTCGAAGTGTTTGTATAAGAGTGGACTTGCCATTCAAGGTCGGTACGGTAAAGTAAGGTCTCTTTTTGGAAGGACACGCCACAGTGGCGAGGAGGATGATTCCATGCGGTTGTCAGGTTTCTTGCCGGTAGTGGTCCGGCGCGTAGTGGTTGCGCTGGGCGTGGCCGGAGTGTTGATGGTGGCGGCGTCAGCCCAGGCGCAGACGGCCCCGGCGGCCGCGGCGCCGCAGGATAAGCCGAAGGACATGTTGAAGTTCGATGCCAACGTGGCGGGCCCCATCCTGTTGATGATCCAGGTCAAGCCGGGTCAGGAGACTCCGTTCGAAGAGGCGTGGGCCGAGATCAAGGCGGGACTGGCGGCGAGCAGCAAGCCAGAACTCCAGGCGCAGGCCAAGACGATGAATCTGCTCCGATACAGCGACCAGCTCCCGGCAGAGCAGCCGCGGCCGTACGTGGTGGTCCTGGACCCGCCAACGCCCAACGTGAGCTACGGGTTTGTCGAAATGCTCTACTACTCAGAGGCGTGGAAGGCCGACGACGTGGAAGTGCGCAAGAAGATTGACGCGATCTTCGAGAAGATCAAAGGCTCCCTGGCTCAACAGGGCGTGTGGACAATGATCCGCAAGTAACCAGCCGGGCTTTGGCCTTCAGTGAGTTTCTGGAGACGTCGCCGCGAAAGCGGTGACGTCTCGTTTTTTTTGCCGTGGGAGGGAAGGGCACCAGTGACACACAAGACTCGAATCGTGACCGGTCTGGTCATGGCTGCGGCATTGCTGGGCCTTGCCAGACGCCCGCACGCTCAAGTGCCGCCACTGGCCCAGGCGAAACCGCCAGCCCAGACTCCGACACCCACTGTGACACCCACACCGACGCCGGTGGTTCCGGCTGGTCCCGCAGATTACATCTTCACCTCGGGTGCGGGCCTGGTGTTTTATTACGTCAAGTCAGGCAGGGCCGCGGACTTCGAGACCATCCTCGAGCGCATCAAGGAAGCCCTGTTGAAGGCGCAGTCGCCCATGTTGAAGCAGCAGGCGCTGAACTGGAAGATCTACAAGTCGGCGGAGCCGCCGACCGACGTCGCGGTGTTTGTGTTCGCCATCGATCCTGCGATCACCACCGCGAGTTACGATCCTCTTCTCGTGCTGAGCCAGGTACTGCCCGCCGAAGTTCAGCCGCTCTACGACCGCATCAAGGACGCGGTCGTCAAGATCGAACGAATGGGGCTCACCAAGATTCGATGATCGGGTGATCTTCGATCGCCTGGGGCAATTTTCACTTGCCTGTGGGTACGGAGGGCGTGGCTTTAGCAGCGCCAATTCACGGCGCCCCTGAAGGGACGCCCTACGTATCGCACCTTTAGACGAGCGAAAGAATCCTTTCTAACGTCTGTCGGGTCCCTCGTGTGG
>JBKJJZ010000340.1:0-33964 GCA_046597705.1 Vicinamibacterales bacterium | reverse complement strand
CTCGACGGCACGCTCACCACGAAAGACGCTGCCTGGCTTGGTCTGGTTAGAGCCAGCCGTGTGCCCGATCATGTAGGTCGCGGCCTTCTGCTGGGTGCGCTTGGATGTCAGGTGCTTGCGCTTTTGGTTCCAGCGCTGGCCTTGCTTCTTCTTCTCGTCTTCCTTGATCGGGTCCAGGGTGCGGAACTTGGTCTCACGCAGCACAGGGTCGATGATCTCGTGCAGCATTTCCACGTTGTCTTTCTGAGGGACTGCGTGGATTACCATGCCGTGTCGCATGTCCATGTGCCAGCAAGAAAGCGTCACGCCCTTCTCTGTCTTGCCGATCTGGCGACCGGTCTCTTCGGTGAGGTCCACACGGAATCCGCGCAGCATCGTGTGACCAGCAACCAGTAGCGGCTCGACCTGCCAGGGGTTGAAGCGATGGTCAAGCGGCTTGTCATCGATCTTGCGACAGGCAAAGGCCCAGGACACTGGGTCAGCCCAGGAAGCCGGCGCGTCTGAGAAATCGAACTCCGGCATGATCTGCTGCGGCACCAGGATGCGACCGTAGACAACAGCCATCAGACAATCCGTTCGATCGGTTCCAGCTCGTAGTCAGGACCAGGGTCTGGCACGCCGGCAAGGGCAGCTGCTGCATCGGTGCGTGCGCGGCGCTCCAGGTAGCTGACGATCGTCACAGCTGCATGGGCTGCGTCCCTGGACTGCATGGCAATGCTCTCCATCATGAGCACGCGAGCCGTCACGTCGAGCGCCGCGAGGCGATCGCCTTGACCGATCACCAGTTCGTCCAGCTCAGGCCAGAGCGCGATCACGCGCTCGACTGCCTTGCTGGTCATGCCGCTTTCGCGCAGGAACTTGGAGCCAGTGGTCTTGCGGATGCGCCTGGTTCGAAACTGCTGAGGCAGCTTCTGTCCGGTGGCCTCGCGGTGATGCTGGTTGCACATGCCGTCGCGAGAGCGGCTGCCCCAGTTGCGGCAAGGCAGGCCTGTCTTCGTGTGCGCCACGCAGCGCTTGGTTTCGCTTGATTGGGCTGACATGCCCAGCCGTTACGTGAAAGCGGCTGAGATCGACGCACACGGGCGCTGAGGCGGTGTGATGAGTGTATTGCTGGAGTGCACAGGCTGCTTTCAGTGAAATGGCGCAACACATTCACGAATCGCACGCGCACGGGTACATAGACAGGGCTATTTTTATACAGGGCTAGTCATGCATATGGTGTCGGCAATGTTGGTCACTTGCAGGCAGTAGCACAAATCTCGCGTGACCCCTGGGTGCCGGCCCCTATCTCCAGGGGGCAAGAGGGTGAAAGATCTTCAGTCTGATCGCGCCCTATCCGACGCTCGTCACCGATACCTCTAAACACCTGTCGGCTTACTGCTTGCTTTATACCAAAGGAAGCAGTAAGAGCGTTTGAGCCTTGAGAGAACGACGCTGACCATGGTGAAGGATCGTCAGTGATCGAAGTCTCAGACCGAATGGCATGCGACCGAGCAGAGCATGACTCACTAGCGCGCCTGACACCGAATAAGGCCAGCTCCACACCACATCTACAGCACGAACCAGCCCTAACTGCTGTCACATCCATGTGACAGTGACTGACATTGCCTTGATTGCAGCATCGATGCATCGACATGCAGGCAAGCACACCACCCCTACCCCATGCCATACCCAGGTGGATCGATCGATCCATCGGCCAGCCCTGACCACTCATCGCTGACGCAATGAACAGCTGAGCCTGAGCATGCACCATCTCCCCTACCCCCACCCCTGGTGCCAGGCCAGCTACCAGGTGCCAGCCCCTACTGCACCACATATGGAGCAGTACACAGGCTAACGCTCTACATATAGCCAACAAGCAGCTGACGCATCAGGCCATGCTGCAGGCACTACCTACCAGCCCACCCCCGGCTATACACCACCCATGTACCAGACTCCCCTCCCCCCACAGTTTGAAAGGCGGGTGCTGCTTGATCGACTGGGCAGGGCCTACCTTCTACATTCAATCGGCTTCAAGAGCATCGACGTGACAGACCCTGATGCTGACGTGCTCCACTTCACCCGCATGCTGCACATGGTCTATGGCAGGCCCCTACGCCTCAGTGAGCGCCAGACAGTGGCCTTGCTGGTGGAGTGGATCCAGGACCAGGACGCTCACTCCTGGACACTGCAGGACAAGACTGCCTGGCTCAATGACCAGGGCATCGACCTTGCTGCTTAGTAGGGACCTGGCTCAGTGCCAGGCTCAGTGCGCATCATGGCCAGCTTCTGGGCGTTCTGTACGAACAGGGCAGCATCTGACCTGCATGGCTCATTGATGTCGCACCACGTGTCATCCTCATAGTGGAAGTACGAGATCAGGCCTTGCAGGATGTCTACCTGGTGAAACTTGTCGCCGCATACTGGGCAGATGGGAAGGTCGATGTCATCCATCAGGGCTGCATCCTCAGCTGATCAGGCACTGGATGGTGTTGGCGAATGAAGGACAGGATCTCGTCGGCGCCTTCCCATACTTGGATCCACTCCATGTGACCCACAACCACATGGCCATGGATCAAGCGCTTCTGGACCAGCAGCTCATTCTTGAAGGTCCTGCCTTCAAGTGAGGCTTTGTTCAGCCATACGGACATGGCGACTGGTGAGGACAGGACAGCGCTGGACGCATACACGGCGCCTACGTCCTCCCTGGAGTGCAGGGCATAGATGTCAGTCTTCAAAGCTCTCACCCTCCCCTTGAAGCAAACGGAAAACCAGCTGACCGATAAGGTCGTCCAGCTTGATGACTACGGTGTCTCCGTCGCTCAGGTCATCTGGATCTGGAAGCCACATCTGGTGGTCACGCATGTACTCATATATCTGCCGCGCGTCAGCAGTGCCAAGCACTTTCAGGCCGGCAGTAAGACGCCTGACATCACTCATCCCACATCTCCAGGCCAGGCAGATGACCGAACATGCGGTCTGCTTCCCATAGGCGCTCTTCATGGCGCTGGAGCATCCTTCGTCGAAGATCATCTCGATCACCATAGGCACTGCGATCGCCACTTCGACTGTCGCAGTAGTTCCAGCGATCCACGCGCAGGGCCATGGCGTTCGTATCGTTCAATACGCCCACAAGCACGTGCAGATGCTTCAAGCAGAACGAATGCACTCCCACCGATCCGACTGACTCGCCGCCACACTCTCGATATTCGCCTTCGCCCACATACAGGCGTGCACGGCAGGGAACTTCACTCATCGCCCTGCTCCATCAGCTCCTGGGCGCTTTGCATGACCCTGACGTGCAGGTAGTGCGTGGCAGCCTTGTCTTTCAGCTCGAAGTACTCCTGACTGCCTGGCTTCTCCTGACTGGCCCAGTGATCCCAATGCAGGGCCTCTCGAAGGTGATGCGCGATCTTGTCAGTCAGGGAAGCGTCATTAGGCGGCAAAGGCAGGCGCTGATCGTTGTAGGTCATCGGATGCCCCTGAATGAGTTCAGCAGCCGGCGCATGCGAGAGGGCTGACCAAGTGACCGCAGCTTCGAAAGATCCACGTAGCTGTGATGGCTGTCCGCGCAGTCATCACTTTCGACCCAGCTCATATCACTGAGATACAAGCGACTGCCACAGGTGAAAACGAGCACCATATCGTTGACTCCGTACTCGGCAAATGGTGTGTTGCATCCTGGGCATGTCGGCAGTTCACTCATGCTTCAAATCTAGGGCGTGCTAGATCGAGTGTGAGCTTCTGCGAAGCTCGACTGCCTCACGGTCTACGCAGCGCTGCCTGTACGTGAAGTACACGCGCATCGCGGCTTGGTATGCCGCCTTGTCATTCTTGTTGTGCTTGCGCAGTACACCACGCAGCTCCATGAGCATCAGGCGCTGGTCTGATGGTGTCAGCTTGCTCCAGTTCGCCAGATGCGTGGATGGATCGCTCAAGACGCTTCCCGCTTGGTCTCCAGCTGTATGACGACCTCTGTCATACGGCTGCATCCAATGCGGACACACTCATGCAGAGAGACAACCACGTTCTGCTCATCCAGATGCCAGCGGACAGGTAGCGGATGCCAGGCGTGACGCCGCGTCACTGTGCAGAGCCACTTCATGGCTCAACGACTCCCATGGCCCAGTGGCTGTTCAGGGCCTCAGGGTCATACTCGATCCAGCAGTCAGCCAGCTCCGTGTCAGTGTGTTGGATCGTCAGCGAGACCGGATCAGTCAGTACCATCTCAGCGCTGAACAGCCAATCGGCATACGGCTCACCAGTGATGCCATCAACAAGGGCATCGCAGTTCGGGCAGTTGTCAATCATGACAAGCCATCCCGGTACTCATTGAGCGTCTTGTGCAGCGTGTAAAGCCTGCGCTCGCTCTCATCCATCAGGACATGCCAGATGAACAGCATCGCAATCCTCAGGACGACGATCACGACCAGACTGAGCACGAACAGTCCAACCAGGAACACGCCGAACCAGGTGAGGATCGTAAGAGCCACGTTGAAGGACTGATCCATCACTGCACCTGATCCTGATCATGATATTGCGCGTGGACGTTCTGAGCTTGCTCCCTGTACTTTGCTTCACGTCGCACTGAACGTTCAGCCCTGATCAGCGACGAAAGCACTGACGCCTCGCCATACAAATGCATGAAGTGTGCAGAATGAGGATCGGTGCACGTTCCTTCTGCGGCTACCTTGATGACCTGCTCTTGGTTGAACAGGGCTACATCCAGCATCGAGAGCTGGTTGTCAGTGAACGCATGAAAAAGCCGATGAGCTGTTTTCATGAAAGCCTTGTTGTGTTTCACGCGGGCGCTTCTGCTCATCACTGCACCCGATCCGCGAAGCCAAGCTGCATGGCCTCATCGCTGTCGAGCCACCAGTCATTCTTGCGCCACTTGCGCTTGATCGCGGCTGCGCTCATGGTGGAATGTCGCGCCAGGATGGTCGTCAGCTTGTCCTGCAGGCGGTTGGCAAACTTGATCTCATCCTCCATCTCAGTCAGCTTGCCGATCGTGCCTGAGCTGACTTCATGGTGAAGCAGGAAAGCGTTCTCCCCGATGATTCGGGTATCGCCTGCCTGGAACAGCACCGCACCCATTGAGGCAGCCATGCCAAGCGCTAGGGTGGTGATGTGGTGGCCTTCTGCTGACAGGCTGCGCAGCAGGTCGTACAGGGCGAGACCAGCGATGACGCTGCCGCCAGGGCTGGTGATCTTGAACGTGATCTCGCAGCCTGGTGTCTCTCGTGTCCAGCGAGTGAGCGTCTTGATCGCTTCCTTCACGCTGGTGTCATTGACTGGCCCCGTGAATGCGTAGACGCGATGCAGGTAGTCATGACTGCGCTCACGGGCGCGGCGCTCATCGTTCTCAGCGAGCATGCCGGCAGACAACTTGGTGTCCACTCGCGTATTCGCGATCTGAGCTTCCAGCAACTCTCGTTCGAGCTGCGGCTTGGTCTTGGCTTTCGAAGATGCTCCCATGCACCAAAGTTACGGCGTGCTGAATGATGCGTGAGAACTTTCTTGCAGCCCTACGCGCAGTCAGGCTCGCCAACGCAGCTGCACTCGACCAAGTAGTTGATGCTTGCCAGGAACTGGCCCTGGAGCGAATCGTCATCCAGGTCAGGCGCCTGCAGATTCATGCGAGCAGCGCACGCGCAGCGCTTCATGTTCAGCAGTGGGAACCAGGCAGGCTCGCCTGCGTACACCCATGGTCGATTATTGGCTGTCTTGCTCATGTCCATCTCCCTCAGGCGTTGAGCCTGAATCGTCGTTTGTTGGTTCCTGGTCCTTGGGCACAAAGCCAGCGGCTTGCATCGCCTGGACCAGATATTCATCGAGAATCGCCTTGATGTTCGCGGACGCCTTCTCACTTGCGCTGCTTTCGATCACCCAGTAGACGCGCTGGCCAAGATCGATCAGCGCCTCATGATCGAGGAAGTCCCAGATCGACTTCTCGCTCATCTGCTGGACGCGAATGATCTGCTCCAGCTCAGCGCGCATCTGCTGCTCGAAGACCTCGCGTTCCTCAGGCTTGCCAGAGACCGCGATGATCTCGCGATCATGCTTCGGGACCTGCTCCATGTGAGCCTCAGCGGCCTCACGGGTGTCGAACACGAAAAGTTCCAGATCCACGCTGTCCATGTAGTAGTAAGAGACAGCGGCTTCTGCGAGGACACGATCGATGTCATCTGCTGCGATGGTGAACACGTCTGGTGTGGCGTCTTGGTCAGGCATGGAAGGGTCCTCTTGGAATGGGTTGGCATAGCACGATTGACACAGGGCAACACTTCATGGTTCGACCTCGCCTGACACCGCTCGCATGAACGTGTCGAACAGGATCGAATGCTCAGCTGACACCGTGATGTGCAGGGTGCCGATCAACTTGCTTCCATCCTCAATCTCTGTGTGATGGATGGTCAGCTCGCGCTGTTCTCGCGGGATGCGAGCCAGGGCCGGCAACAGGTATGTGCCGATGCGCTCGTTCGTCGTCGGATCTGCTTTGAGATCTTCGAGCAATGTTTCCAGGCCAGTGCGGCCTGGCGTGCGATCTTCTGGTTCGAGCTTCATGCCTCTACCGTAGGGCGTGCTAGATCGAGTGCGGGTTTCTCGCAGCAGATTCGGCCAGACCCGTTCTAAGCCGTTCTGCGCACGAAATAGCTCTGGCCTACCACTGCCTGGATAGACCTCTCCACGCCTCGCAGCACTCCCTACAGTAGGTGCATGGACGTAGGTCGCCTGACATCCGATGAGATCACCCCGACACCAGCTGCCGACGCAGCTCAGCGGGCGTACTTCGAGCTGATCAAGCGCTACCCGCTGCTGCTGGCACACACTGGGTCAGTCTGTGTGCTGGCCGGAGAGCATGGCATTGCGGTCATCGTCTACCACGCAGGCCAGCAGCTGACTGAACACGTTGAAGCGCCAGGCATGATGCAGGCGTTCGATGCCCTCATGCACCTGGCGCCATGGGACGAACTGAGCTGGCCGACGTGGCTAGTGCGTGCCGTCTGACTTGGCGTCACGCACAGCCTGCGCCTTGCATTCGCGATACGCAGCTCGCTCTGCCTTCGACATTTGCCTGAGGTCCGCGACTTCCTGCAGACGCTGTGCTTCCTTGTAGGCATGGAATGCTGGAGCAAATCGAACGCCAAACTGGATCAGTGCAGCGCGTGCTTCCTGGAGCGACTGATGAATCGCATGAGCGCCACGGCGAAACTCTTCAAATGGGTCCTTGTCGCTGCGTGGATGGTTCGGATCGTCAGGCTGCTTGTGCATCACTCAACCTTAGGGCGTGCTGAATGGCTTGCGTCATCTCGCTGTCCTCATACGTGAGCAGCGGTCCAATGCTGCCCATGCGGTAGGTGTCACGCCTGAGGATTGCTGCGTGCCAGGCGACAGCCAGTGCGTCTGGGCTGTAGACGGTCTGCGCGACGTGCAGATCTATCAGGGCCGTGAATGGTGTGCTAAACCAGCGGAACACGTCAGACGTGATCGGAATCACATTGGCGCTGGTGGCTCGCATCACTAGGTCGTTCGAGAGGGTGTCAGTCATACACGGACTATCGACGCTTGATCTCGATCGTATACACGGCGCCCAGTATCTTGGCCGTATGTGCTATATCGGTACTACTGACAGACCTGATCTTGCGGTGTCAGGTCGCAATCCACGATCGTCACCGTCGCATGCAGCGTGTAAGTGTCGCTGGTGCGGTATGGCATGCCGTCCTCAGCGATGCCATGTTGTGCAACAGGCTGTTGCACATGTGCTATATCGACACCGCTTGAACCAGCTGCACCAGGGAAGGCCAGCCAGTTCAACACGATCCACACCAGGATGACGCGGCGCATGATCAGCTGACCGCGCAGCCCTCAACGCGGATCGTGAAGCTGCCTGTGGTGAGAATCGACGTGACGCACAACTTCACACCAATCAGCTCATCATGCGTGTCTGCCTTGATGATGTCGCGCAGCTGTTCTCGTGCCTGCGCCATGGCCGGCGTCAGGCACTGCTGGACGTAGGTGCGGTACAGGTTGGTATCCGCATCATCGAGCAGGCCCAGGATCGCTGTCGATCGTGAAGCCTGGCCACGGATGGTCACGTCCTCATGATCGATAGCGTCGGTCCACGTGACGGCAATACCGCCCACCTGGTCCTTGGCCTTGAGCTGCTTGAATGCCTTGGCGCTCGCCTTGTCGAGCTGCTTGCGCATGTTCTCTATTCGTGGGTTGGTGTTGATCATGATCCTCCGTTACGGCGCATTTCGAATGCCACATAGACCCAGGTACGCCTTGCCTTGGCCTTGCAGTTACCGCTCGCGCCATAGCTGCGAGCCTTATATGGATTGGCCAGAACCCCGTAATGAGCGGTCCAGCGGCTCTCGTAATGCGTCACGCCATCCAGGCCATGCAGCATCATCGAGAAAGCACTCAGCGCGCTCACGCAGCTGCTGATGTCGAGCAGGGCTGTCTGACGATCGAACAGGCGCTGTGAAGCCTGGGTCGCATGCAGGTCCATCCATGCCATGGCTGACAGCTCAGCGTCACGCGGCGCCATCGGTGCATTGGCATCGATCCCAGCGATCCACAAGGAAGGCATCGACAGGCCGCGCCATGTCAGCTGGTGCCCCTCGCGCACTTCTGTCTGCATCAGCCACGGCGGTGCATCGACTACCCAGGCAGCTGCGCCGGTCAGGTAATCAGGCGAGAGCGCAGCGATCGGCTGCTTGACAAGACGCTTCGAGATGTCGATGCGCCCAAGCAGGTCCTTGGCTCGCGGTCCATAGCTGTTTGCGATCAGATCCAGCGCGTTCGGGCGACCGTCCAACTTGATGAGCTGTGCGCCAGCGATCAGCTCGTAGTAGAGCGCCTTGCGATTGCCAGTCTGCTCATCCAAAGGATGACCCGTGCTCATGTCAACCAGCCCCAACGCTTGCCACTGGCGATCGAGTAGATCGTCTGTTCGTTCACGCTGTAGCGCTTGGCTATCAGCTTGACCTTCTCGTTCGCGTCGAGCGCTGTGCGGATCGCTCGAACATCCTCAGGCATGAGTTTGCTGCCACGACCCTTGGACAGCTTGTCCTGGGTGTTCTCCTGATGCGATCCTGGCTGAATGTGCTCAGGGTTCGCGCAGCCTGGGTTGTCACACAGGTGCATGCCAACCTGTCCCTCTTCAAAGCTGATGCCTGTCCACATCACATAGCCAGCACGGTGTGCACGCTCGCGGCGATCCTGGTAGCTGAACAAGCCATAGCCAGCAGCATCCTTGCCACCGGTCCACTGCCAGCAGCCTGTCACCTTGTTCACTCGAACGAATCTGAGAAAGCGCACCTTGGCGCTTTCGTTATAACGCTCAGATGGTGAAGGGTCGAGCCGGGCCATGCCTCTACGTTACGGCGTGCTAAATGGAAGGTGAACTTCTTTCAACAGGGCTAGACATGATCTGATTCCTGGTAACGGATCAGCTACTTATTGGTACCGGATTCGTTACCAGCTGGTAACGAAAAGCGTTCCTACTTGAGATCCGCGAACCGTGCGATCACAGCATCAGCCTCATCCAGTGCGCGCTCCAGCTGATGCCACTTGGATGCTTCGACTGCAAGGTAGTTGGCAGTCCGGTAACTGCAAGCACCACGACTGACTGACAGATACTCATTGGCAGCTCGACCGATGCGCGTCTGAACATCGGCACATGCGTCAGCAAACTCACGTCTACGTCGTGCGAGCTGACGTTCAGACTGAGGATCACGATCCTCGCTTCCACTGAAAAGAGCCATTAGGCAGCTCCGTTACGCCGGACAATGGGCGCCTGCTTTGGCAGGTCCTTGGGCCAGCTCCACCCAGGCAGGAAGTCGCGCGTTCGCTGAGAGGGGAAGTCGGCCTGGATCCAGGTCTGGGCATGCTTGAAGGCAGCCATGACGCATGCCTCAGCTCGCTGCTGCGCGTCAGCCACTCCCTGACTGCGCATGAGCTTGGTCAGGTCAGCCAGGCGCTTAGGGTCCAGCATGAGTTCCAGGTTCTTCAAGGCCTTGTTGGACTTGGCTGCACCAGCGCGGGCTGCTGCACGATTCTGCGCAGCGCACTTGGACAGGCCGTCCTCATACCAGGACTCCACGTCGTAGCTGACATGGGCTTTGCGACTGTCGCGGATGGTGTGCTGGCGGTCCTTGCCGATCTCGCTCTCCATCACGGACGCAGCGAAGCGATGCCAGCTGTAGTTCGGCTTGGGCTTCTCGTCTGCACCAGCGACGTGGATCTGCGCGGCGATACCCTTACTGATCGTGAGCTTGAGAGCTGTCACAAGCGGTGTGACGTTCGGTGAGATCTTGTCCTGGAGCTTCTGGACCGGCTTGAGGAAGGACCGGCTCTTCTCCATCGGTCCCAGCTTGCGGCCAAGCGCTTCCTCTGCCTGGCGCATCGCAGCAGCGACCTGCTCCTGGACGTTCGGATGAAGCTGGCCAAACTCTGCCTTGAGGTCAGGACCAGCGTTTGCCTCTGGCGCTTCCCACACATGGAACGGATCCTGGCTGCCCCAGTCAGCTGGCTTTCGCACACCGTAGATCGGGACCGTCTGTCCGGCCCTGGTGTTGGTGACCCATGCAAATAGGATGCGCTGCTCGATGAGCTGCTTGAGAGCGCGCTGGCGCTGCTTCTCTCCAGTGCGGGAAACTTCATTGAGCGTCTGGCGATCCATCTCCACCAGGCCTTGCCGACTGACCTGGCTGGCAAGAGCGAGCAAGATGACCAGCTGCGCCTTGTCGAGCTTGCTCTTGTAGGCAGCTGCAACCAGGGCCTGGATGTCAGCAGCCTTGGCTGTCTTGCGCCGCCATGCATCCTTGGCATCCGCATAGCTCAGGACGATGCCGTCGTGTTCGTGGTCTTCGTGATCGTGCTCCATGCCTCAAAGGTAGGGCGTGCTAAATGCTTTGCGCGTTTCTCACCCAGGTGGATCAATCGATCCAGCGGCCTATCCATCCACGCGAGCACGCGCGCGGAAATCCAGGCTGATTGACATGCATGACTCCTTACTTCTAGCCCTGCCTGACTCGGCCAACCAAGCCTGGCTAGCCTCACTGCCTATTCGCTGGGCTTCCCAAGAGGAAGAAGAGGCTTACAGCCCTTCTTATTCGTCCGCGCGCTCACGTGTATATGAATGGCAGGTGGATCGATCGATCCAGCGGGCTACCCTATTCGCGGGCTTTTCGAGAAAGGTGACAACCTGTCGATCGCTATCGGCTACCTTCAAAACATGACCACCCCGCGAACCCCAGCCCCCTACGATTCCAGTGCTCTCAATCGCAAGCATGCCGGCATGCTCTATCGGCCAAAGTCTTTGAAGCGCACCTGGAATAACTCGACCTATCACGTGTGGATCGGCGCCAGCCTTCACTTGATGGCTGTGCGACACGGCAGCGACTGGCGTCGCTACCGAATGGAAGTGGCTGAGCGACAGGACGTGAGCGTAGGGACGATCGACTACTGGCTGGAGCGATACCGGCGCGAACGAGGCTTCGACAAGGACCTGGCCAGGCGCATCCTGATCCGTGCGCAGTTCCGGCAAAGCAACTTCCCCGCAGAATCTGAGTGAGAATCACGCACTCGATCTAGCACGCCCTACATTTGAGAGGTCAGCACGGTGCTGACACCAACCAAATGGAGATGGTGGAGATGGATACCTACACGGAACTGGCTGACTACTACGTCACCACGAATGGAGACCTGCCTGAGCAGAACGACGGCATGGACTTGGATGAGGCCTGCCGGCTGATTCGCATGATGCAGACCGATGAGGTCGAAGGCGAGATCAACTGGCGCGGCATTACGCTGTGGCGCCGCAAGGACACCTTCGAGGATTCGATCCCAGCCCCGATCCTGATGCTGAGCTACGTGATGGACAAATCGACATGGGCGCGCCTGCCCATGGGTTATGTTGACTCAGCAGAGTTCAGCTATCTGGTCGAGCGGCGCCTGGTGCGCAGCGAGACCCGTCACGATGCAATCGGGGAATGGGTGCAGTCATGAGCAAGATGGTCGATCGCCTCTATCGGGATGAATACCGCGCCATGCGAGCTGCTTGCAGCAAGCGCACGCGCCTTGGAGCCAGCCGCCTGGCCATGATCGATCTGATGTATCAGGCAGGCATGCGCAACTGCGAGATTTGCCGCATGCGCATCACCGACATCCAGTTGGACGGTGATGACGTGATGATCCGCATCCGTGCATCCAAGCGCCTGAACAGCCGTGACATTTGGATCCCTGCTGAGGCAGCCGAGTCCCTGCGCGTCTGGCTGACCTGGCGCGACAAGATGGAACTCGATCATGACCGCGTGTTCTGCAACGTGACAGCACGTGGCGGTGCGGTCGTCGGTCGTCCGCTGATCACTGATGAGCTGGATGAGCATGGTCGCCCCAATACGCGCACGCGAGCCGTCGATTCAGCGTGGGAAGGTCTCGCCAAGAAGGCCTCGATCGTTCGAGACACATGGCCACACATGGCGCGCCATGCAGCTGCCAGCGAGCGCCTGGATGCTGGCTGGGCACTGACCGACGTGCAGCTGTTCCTGGGTCATAAGAGCATCCGCAGCACCATGGTCTACCTGAACAGCAGCCCCGGCCGTCAGCGTGATCTGACGCGCTCGTTCAACGCTGCCTGAAAGCTCTCACCGGGTGCTTCGCTACCTGGGACATTTGATGGGTGCCACTTCCTCAACGACGCCACAGACAGCTGACGCCAGAAGAGCTGATCCGCTCACTCGAAGGACGGCAGCGCGATCGTGATCTATTCGATCGGATCCGCGCTGGTGATAATGCTGCGCGCGCGCAGCTCCATGCCGACGCTGAGGTCATGGCGCGCACCTTCTATCGCACGTGGATGGAGCACCACGCGCACATGCATCCAGAGAATCACCAGCCCCTGCTTGAGGCTCTGGTTGCACGCTGCTTCGACCAGACAGAGAAAGCCATCAGGACCTTCAAGCCTGGCAACAAGCGCACGGTCAGGTGGTCCAAGTGGCTGCGCCTGTACCTGGGCCACGTGATCAAGCCAGAGCTTGAGCGCTACCTGGCTGAGGCTGACGGGACTCGATCCATCGCTGGACGTGGCGGTATCGAGAGCCATGCGCACCACGATGATCACCACCACGATGAAGGTCCAGAGCTGCTGCCATATGGCACACAGCGAGTTCTCAACTCCCTGGCAGCAAGGCCCAATGTCCAGGGCGCGCTGGTGTCCAAGCAGTCAGGCATCAGCCGCCAGGATCTCGATGCGGTCATGCGCGCGGTCGTGATGCCAACGCTCGACGTTCTCGACCCTGATGTGCGCAACTGGATCTGGCTGTTCCATCACCGATGCGTGCTGCGTACCTCCGTACCGGTCTCGCGTGAGCGCCAGAAAGAGATCATGGCAGAGGTCTCAGAGCACTACGAGCACCTTATATGGATCACTGAGCAGAAACCTGAGGATCAACTGTCGCGTGCGAGCAGCGAGCTTCTGGAGTGTGCTGCAGCTGGCGTGGCTCCATCGATGCTGGCCAGACGACTGCAGCTGGAAAAGGATCAGGTGTTCGACCTCGCATGGTCGGTCAGCGTGGAGCTGTTCAAAGAAGCTGATGACGCGCTGGTTCAGCTGGTCGCATACTGGCTCGCTGGTCTGCTCGCCAATCCTAAGCCGGCGCTGCTGCGCGAGCTGGGCATGGAGACAGACCTGACCGGCGCTGACCTCATGGAGTACCTGCGCTACAGGATCCGCGCTCACATCGGATCGCTGCCAGTAGGACATCCCCTGCGCTACGCCCTGGGTGCGTGACAAACGCCGGCTGTCAACGATACGCTGGCAGTGGCGCAAGGACTTGGTGGAATAACCACCCCGCATGGTTGAGCGGTAGAACTCCCATTCATGAGTGGGAAACCCCGATTATCCAACACAGTTCATTGGTTATCCACCTGGTCCTCTCATGCGTCACGTACAGGATCGGCACACATCTGCCGATCAATGATGCAGAGAGGATTCACCATGGCACGACCAGCACGACCCAACGAGCAGCGCACCAATATCGGATATGCGCAAAGCGTCCATTCCACACCAAGCGGCCTGATCTCAGCGTTCGCTGCATGGGACCAGTTCTCACCAAATACGGCCAAGGTCTACGCGCGCCACGTGATGCAGTTCGCAAGATGGCTCGAAGCCGTTGAGATTGGATCTGCCAGCCTCATGGACGCAACGCCGAAGCTGGTGCGCGATTACATGCACTGGCTGGAGTTCTTCTCACCAGCAAATCTGGCGGCTGCCAGTCGCAAGGCACACCTGTCCGCGATCAGTGCTTTCTACCGCTGGCTGATCTACATCGACGCTATTGAGACCAACCCATGCACAGACATCAAGCGTCCGCGTGTCAAGCGAGATCGCGGTGCAATCCTTGAGGGAGATGAGCTTGAGCTGTGGCTGCGCGGCAAGGGCACTCCCCGCGATCGAGCCATGGCCTGGCTCCTGTACTACACGGGCGCGCGCGCTGATGAGCTGCGCAACATGCTCTGGTCGAACATCGACTGGGCCGATCGGCTGATCAGTGTCCAGGGCAAGGGAGAGATCCCCCGCGTCATTGCTATCAGCGACAAGCTCGCTAACCAGCTGATGCTATGGCGCAGCATCCAGCTGGACCAGGCTGCTCGCAAGCATCCAGAGATAGCCAAGGCGCTAGAGCGTCCAGACACCGCGTTCGTACTGCTCACGCGCACGGGACAGCGGCTCAGCGCCAACGAGATCTGGCGTGCCACGAAAAAGCGCTGCTTGCAGAATGGCATCCGTGTAGTGGACGGCAAGACGGTGATGTCACCACACGCCATGCGCCGGACAATGGGAACACGGATGCTCCGTGCAGGACACACGATCGACACGGTGGCTGATGTGCTTGGGCACAAGTCGATCGATACCACGCGGACACACTATGCGTTCGCGTCTACTGCCTCAGCCAAGGCCGCGATGGAGTCTCTCTAGGCGCCAGCGTCGAGCTGAGCAGCAGCGGCGGTCGCCTCAGCGGCCTTGGTCTGCTTGCGTGTTTCCCAGGCAACGCGGCCACTCTTCACGCCTGCGACAGCGCACGCGATCAGCAGGGCTGTTCCAGCGGACTTGGCCAGCTGGAGATTCGGCGCGACCAGGACGCCAGTGACCAGCACCAGGAATGTGCTGAAGAACCCATCGCAGAAAGCATGGAAGACGCGGGTGAGGTTGGACTTGGCGTTGTCAGTGATCATCGTGATCGACCGTTACATCTTCCACTCGTTGTAATGGCGTGCCTCGATCTCGATCGTCGAGCGTGTCACGTCGCCATTGGCGTCACGCGCGTACATCGCGCGCACGGGAAGCAGGTACCAGTAGCCAGGCTGATTCGCCTCAGCAGCTCGCAGCAGCTCCAGCACCTGGTTCGTCAGGTCCTCGATCGGCTCAGGGTCCACGATCAGATTGCGAGTGGTTGAGCGGTTCACACGCGCGACAGGCAGACCGATCTCGATCAGCACGCCACGGCTGACCTGCTCCTTCTCAAAGCGGTTGCCCAGGACGGACACGCACACAAGCGGATTGGTAGCTATCTGCAGCCCGCGAGGCATGGCGCCAGCCTTGACCTCGATGTCCAGCTCGCCAGCCACGATCGCCGCCATGATGCTCTCGCGGCATTCTGTGTCAGCACTCACAGCCAATCACCGATCCTCTGCTCCAGTTCCATGAGCGTCTGGTCCAGGTAGTGGAAGCGATCCTCTTGGACCTTGGCATACTCGATGCCGGCGAAGATGATGAGGTCCTTGCCCATTGGGCCGTCCTCAACCTCCATGTCGATGGACTTGGCCAGGTCGCCATCTCGCCACGGCGCCAGATCGTAAGCTCGCGGCACGGCCCAGGCGCCAGCCTTGCGCAGGTCGATCTCGATCTGCTGATCAAGCGCGCGCATGTAGCCATCGAAGAAGAGCTTGACGACCACGCCCATTACTCTCCCCCACCCTCAGCTGGAGTGGGTGGATCGTAGTCGCCATTGGCGTGCCAGATGCCACCGATGTCCACACCGCGCAGCGTGATCTTGCGCACGCTGCAGCCGTCTGGTTCGTCGAATGAGGACTCGCCATCCCAGAGGATGACGTTCACGACCTCGCGGCTCGTCTGGTTGATGATTGCGTATCGGAAGATGTCAGTCATGGTCAGTCCTTAGAAATAGGTCGTTACGACGATAATCCCGCCAGCTCCAGCTCCGCCAGCTCCAGAGTTCGCGCCAGCATTAGCCGCGCCGCCGCCGCCGCCCGCTCCGTAGACAGCTCCAGATCCACCATCGCCAGCGGTAGTCGTGCCGTTATAGCCACCACCGCCACCACCAGAGCCAGCACCATGCACTGTAGATGCCGTTCCTGCTCCGCCAGAAGTTCCCGCTACTGTTCCGCCAGCTCCGCCAGCCCCATTGCTGCCATATAGTGCACTTACTGCGCCATTTCCGCCTGACGCACCGGATGTCACGTTGGCAGCTCGCCCTGCTCCACCACCACCACCACCGGTGCTGTCGTTTGTTGCGGCTGCTGTAGACGCATTTCCCGCTGCGCCTGCTCCCTGATTGCCACCTACTGAACTAAATCCCTGCCCTACGCCGTTAGTGCCGCTTGATCCCGTGCCGCCACCGATTCCTCCAGGCCCTCCTGACGCGCTCAGGTACGAGCCAAAGCTGGACGTACCGCCAGAAGTGCCCGCATTGCCGTTTGTTGCATCTACTGTCTGAGCAGCGCCAGCTGTGCCGCCAGCGCCTACTGTCACGGACACTGTAGATCCGAGGTCTGCTGCGGGAAACTGCTTACGGGAAACCCCACCGCCAGCGCCGCCGCCGCCGCCGCCGCGAGCGGTCGTGGTGTCAGTAGCGCGCCGCCCTGACGCGCCGCCACCACCACCAGCAATGATCTCTACGAGCACGGCGATAGCGCCAGCTGGCTTGGTCCATGTGCCGGATGCAGTAAACGTCTGAACATCAGTTGCAGCACCACCACCACCTGATGCAGTGATGGTGACATCAACTTCTTCATCCGTGGAATCGTCGGCCACAGTAAGCGTGACGCCTGACCCTTCAATGAAGTTGATGCGACGCCGGCTAAAGGTGCTGCCCGCGGAGTTCTTGCGAACCTTGACGCGAGCGTTCGCATTCATGTCGCCGGTTGCGGTGAAGAAGTCTGAGATGTCAGCGACCACAGTGGCGAGCGAAGTCTTCAGCGCGTTGTAGCTCTTTCTGATCCAGCCGCTGCCGTCAGTCGCCAGGACGCCTGTCCCAGCGCTGGAGATCGCAGCGATCGTGGTCAGGTCTGCGCTCGATGTCTGCTTGGCAGCAGCAACCGCGTCCAGCTCTGCCTGTGTTGCCATGTCAGCTGCGAACGATGGATTCGGGTAGCTGCCAGCGAGCACGCCACCGGCTGAACCGCTAGGCGAGCGCGAATCTGACAGCCTGGTATCGCTGCCCTTCACAACCTCTCCACTGGCAGCATTGCCGCTCGCTGGCACATTGAGTGCAGCTGCGGTGCCAGCATCAGTGACCTGGGAAACCGTGTGTGTGTGGCTGGTTGGTGCCTTGCCGGCTACATCAGTCTGCAGCGTGTCGATGTCAGCCTCTGCGGTATCCAGGCGACCGTCGAGAGCAGCGTCATCGGCAGCTCGCGTGCCTGCCTCAGCGTCAAGCTCAGCCTGTGTCGCCATATCGGCGGCAAATCCAGGGTTCGGGAATGTTCCAGAGAGCACTCCCCCAGCTGAGCCGCTAGGCGTGCGTGCATCACTCAGCCGCGTGTCGCTGCCCTTGACTACCTCGCCGCTAGCAGCATTGCCAGATGCGGGAGCGTTCAGGCCTGCAGATGTGCCAGCGTCTGTGATGTCTGCGAGCACATGCGTGTGCGGTCCACCACCGCCAGACACATCGCCTGGCTCCCACTCTCCAGCGGTGTCATTCCAGAGGATGGCCTGACCATCCGTGGCGCCACCCTGCTGAATGTCGGTTGTCGGATGAGTATGTGCTGCGGCTGCCTTACCAGCCACATCGGTCTGCAGCGTGTCGATGTCAGCCTCTGCTGTATCTAGGCGACCGTCCAGGGCCGTGTCGGCAGCTGCTCGCGCCGCTGCCTCAGTGGTGTCTGCTGCCGCTCGCGCGGCAGCTTCTGCCGTGTCAGCTGCTGCGCGTGCAGTTGCCTCAGCGTCCAGCTCGCTCTGTGTGGCCATGTCTACCGCGAAACCTGGGTTCGGGAAGCTGCCACTGAGCACTCCCCCAGCGCCACCGCTAGGCGTACGTGAATCTGTCAGGCGCGTGTCGCTGCCCTTGACGACCTGGCCGCTCGTAGCATTGCCGCTTGCCGGCACGTTGAGTGCAGCTGCGGTGCCGGCGTCTGTGATCTGCGAAAGCGTGTGCGTGTGGCTGACCGCTGCCTTGGCATCGAGCGCTGCCTGTAGTCCGGTAACGGTGCTGATCGCCTGGGTGTGGCTGGTCGCGGCCTTGCCGTCCAGCGCAGTCTGCAGTCCTGTGACATCAGCGATCGCATGCGTGTGTGTTGCGCCAGCCTTGGCATCGAGCGCAGCCTGCAGTCCGGTGACCGTGCTGATCGCCTGGGTGTGGCTGGTCGCGGCCTTGCCGTCGAGCGCTGTCTGGAGACCGGTGACGGTGCTGATCGCCTGCGTGTGACTGGTATTTGCCTTGGCATCCAGCGCTGCCTGGAGATCATCAACCTCGCTGATCACATGCGTGTGTGGCGCAGTGACACCATCGCCAACCTGGGCGCCATATCCACCCGCAATGCGCACGTTCGAGCTATGGCGTCGACCAGTACGGCCAACGCTCTGCTGGAATGGCGCGAGCAGGACGCGGGCCATCGGCGCGAGCAGCGGTGTGCGTGCGTCAGGGCGCTGTGTGGAACCTGCTGCGCCTGTGCTGGAGAACGTGGAGTCATCTCCACCGTCCATCAGAAACTCGTAGCCCCAGCGTGCAATCCATTCGGCCTGGTGGATCGTCGCGTGCTTGATCGGCATAGGCACATCGCCGTCATCGTCAGGCGTTCCCTGAGCAGCGTTCAGAACGCGCGGGAACTTCCAGCCGTTGCTATTGATCGGCCAGCTTGTGTGATTGTCGATGAGGCGACTGGCCCGCGTGATTTCCAGTTCCGTCAGTTCGATACTGACGCCAAAGTCTTCGCACTCTTCAAGGGTTACATAGCCGGCCATGCCAACCCGTTACGCACACGCGCGCATAGAAAAAGGGGCACAGCCAAAGCCATGCCCCTTAGTCAGTATGTGTCTGTCAGCGATTAGCTGTGCAGGATGCGAACACCCTTGGTGTTGTGCTGCTCGAAGTACTTCACAGCCACCGTGCAGTGCGCCATGAGGCGATCAGACCGCTGGTCCATGTCGTAGTCCTCGCGCAGGGCAACCTCGCCCAGCACCGTGTAGTGCAGCGTGCCAACACCCAGCAGCGCGGATGCGTCACCCGTTGTCTGCTCAGGCGTGAGGGTCGAGCTGTATGCGGTGAAGCCGTAGAGCGTACCCAGTGCGCGAGCGCCATCAATGCGGACGGAGCGACCGAACTCATTGGCCTTGAGCACCGCAGCGTCCTGGCGCAGCTGGTTCGCACCGCCGCTGGAGAGCAGCCAGCCGAGCACGTTCTGCTCGTGACCGGAAACCTGTGCAACTGCGTCATCGAGAGTTGCAACCGTGAGTGCGGTTGCGTCTGTGCCAACTTCATCGGCGGGACCATTGACGGCCTCAGCGATGACTTCCTTCTCCAGGCCCTCAGCGAGAGCGCGAGCAACTTCCTGAACAAGGTCGTCGATGGAGATGATGCTTGTGACCTGCGCGAAGCTGCCCATGGCAACCGGCACGACCAGCTCGAAGGCCTCAGCCTCGAACACGCTAGGCGTGATGGTCTGCCACTGCGTTGCCTGAGAATCGCTCGTAGGCTTGTACGCTGTCAGGCGCGGCATGATCGGGAAGATGACCTTCTTGCCGACGCTCTGCGCGATGTCGTGGCGCTTTGCGATGAACGGGAGCAGCGGCTGCTTGTCAGCCTCGCCGCTGAAAACGGGAAGCCAGTTCTCGCCCTGGAAGGCGGTCAAGTCTGCTGCGTAGTTGTAAGCCATGAAAAAGAATCCTCTGATTGTCAGTGCGGACGGCTGCCCGCGATTACGGGTAGCCGTTACAAAGACCAGAGATCAATCAGGACTGGCGACGTGCAGCCATGCGCCGTGCATGGGCGCCAGCTTCATACTGCTTGGCTAGCTCAGGATGCTCCTGACGGAAGCGCATCTGCGCGATCGGGCGCAGCTGGTCATAGTTCTCAGCGGTCGGGACATCCTCACCAGAGAACGCGCCACCACTTCCAGCCTTGCCAGCTGACTCCTTCTTGGCGCTCGCAGCTCCAAGAAGATCGCGGTGTGTGCGGATATAGTCGAGCTGTTGCTGTGCGCCGTATTCAGCGGGAATCAGCGCACGACTGGCCTCTGGAATGGCGTCAAGTTCAGCTTCCAGCTGTCCTTGAACATAGGTTGAGAGCGCGTCCGATGCGCTTGTTGCCGTCTTTCGTGCCTCTTCAAGCTCTGCCTGAGCTGCTGCAAGGCGTTCTGCTGCGGTCTTCTCTGCGTCCTCGCGCTCGCGCGCGGCCTGCAGTGCTGCCGATACCTCAGAAAGGTTCGTGACTCCAAGCTGATCCAGCATGCGCTGCTGCGTCTTGGCCTCAGCTTCCTTGCGGGTCTTGGATGCGGCTGCGTTCAAGTCAGCCTGGGTGAACTGGACTGCGTTGTCCTGCCCATCGCCGGCTTCTTGCTTGCCAGCTTCTTCGTTCTTCTCGCTCATGGTCATCCTCTCAGTCGCCGGGATTGGCTATCGCTCCACACACGCCTGGAGCTTGGCTGCCGATCCGTTACGCGAGAGCGATGAGAGCTTGCAGGCCCGGTGGATCAATCGATCCATCTGCCGGGCCATCGATCCCTGAATATTGGGCGTTAGGCCAGTTGATCTAGGTCGATCTCGTCGTCTGCGAGATCGGTGTCATCGCCGCGCTTTGGGTCGATGAACTGGCCAGCCGATTCTTTGGCTGCCTCATCGATCAACTCCTGCGCGTTAGCTATGCCGAGTCGGCGTTCCCAGACAACACGCTTGGGCAGACCAAGGCGCAGTTCGATCTCAGCCAGGTCAGCGCTTTCGCGCTCACTCTCGGGTGCGAAGTCTTGCCACTGCCAGTCAATGGTCGTCTTGTTCTCCAGCTCTGGCAGTGAGCTGTCCACCGTCACGCGCGTCATCTCGTATGCAGAGAGAACCAGCTGCGTGAGGAAGCGCGAATAGGCAGACTGCCACATGCGCACCGTGTACTCCGTTGTCAGGTTCGCGCGAGCGATACCAGGCTCTGAGACATCGCGCATTCCACCGGTCTCACCGTACACGCCAGGTGTCAGTCCAAAGGATGCGAAAACCTCTTCCTTGAGGTCGTCGAGGAAGGCGGTCAGTGGCTCGATGATGCCGCCGCCTGGAGCTTCCATGAATCCATATTCGGCCTTCTTCCAGTGCGGTGCCATTTCGCGATCAATCTTGAGTGGCGCTTCCAGCTCCCAGATCAGGTCGCCGCGCTCGTCGAACGCCTCTGCCGGCGCGACCTCCTTGATGTTGGTGCTGTGGTTGGAAGCGATCACGCCGATCTTGGCGATGAGTGAAGCGAACTCCAGGACCATGCCCTCAGCATCATCCATGGCTGCCTTGCCCCAGTAGGTCCCAGCGAGCCGGCGACAGTAGGTGTGGACGAACGGACTGATCTTGATGCCCAGATCTTCGTCTGCTTCATAGCCAGAGCCAGCAGGCGGTCCACCCTCAGCGCCGCTGCGCCGATCGAATGTCCCAGTGAGCATGTGCCAGGTGCCTGTCTCCAGGTCCTTCTCCCATCGGTGATGCATCATCTCGTCGCCGCCACTCAGTGACGGGTAAGCGATGCCGTGATCAAGCGCGCGGTCAGGGCGTGAAGGATTGAGTGTCGGGAAGTACGCTGCCGGGTGACCAGCAACGGGTAGGACCTCTCCCCCATCCAGCTCGACGCGCAGTGTGGCATCGCCCAGGATTATCGTGGTGTGAATGTTCTGCGAGATCTCGTCCCATACGCGATCATCTGACAGCCACTCGCGAGCGAACTGCTGCAGGCGCGCTTGGCTGGAGTTGGCGACAGGCGCCTCTCGCGCAATAGCAGCGTGCAGCGTGTCAGCCGCGCGCGCCATGAGGTTTGCGTTGGACGGCAATGTGCCGCCAAAGAAAAGATCATCAGCAGGGCGCAGTCCCTTGAACTGTCCCATGTAGATCTTGGAAAAGCGGTGGTACTTCGAGCATCGCTGCGCATCAGAGAGCAGCTGTCCGTATTCGACATTGGTATTCGGCCAGACAAACTCATTGATGCTGGACTGGGCGTAGGCGCGACGGATTCGATCGATGAACTTTGACATGCTGATTCGCCGTTACGCCAGGTTCGCCAGGGCCTGGATGATGGTGAGCTGGCCGTCAAGCGTCAGCTCCGTGGTGCCTGATGAAGGCGAGACCTTGACCTCTGTGATCACTGCCTTGCGGCCAGCATTACCGGTCGCTGTGTCGATCGTGTCAGCGAGCATCACCACGTCACCAGCGGTGATCCACATGGCGGAAACCTGGGTGCCTGTGCCGTACTGCTCGACGCTGCCAGTGATCGTGCAGCTGCCGTTGAAAGGTGGAGCTGAGTGAGCGTCCAGGTAGATCTGGCCCAGGGCTGTCGCGCTGGTTGCAGACTGTGTGCCCTGTGCCTGGATGAGCGCGGTCTGCGTCAGCCCCAGTCGAGTCAGGTAGTTGGTGCTCGCTGCATTGACGACGACTTCCTGGGTCGTGCCATCTGTGCTCGACGTGTAGGTGACGACGACCTGGTTGCACAGCGAGGCAATGTCATCGGCGTTGCCGTCAGCAATATCAACATTGCGGATCTGCCAGCGCGGAACTGTCGGCGCGGGACGAAAGATAGCCCTAGGCGCTACGTCTGGGCTGAGCAGGAACTGATAGCCAGCGTATGCGTTGGCCTCAGTGACGTACTCAGAAACGGGACGCCACCCGCCCTGGGATGGGAACTCTTCGAGCACCGTGGCAACAGCAGCGACTGCGCTGTAGTCAGTGCTGAGCGCGGGGACCTGAGCACATGCCCATTTGACGATCGTGTCTGGCGTGAGCAGTGACACACCGCCGCTGCTCATGTAGGCAGCATCAGTCGCCAGGCGCATCTTGTACACCTGCATGTCTACCGATGAGCCGTAGGCAGCTGCTGACGGTCGCTCGTAGTACAGGCAGAAATAGCGTCCGGCAATCGTGTTCGATCCCGCTGCGTCGAGGTTCGGTGTGAAGTTGCAGTTGAGCCACACAGCAGAGCTGGTCCAGGCGCTACCTGCTGCCATGGAAGCTCGCCACCCGTATGCGTAATACGCGGTCGCGTCCGGCGACACAGCTTGCAAGCGCCCAAGCCAGTACACGCGCGCCCAGCTGTTGTTCGGTCCCGAGTCGGCGTACAGGCCACCGAACACACCAGCAGCCACGGTGCCAGCTGGCTGAGTGATGTGAGCCAGCCCTGTGTCAGACACGTCAGTCGTGACCGTATTGGCTGCCGCGAGCGTCGTTTCTGAGATTGGAGCAAGCCGGTCGAGACTGGACTGGATGAACAGCTTGTCCTTTTGGATGCGCTCCAGGGCTGACATCCAACCCTCGCACTCCACTGAGATCGTGTCCTCATCGCCGAAAGTCCTTGGCGTCTTGGCGATGCGACCGCTCCACACGGGGTAGCCGTCGCACTGAATAGCTACGGCGCAGCCTGCACGCAGGTCGGGCCATGCCATGTCGCCATCGCGCCTGACGTTGAAGGACGCAGACTGCGGACCACCGCTGGAGCTGTGCGTCCACTCGATCGAGTCGAAGTCCGCGTAGATGCCGGCCTCATAGTAAGTGCCGATCTCAGTCCAGTCGCCAAGCAGACCCTTGGTGAAGATGGTTATTTGGGCATGATCACTCATCAGGGACGCCCCATGTGCGCCGCGTGATCAGTGGATGCGAGATGACAAACGGTGAGGACGCTCCACCGATTGTGCCGGCGCTGTTTGGTTCCATGACCATGCCGTTGATGACCTGCATGAAAGTCCACTCGCCCGGATCCAAGATGATGCTTGATCCACCCAGGCCACCCACGGCAGTTCCGCGATATGGACGCGCGACGGTGCTGGGTCGAACTCCCAGAAATCCTGAGCGGTCCCAGCGGGTGGTGCGCTTGCCGTAGGTGTAGCGCATGAATGGCGCCTGGTATGCGCTGGACATTCCGTCCGGCGTGTACAAGAACTGATCTGTCGGCATGATCCATAGCTCTCGCACGCCCAAGGTACCTGCCACCGATGCGCGTGCAAGCTCCAAGAACAGCAGCCATGGCTCATCCACCTGATCAACAGGGATGATGAAAGTTCCGATGCGGGTGTTGCGGATGGTTCCTGCGCCACCAGTCTGAGATACGGCCCTGGCCCCAGCGGCGTACTCCAATGGAGTGACTGGCATCGTCACTGCCGTATCCTGCTCGCGAGCCATGTACGCATTGATCGTTGGTGACGCAGCCGATGATCCAGATGTCTGGGCGTACACCGTGAATGACACGTGCGTCTTGCCACGGTCTGCAATGTACAGCCATGGCAGGATCGGGAACGCGAGCTTCATCAGTGTTGATCCGGCTGCAAGATCCGTGTTCGCAGCAGCGGCAGCGGGATGACCGACGCTGTTTGCGGCCATGAAAGACCTGGTGTCAATCCAACCGACTGGTGGCAATCCACCGGAACATGTACGCAGTCCACCACTGATCTGAGTGACACCCACAAGAGCTGGTGGGACAGGGTTTCCGCTGCCGTCACGATCGTTGGATCGCTCAACCCATACACGCACATCGCTCAGTGCGAACGTGGTGGCGATGGTCCCATTCGTCATCAGTCCAAACGTCAGATCTGACGCCGTGTTGACCGTCGTTGAGTTCTCTTCTGGAACATCCCACTCCAAGAAGTGCTGCTGCCAGCTTGCTGCTGTCTGAGTGAAGACGACTGCTGTCTGCTGTGCGCCCCACACGTTGAGGAATCCAGCGAGCGATGGCGTGCCACTTGGCACGTACACCCAGTAACTCGCGCACACCCTGTCACCAGGTCGAAGGCGACGGAACATGCGGTAGCTGCAACCCTCATTCGCATTTGCGCCGGTAGTGACACACTTGATTGCGCTATCGGAATAACTTGATCCCAGCGCAGAGTTGTAGCTGGCTGAGTTCGTGACCGTGGATGCAGCGTGGCCGGCAGCAGGATCCGTGCCGCGCCAACCGTCGGGTGAGAGCTGCCTGGATCCACCATTGTGCACCAGGTTGTGCTTGGGCAATGTCTTCCACCACGCGATGTGATTGGAAACCAGTGGGAAGATGCCACTTCCCTGCGACACATATTGATCAATGTTCACCAGTGCTGGCGCGGTTCCGCCGACATGAGCAGAGAACTGGTTCCCACGCATGTCGCCGCGCTGCAGACCATTATCGAATCGGCACCAGATCGCGCGTCCGTTGACACCACTGACAGAGGTCTTGATGCGGAATCCAAAGCGCGCTGGCAGGAAGCGATAGCGATCTCGCACCACCCCAGCTGGGATCGTGTAGATCATGTTGGTGTTGGATGGGATCTCGATGTTGGCCTGATAGGTGTCATAGTGTTCCATCAGGACGGTGGCGCCTTGCATGCGCACACGGAATGCTGTCGCTGCACGGAATGTCTTGGCGTTACTCATGATGATAGTGCGCACGCCATTCCAGATTGACGCGAGCTGAATCTGGTACGTTGCGCCGTTCAGCTGCAATGCGACTTCCAGATAGTTGTTGTCATCGATCCACTTGAGGATGATCGCGTGCTCGTTGGTGCTGGTGAAATCCTTGGTGTCGAGCGCGATCGAGATCTCATTCGCTAGGTCGTCAGATCCTGTGTAGATCCAGACATGGTTCTCTGCGGTCGTCGATGTCTTGGCTCCTGGATATGTGGCGCCGGAATCGTGCAGCAGTGACTGATCGACATCAACCCAGGTTGTGCCGGACGTGTTCTTGCGAACCTGCCAGTCGCTGCCCACCGGATTGGCGATGCCGTCTGTGTAAGTGTTGCGTTCAGCCAGGTTGATCTCGACGCTCGATGACGGCAGCTTGGCGAAGGGCTTGAGCACCAGCGTGATCGGAACCACGTGCGAGCCAATAGTGTTCGCCTGGCGCGAGTTGGTTGGTCCATCCATCTGGACGCTGACGACATCGAACGTGAGCGGCATGTCCGAGTTCGGATGCTTGGTGATCAGCTGTCCACCGCGATTGGTGCGGATGCGGTTGAACAGCTGGAACAGCTCGCTGCGCGCCTGGTCGAATGTCATCGATCCACCACCCTTGACGGTGATGGTCATCTTGTAGTCGCGTGTCAGCGGTGTCGCGGCACTGACAACGCTGTACTCAGCTGAGCCGCTGGGCATTGCGTAGTCCCACTGAGGCGCGCCTGGATCATCGCCAGCATTGATCCAATAGTTCACTGGACTATCCTGGGCGATCATCAGCCCATCGTCGCCATCCTCATTACTGCGCAGGATTGTGTAGTACGTCATCAGACCTTTCCTCCATTGGACGCGAGACCGCGCATGTGAGGAACGCTGCGACTGAGTTCCTTGATCACTTCATTGGCCAGCTTCTTGCCGTCCTTCTGGTTGCCGCCTTCAATCGTCACGTTGTAGTGGTGATGCGTGTCTCCGCCACCGATCATGCGATTGGTGTCAGTATTCGAGTAGACGCGACCTGTGCCGACAGGCGTGAAAAGCTCTGGCCCACGCTCTCCCACCAGGTAACTCTTGCCGGCGTGTGCCATGCCGCCATGCGCGAGCGCGCCAGCTGGCATGTTGTACTGCGCTTCGAAGTCGCGGATCGCCTTGAACATGCTGGTCAGCTGCGAGTACAGGTCAGCCTGCTCCTGTGCCGAAAGCTGGCTCATCGCGTGGCCGTTGTTCACAACGCCCTTGATGCCGAAGTACTGCTCGCGCATTGCTGCGAGCTGGTCAGCGATCAGCTGGGTGGACTGCTCTGGTGTGGCGCTCAGCAGCTGGTACTCAAGAATGTTCTGCTTGAGATTGCCTTCTGAGTTGATGGTGTCGAGCTGGTGCGTCACCATGTCCTTGATCTTCTGGGCAGCTTCCTCAGCTGCTGCTACCGCCAGGTCAGCAAGTGCCTGCTGCGCGGATGCGATCGAACCCTTGAGGTCGATGAGCTGGCTGGCGAGCTGCGACTTCTGATCAGCGGTCAGCTTCTTCTGGTTCGCGAACAGGAAGTCATAGAGATCGTCATAACGATCGCGCATCTTGGAGATCGTGGCGTCCATCGGCAGCAGCGGATTGACGATCTGATTCGCGTCCAGGCTCAGCGCATCAACGACCTGGGCCTTCACGTCCTGCAGGTTGAGCTTCTCCGTGAAGCTGTCGAATGCAGACTTGGCCATGCCGGCGATGCTGGCCTGGGTGTCCTTGATCTTTTGGCCGATGCCTTCGAGCATCGAGGCCATGTCAGCTGCCTGCTCCGTGGTGAGGCGCTGCTGGTTGCGGCGCAGCCATGAGAACAGCTGGCTGTACTGGGTTCGAGCTGCTGCGAGTGTCCGCTTGAGATCGGCTTCTGATTCACCGATGCCGCTCATCGCATTCTTGAGCGCGGTCTTGGCGTCGATGCGCTCGATCTTGGCCTTGATCCCGTTGGTGAAGTTGGCGATCGCGTCAGCGGCTGACTTCGCAGCTGCTTCCATGGTCTCCTTGGCCATGGTCGCGAGCTTGCCCTGTGAATCCTGGATGCGTCCGCTGAGGTCGTTCAGCTGCTGGAGTGCAGCATCGCGCTGCTCAGCATTGAGCTTGGTGTGGTTCGAGCGCAGCCATGCGTACAGGCGCGAGTAAGCGACCCTGCTGTAGGCGAGATTGCGATCGATGTCCTGCTTGGAATCGGACATGCCGGTCAGTGCCGCCTGGAGATCCACGCCAGACGTGACCTTGGCGACGAACGCCATCTCCTTGTTCAGTTCCTGGCCCAGGTATCGGACAGCCTTGACTGCCGTGTTTCCTTGTTGGGTGATGCCCTTGGCGATCGAGGCGTTGAGACTGCCGCCGATCTTCTTGCCGCTCATCGCGAACGTCAGTCCGGCGAACTTGTCCACTTGCTTGCCAGTGGTGCTGATCGACTTCTTGCCAGCGACAAGAGCAGCGCCGAGGGTGATGATCACGGCATCTGTGACGGCTTGCTTCTTGGACAGGATGCCAACTGCGATGCCCTGGCTGATCGGTCCACCCATCTCCTTCGCGGCCTTGCGCGATGGAGACTTGATGTGCATGAACTTGAGGCCGGCGTCCCAGGCATCCTTGGCCACCGCGAGCAGGGCAGCCTTTACCTTGCCAGCGTTCTCCTTGATGCCGTTCACGATGCCAGCGATGATGTCGCTGCCGACTTGCTTGGCCTTCTCCCAGGCAGCGGATGCAGCCTTGGACAAACCAGTCTTGATGTAGCCGGCAACCTTGCCCACGATGTGCTGGACCGCGATCAGGGCTGTTGCCAGGATCGTCTTGAAGGTTGCCCAGGCACCCTTCCAGTCACCGTGGATGATCTGCCGAACCATGGTGACAGCGCGCTGCACCTGGCCCCACATGTAGCTGAGGTATCCACCGATCGCGTGCAGGACCACCTTGGCGACTGACGCCATGACCTTGAACGATGCCTGGACAATCGTGAGAGCACCACGAACGATGTTGCGGAATGTCTCTGACTTCTTCCACAGGGTGATGAGACCAGCGCTGACCATGCCGATCGGACCAAGCAGAATCAGGAAGGCCTGCTTGTTCTTCATGAGCATGTCCCAAAGTGGCTTGAGCGCGTTGCCAACAGCGTTCACGATGTTGCGGAATGTCTCGCTCTTGCGGTAGGCGATGACCATGCCAGCAGCCAGGGCTGCGATAGCGATGACAACCAGGCCGACAGGGTTGGCCAGGAAAGCGGCATTGAGTGCGAGAGCTGCGATGCGCGCTCCAGCGAGGGCAGCCTTGAGCACTGCCATTCCGGCGCTGAATGCGATCATCGCGCCACGTGCTGCGAGCAGTGCCAGGCGGTAGGCAACCACAGCAGCCTTCACGGTGAGGAAGCCAGCGGCGAACGCGGCGAACTTCATTGCGACCATCGCCGCCTTGAACAACAGCATCGCCACGCGAGCCGCGAGGATCGCAGCGCGGAACACCAGAACGGCAGCGCGAGCTGCGAGAACGGTGACGCGCCAGGCAGCGACTGCAACCTTGGCAACGATGAGCGCAGCGGCCTTGACCTTGAGGGCTGTGGCGACTGCGAGCGTGTACGTCTTCCAGACGCCGTAAGCGCCAATCACGGCCCAGACTATTTCGCGATGTTCCTTGAGGTAGTTGCCTACGCCCTTGAGGACGTTCCACAGATCGCTGACCGTATCCTTGAAGTCAGCAGCGGACACACCAGCCTTGTTGCTGCCGTCGCGCCAGCGGTTGAAGTCTCCAACCATGAGGCCGATGAACTCGCGGAAGCCTTGGAGTACGTTCTTGGCTTCCTGGACGCCAGCCTTGAACTCAGGCGACTTGCCCACCTTGACCAGCCAACGACCGAACTCGCGCAGGCCAGCCACAGCCTTGAGCACGTAGGGCAGGAACACGCGACCAACGCTGGCTGACATGTTCTCCAGCTCAGCCTTGAGGATGCGCTGCTGGTTGGCGAGGCTGCCGGACGTGCGAGCGAAGTCGCCCTGCGCGGCGCCTACGTTGCGCATGATGAAGCTCTGCCGTGCCAGCACCTTCTGCTGATCCGTGAGCTTCTGGGTCTTGCCTTCCATGGTCTTGGAAAGAGAGGCCTGCTTCTTCTCCAGTTCAGCCGTCGCGGTGATCGCTTCCTTGCTGCCTGGTCCGTACTGACGAGTCGCCTCAGTGAGCTTGGACTGGGCGTCTGCAACGTCGAGCTGAGCCTTCTTGAGCTGACCCATTGGCACGGTCGTCTTGATGAGACCCATGCGCAGGCCTTCCTGCTCGACAGCCGCTTCATTGAGCAGGATGCCGTAGGCCTTGAGTGGTTCAGCCTCACCGGACAGACCGCTCTTGATCGCAAGCAGAACATCCTCTGGGTTGGCGTTGTGGAAGCTCGCCATGTCAGCGGCCAGCTTCACAAGTCCGGTCGAAAACTTGGCTGTCTCCTGGTCAGTCAGACCCGCAGCCTTGGCGTAGACCGCGAAGCCAGCTGCACCGTCGAGTGCAGCACGCTTGGAAAGGCCCAGGGCGCTGGCTGCTTGGCCAGACCAACTGAGCATTCCGTCAGCGGCATCACCGAAAATCGTTTGTGTCTTGGAGATCGTTTCGCCGAGATCGCTCGCTGCATTTACCGTGGCCTTGATGCCACCGATCAGGGCAGCTGCACCGAACGCTGCGCCCATGGTGACTGCCAACCCCTTGACCGATGCACCGATACCGCCGAAGGCCTTGGATGCGCGCGTAGCCTCACCCTGGATCGCGCGGATATTGGTCTTCGCTGCCGCGAAGCCAGACTTCATCCCCTTGGCGTCAGCTGTCAGCTGAACGTAGGCAACTCGAACTGCGCCGGCACTCATCCGACCAGCCCCAGCTCTTGCGGTGTCAGGCCGCGTCCTGTCTTGCGGCTGTTCTCAACCTGGTTGTCCAGCTGCTGCTTCTTCTCAGCAGCTTCATCAGCCTTGATCTTCGACTCGCGCACGTAAGCGCTGTGACGCAGGACCAGGCCCTCGCAGATCTGCCAGAGCAGAACCTTGTCGGTGATCTCATCCTCAAGCCAGTAGGTGACTGGGATCTTGAGGTAGCGCGAGACCTCGACCAACTGAATGGCGTAATCGCTCTGAACCAGAGCCTTGGCATCAGCCAGATCAGCGGTCGAGGGCGCGCGCTCCATTAGGCCTGTGCGTCCTCACTGCCCGCTGGATCGATCGATCCATCTGCCGGACCATCGGTCCTGGGCTTGGAGTACAGATCGACGGACTCGGAGCGCATGATCACGTTGAACAGCGCGACGACATCTTCGTCAGGAACGTACTCGCTGACTTCCTCAGGCGACAGGGCTGGATCAACCAGCGCTGCTGACACCAGGTGGTGCTGCAGATCGACCAAGCGACCCAGCTCTTCGCGGCTGGTTGTGGATGCTGCTGCGCTATCCTCATCAGCTGCTGTGACCAGCTCAAGGGCGAACGCCTGAACGTCCCCCTCAAGGCGACCACTGTTGATCAGCTTGAGAATGTTGGGCAGCTTGGTCTCTACGTCCATGCCACTGGGCAGGTAGAGCGTATGAACGCCCCTCTTGCTCCATGCTTCCTTGCTTCGATTACTCACGGTGTGCTCCATTGGTTGTGCCTTCGAGGGCTTCCTGGAGCTGTGAGATGCGACGCTCTGTCTCGCGCATGAAGCGGGTCAGGTCGCGCAAGTCTTCGCGCACCTTCTTTGAGTAGCGAGCCGTTTCGTTGGCTGCTTCTCGTACCTGTTCAAGTTGATCGTTTAGCGTGCTCTCGCCCATGGAAACCCTCCGGCGGTTTGTGATGAGCCGTTACACGCGACAGGCCCCCTGACACGAATGTCAGGGGGCCTGCTGCATGGAGCCTCAAGCGAGAGGTGTATTCAGCTGTTATCAGCTGGCGTCGTAGTCAGTGCCAGCAACCGTGTTCACGATCGTGACGGTGATCACAGGATCAACTCCGTTCGGCTCGCTGGTGAAAGCGATCGTCTGGACCAGGGTGCCGTCGCCAGGCTCCATGCCTGACACGCCATCCCAGCTGATCTGCGGGAAGTCGATCTCCAGGGTCTCACCCGTGCGAGCCTCAGCGGTGAGGTTCAGGGGGCTTGTGAACTGGTACTCAGACGGTGTGGTGCCCGCGCCGCTGCCGGTCATGAACTTGCGGTAGTCCGCGTTGCTCTCGAACCGCATCGTCATGGAGCCAGTGACCTCGCGCGTTCCGGCGTCTGCATCGACCATTGCGATCGTGCCGTTGCCAGGGCTGAGCTCGTAGTTGTTCTTGATCGCAACGCTGAACTGGCGAACCGTGGTGCGAGCCACGCTGTCCACCGTCGCGTCAACGCTCGACCAGAGCATCGGCATGACATTCACGTTCGGCGTGACCGGGAAGGAAGCCGTGATGAACGTGCCACCAGCGAGGCCCTTGACCGTGAGCTTGCATGTGAGCGGATCGCCGTCGCCACCGCTGACTTCCAGCTCATCGACAACCACGTCGATGAAGCGCTCAGTCACACCAGATTCGCCACCGATGACCTGCTTGATGGTCAGCCAGGGCGTGTTGCCCACAGCGGGCGTGATCTCGTGCGTGTAGTTGGGACCGGCGCCAGTCGTGTTGCGCTCGCCAAGTGCTGCCTCGAAGGCGAGCACTGCGATGTCGGCACGCATGTAGAACTCTGCGCCACCCTGTGAGCTGATCGACTTGATGTAGCCGATCGAGATGTCGCGGCTGCCGGTCGTTTCGCCAAGGCGATCGTTCTCGATAGCGTTCTCGACCATGCCGCCAGTGAAGCCGACGCTGATACCAGCATCAGCTGCAGCAGCTCCCTTCGCTGCTTGCAGAGCGAAAGAGATCTTCGAGTCGTTTGCGGAAAAACCGGGCATTGTTTGTCTCCTGAAAAGGTCATGTGCGCATGGATGCGCGATTACGTCTGACCGTTACAGGTTGCCTACTCAGCGACCGGAAACCAGCGGCTCTGGCTATACAGATGACGCGGGATGCGAGCGTACTCAGGGATCGCATTGATCGGAAAAATCTTGCCGTCGAGGTCGTGACAGGTGCCACCATCGCCTGCGTACCGGCAGCGCTTGGGACCCTTCTTGTACTGGACCCGATCGAAGCCATGTTCGGTGTATCGCTGCACCTGGGCCTCAGCCTGGAGCTGGGTGTTGCGGGTGCGGACGATCGCCTTGGCTGATGCCTTGGGCGACAGCGTGGAACCGTCCGCGCGCACCAGGCCCTTGATGCCCTTCTTCTCCAGGTACTTGCGGATCTTGGGCGCCGTGGTGGAGCTTCTGCCCGATCCCTTGCCCAGCCGATACGCCTCATCCAGGGCGCTCTCGATGTTGGTCCGCATCTGCTTTGGGATCTGCTCCAGCGTTGAGTAGTAGCCAGACTGGATCTGCGCTGCCATCTCCTTGGTGATGCGAAGCGCCAGGACGGTCTCGGCGCCGGCAGCGGCTGCGACGTTATCCGCTTCCTTCCAGGAGTCCGCGATGATGCGCAGGACTGCCGATCGTGTGTAGTTCAGATTGGCAGCGTCGAGCGTGCCGATGATCTCGTAGATGTCAGCGAGCAGCCGCTTGCGATCGGACGTGGACAGGCCGACATCCCAGCGCTGGATGACATCGCGCAGCTGGTCCTCTGCCAGGCCATACGATGACAGCAGCTCAGAGATGTCCAGCTCGATCCGATCGGACCAGGGCATGGATTACTTCCCTGTGTAGCGCAGGAACTTGACGCTGCTGTTGTAGCGGTAGCGCTCCATCACGGCGCCACCGTTGGAGTCATTGCCCACCGATGTGTTGCCTTCGACGGTCTCGAACTCAGCTCCGCGCTTGGCCCACTTGTCGAAGTGACCCACGTGGTCATAGACGCCATTGCCGTCCCAGTCGAACAGCACGATGTCGCCAGGCTCTACGGATGCAGAGCTGATGAGCGACAGGCCATTTCGGTTCGCGAGTGCGTCCTGGTACATGTAGGGGCAGTACGCCCATCGCTCGCCCAGCTTGAAGCCGATCTTGGCGCCAGCGTCGATGTAGTTGCAGGTCACGAACATGGCACACCAGGGACCGTTCATTCCGTACCGGCGTGAGAAGACCACGTTGTTCGAGCCAGCCGGCGATTCCTTGATCCCGACGTGCGA